>DAQQ01000279.1:3747-13409 GCA_002508465.1 Methanosarcina sp. UBA7 | reverse complement strand
TAATTTATCTCCGTTTTAACTTATTAGTTTTAGTGGAGTTAATTTATCTTCGTTTTAATTTATTATTTTTAATGGAATTAATCTTTTACATACGTCAATCCACCAGAAAACAGCAATTGCCATAATTTCTTATTTTCATTAATTAAAAGCAAGCTAGTTCAGATTACATCGCTATTTTATCCTTATCTGGCTTTAAAAACCACAATAGTTCAGCATCTTATAATAATTATTGAAATTTAATAACAATTAAGATAATTTAGTTAATTTTATGTAATACTTTTACTCTCTGAAGATAGAGGAAAGTAACATGAAGTTTGATCGTGGTAATAATCTATATAAAATTATTTTTATAGGAGTTCTCATTGCTGCCCTGGTAGTGGCTTCAGGATGTGCGGACAAGTCTGCATCTGACAAGAATCAGGAAGGATCGTCTCCATCAGAAGCTTCAGAAGCTTCAGGAGCTTCAGGTGCCGATAAGGCCGCAGAATCCGGAGAACTTACACTTACTGACGGATTTGGTAGGGAAGTTACTATACCTGAAAGTGTAGAACAGGTTGTTTGCTCAGGAGCCGGATGTCTGCGCTACCTTGTATACCTGCAGGCTCAGGACTACGTAGTAGGGGTTGACAGCATAGAAAAAGAGAAAAGCGAAGTAGAAGGCCGCCCCTATGTCCTTGCGAATCCGCAGCTTAAAGATTATCCCCTTATTGGAGAATTCAGAGGCAAGGATGATCCTGAAAAAATAATTGCCATCAACCCTCAGGTCATCCTGAAAACAGGTGCAAGCGGCCAGCCGACAGCGACCAATAGTGCTGATGCCGAAGCACTTCAGAATAAAACCGGAATTCCTGTTGTCATGTTCCCTTACGGGTCTTTAAAGAATGAAGAGCAGAAAGCTCAAATGTACAGTTCACTCCGGATAATGGGTAAGGTAGTAGACAAACAGGAAAGGGCAGAAGAGATAATCAATTATATCAATGCTACGATGAAAGACCTTGAAAACAGGACTGCGGACATTCCTGAATCCGAAAGAAAAACTGTTTATGTTGGAGGAGTGAGCAGTGCAGGAGCTCATGGAATAATTTCTACAGAACCTGCTTATGCGCCATTCCTCTGGGTGAACGCAAAGAATGTCGCAGCCGGAATGGGCACAGATCATGCCGATATTGCCAAGGAGGCACTCGTAGACTGGGATCCAGAGTATATATTCATTGATGTTGGAACCCTCCAGCTTGGTAATGAAGGAGCAATTGGCGAGCTAAAGAATGATACGTCTCTCACAGGACTCTCGGCTGTAAAGAATAAAAAGGTCTATGGAGTGATTCCTTACAACTACTACAGCACCAACTATGAATCCGTGCTTGCAAATGCTTATTTTATCGGAAAAGTGCTCTATCCGGACAGGTTTAAAGATATCGATCCGGAAGCAAAAGCCGACGAAATCTATACCTTCTTCCTGGGTAAACCTTTATACTTCGAGATAAACGGACAGTATGGCAGCCTTGGGTTCAAAGCGATTCCGATATGATCAGTGTATAAAAAGTATATTGTGCCAATTTAGTAGTTCCTCAGTTTAGTATTTCCAAAGATTACGTGAAGTAATTTTGAGTGAACTCCATAAGTTAAAATTACTTCAGGTCCAGAACTCAATTGCTTCATGTAGTTTTTATCTATTTTTTATTATTTTTATTCAATTTTAGTTATGTTTTTATCTTGTTTTTTTAATTTTACTTCCTTTTTTGTTTCAGTTTCACAGGATTAATTTTTCACGGAGTTAACTTTTAAAAGCATTAATCTTCCAAAAAACAGCCACTACCATAAGTTTTCATTTTCAACAATTAAAAACAAGTCGGTTAAGGTTACACCATAAGTTTATTCTTATCTGGCTTTAAAAATCACAATAGTTCATCATTTTTAAAAAATTCATTAGATTGAATATTAACTAAGATAATTTAGTTAATTTTATGTAATACTTTTACTCTTTGATCATAGAGGGATGTAACATGAAACTTAATTATAATAACAAATTATATAAAATTATTTTTATAGGAGTCGTCTTTGCTTCCCTGATAGTAGCTTCAGGATGTGCGGACAAGTCTGCATCTGACAAGAATCAGGAAGGATCGTCTCCATCAGAAACCTCAGGAGTTTCAGGTGCTGATAAGGCAGTAGAATCCGGAGAGCTTACAATCACGGACGGGTTTGGTAGAGAAGTCACTATACCTGAAAGTGTAGAACGGGTTGTTTGCTCAGGAGCCGGGTGCCTGCGCTATCTCGTATACTTGCAGGCCCAGGACTATGTAGTAGGGGTTGATAGCATGGATCAGAAGAAAAACGAACTCGATGGACGCCCTTATGTATATGCGAATCCACAGCTTAAAAATTATCCCCTGATTGGAGAGGCCAGGGGTAAAGATGACCCTGAGAAAATCATCGAGATTAACCCTCAGGTTATCCTGAAGGCCAGTATGATTGGACAGTCAGCAGCACCTACTGCTACTGAAGCCGACGCCCTTCAGGACAAAACCGGTATCCCTGTGGTCTCATTCCCTTACGGTTCTTTGAATAATGAGACACAGAAAGCTGAAATGTACAATTCACTTCGGGTAATGGGCAAGGTAGTAGGCAAACAGGAAAGAGCAGAGGAAGTAATCAATTATATTAATGCCACAATGCAGGATCTTGAAAACAGGACTGCAGACATTCCTGAATCCGAAAGAAAAACTGTCTATATCGGTGGGGTTGGATTGTCTGGAGCTCATGGAATAATCTCTACAGAACCTGCTTATGCGCCATTCCTCTGGGTGAATGCAAAGAATGTCGCAGCCGGAATGGGTACAGAGCATGCGGATATTGCCAAGGAGGCACTCGTAGACTGGGATCCAGAATATATATTTGTTGATGTTGGAACCCTCCAGCTTGGTAATGAAGGTGCAGTTGGCGAGCTAAAGAATGATACGTCCCTCGCAGGGCTCTCGGCTGTAAAAAACAAAAAAGTCTATGGAGTAATCCCTTATAATTTCTACAGCACCAACTATGAGTCCGTACTTGCAAATGCTTACTTTATTGGAAAAGTGCTCTATCCGGACAGGTTTAAAGATATCGATCCGGAAGCAAAAGCCAACGAGATATACACTTTCTTTGTTGGTAAACCTGTGTTCTCAGACCTGAACGGACAATACAATAATACAGGCTTTAAGCAAATTCTGTAATAAGATGGAGGGTACTAACAGGTGCATTTCGCCAAAGGAGCAGTTCCGGAAGATTATCTTGCATACATACGCAGAAAATACTTCTGGATAATGGGGGGGATTCTATTCCTCTTCATTATGCTTATTTACTCAATTTCGGTAGGAGCGGTGACAATACCGCCTTACGAAGTGCTTCAAACCATAACAGGGCACAGTGTTTCTACAAAATGGGATTTAATAATCTGGAACATCCGTCTCCCTCAAGCCCTGGCTGCAATAGTCGCAGGAGCCGGACTCTCGGTTGCAGGGGTCGCGATGCAGTCTATCCTGCGTAATCCTATCGCATCTCCTTTCACGCTTGGGATCTCAAACGCAGGGGCTTTTGGAGCTGCAGTGTCCGTTGTAGTTCTTGGCACAGGGAAAGTACAGTCCACAGTTGCAAATGCCGTGATAATCAATAACCCTTATCTGACAACAATAGTAGCCCTTTTCTTTTGTCTCCTTGCAACAGGAGTGATCTTGCTAATCTCGAGTATACGGGGTGCTTCCCCCGAGGTAATGGTACTTGCAGGAGTTGCGCTTTCTTCCATCTTTACCGCAGGTACGGCATTCCTCCAGTACTTTGCTGACGATACCCAGCTTGCAGCAGTAGTCTTCTGGACTTTTGGCGATGTAGGAAGAGTGAACTGGCTGGAACTTAAAATAATGTCAGGCGTTGTTCTGCTTTCAATTATATACTTCATTGCCAATTGCTGGAACTACAATGCTATAGATGCCGGAGATGAAACTGCAAAGGGACTCGGTGTCAATGTTGAAAGGATAAGGTTAACAGGCATGGTAATCGCAGCCTTTGTTTCTGCAGTGCTTGTTGCATTTCTTGGGGTTATAGGGTTTGTAGGGCTGGTTTGTCCTCATATGGTCAGAAGGGTAATAGGGGACGACCAGCGGTACCTGATACCCGGGTCTGCCCTGTTTGGAGGAATTCTGCTTCTGGCATCAGACACTGCTGCAAGGCTTATAATATCACCGTATGTGCTTCCCGTATCTATCCTTACTGCTTTCATGGGAGCGCCTGTTTTCATATACTTACTTCTTAAGGGGTATAAACGATGATTCTCTCAGTAGAAGAACTTGAATTCTTGTATCGCAACCGTAAAATTCTCCATAAAGTAGCCTTTTCTATCGAGGAAGGAGAAATTGTAGCAATTCTTGGGCCCAATGGGGTTGGCAAGACTACGCTCTTAAAGTGTCTTAACAAAATTCTTCGCCCTAAAGGAGGAGCAGTTCATCTTGACGGAAATAACCTTTTTAACCTTGGAACAATGGAGATCGCACGCCTTGTCGGGTATGTTCCCCAGCGGGTAGAAACCGGGAGACTGACAGCTTTTGATGCAGTCTTACTCGGAAGACGACCCCATATCAAATGGGATGTTACCGAAAAAGACCTTCAAATAGTCGATTCAATCTTCAAGTTACTTTCCATGGAAAAACTCCGCCTTGCATATATCGATGAAATGAGCGGAGGGGAACTCCAGAAGGTTGCAATTGCACGTTCACTCGTACAGGAACCTAAAGTCCTTCTTCTTGACGAACCTACAAGCAGCCTTGATATGAAAAATCAGGTTGAGATTCTAGCTATTATCAGGCAGATTGTCCTTGAGCACAGAATTGCAGCCATAATGACAATGCACGATCTTAACCAGGCTCTCAGGTATGCAGATCGGTTTATTTTCCTGAAGGGAGGAAAAGTTCACGCTTGCGGTGGTGCCGAGGTAATTACACCTAAAGTAATCGAGGAGGTTTATGGCCTTCCCGTAATTATCGGGGAGATTGCAGGTATGAGGTGTGTGGTTCCCGGAAGCCCTGAAGTAGCACTCGCACATAACCCGTAAAAACCAATACAAGTAAGGAGTTCCCTTGGGAGAAAGAGTAAACAGCAATTTCAAAAGTAGTCAGTGAAAAAGGTAAAGAAAAGAGTAAAAGCTGATTTTAAATAGCGGTGGGTTTGCCCGAGAGGCAAAACCGACCAGAAAAATTATTTGACCCGAAAAAGATTTCCAGGTTTTTACCTGGTAATCATCATTTCTGCAGTTTCAGGCTTGTAGAACCAGTCTCTTGGGAGTACCTTTTCCTGCTTGTAGTATTTAACAAGCCTTCTGATCTTGGATTCAGTAAGGTTGAGAGCACGCTTGTTGTGGACATCTTTCTTGTTAATAGAAAGGTGCTTTCTGAGCCTCAGGGCCTTTACAATCAGATTTGTAAGGTCTTCGGGAACGTTCATAGCAACGTTGTTTTCCTTAAGAATAGTTGTGATCTTCTTGCCTGTGATGAGCTTTGCATCAGGAACCCCATAACGGTCCCTTAAGGTCATTCCGATTTCAGAAGTAGATACACCCTGTTTCCAGAGGTCAAGGGTAATTGAAGTAACTTCTTCTTCGCTGATCTTGCACCACTCAGGCGATTCGGTTCTGTTGGGCCTGGATGAAGCGGACTTGCCTTTTCTTTTAGTATGCATTTTTGCCATAATATTTCTCCTGATATCAATTGATCGATGCCCTGAAGAGAGCTCTTCTGGGCTGAAGTTATATCTTTACCGATTATAACGGACCAACACATCGATCGGGAGATTCTAATCCGTCACAGCAAACTGCTGTGTGACTTTTCAGGAATCCCTGGAAAAGCATGAGTTTTTCGGTAAAAACATCACTAGAGAACGCACCATAACATATATAGTTTGTGTCGGGAAAGGAGTCATCTGGTTTCTTCCAGATTGAAACGTTTCAGTAATGCACTTTTCCACAATCATATGTTTCAGTGATAAGCATGTTTTCCATAAGCATATATTCAAGTTTATGAGGCAGAGTTCCAGGAGATCAAAACTATTCTCGCCCCTCCAGGATTTATCTGCCTGTTAACGGACTCAATATGTGCATCACGAAGAGCTCGGGCTTCCGTGAGATCTTCAGCTTCAAGAATGGAATAAACCGTTTCGTTAATCTCACCTGAGAACTCAGCTTCAAGTTCGGATCGAATTTCACTTTTTATATGTTCTGTTATCAGGTCCTCAAGTAAAGAGAGGTTGGTTGTTGATGCATTTTCAGGAAAAGCACTTGAATTGTCCAGAAGTCCGGTTCTAATTAAATCTGAAAAATATGCCGTAAAAATTTCTTCACCGGAGTTTTCCTTTAAAGGATTTTCAGAGATTCCATATAGAAGAGTCTGAAAAGATTCCTCATTTTCCTCCCCGAAACCTGATCCGAAATAATCCGATGGGAAGAGCAGCCCGGTAACTACCTCTGCACCTTCCAGAGCTGCTGCGTCAAGCGAAGCATTAAAAGCCTGGAAGAGTATCTTGCTGGCTTCTTCATCTGAGGAGTTCAGGGAAGTTTCAAGCACAGAGTCATTAACAGAATCAAGCAGTGCAGCTTTTGAAGGAGCACTGTCGTAAAGAGGCATGGAAAGCTTTGTACTTTGCCGGATTGCATTTGCAGGAGGCCCTTCCCCAATAATAAGTTCGCTTTGTACAGGAAAAACTTCTACAGGATGCCAGTAAGCTTCAAACCTGTAGGAAAATCTTCCTGCAGCCTTTTGATCCAGATATGCCGAAATAGCTTCCGCATTCCGGAAAGAATAGTCCTCAGCAAGAGGGTTTATAAAAACTGGGGATTCCTTATGCACATTATTTGAACCGTCGCTGGACTCATCGTTTGAGATTGCAAGAGAAATGGCAAGATATTCCGCAACCAGGTCAGCAAAAGTCCTGTGTTTCTGTTCTTTTCCGAAGAGGGCATGAGAAGAATTTTCCACAACCGAGTTTTCAGGTATTGATATATTAAGAGCTTCAAGAGGCGAAATCTCATATTCGAAATCTTCAAGTTTACAGGAAACCAATGATTCAAGCAGATAAACATCAAGTTCCGAAGAAGTGACATATTCGGCCGCATAATATTGTTTTTCTGTTTGCATGGAAGGCATTAGCAGGATACCTGCAAGTGAAATCAGAACAAGCAAAAAAAGGGCATCAAAAACTGTGAAATAACCTGAGCATTCTGCAATCAACTTGCCTTTTTTCTTTTGGGATTTCCAGAGAGTTTCAGGAACTATTGGATGTCTTACCTTATCTTGTCCTTCTAGTCTTGATTTCCTGCTCCTTTTTATGGGCTTTCCAGTTTTCTCACTTTTCATACAATCTCTCTCATTTTCGTGCCATATTTCTCATTTTCAAACTCATTCCAACTTCCTTTAAGCTTTTCTAACTTCTTTCAAGCTTCTCCAACTTCCTTTAAAATTTTCTAACTTCCATTCGGGCTTTCTAACTTCCATTGATTTTTTCTAACTTCCGTCATGGTTTTCTAACTTTCATTCAGCTTTTCTCATTTACTGACTCTCCTTTTCAGTTCCATTCTGTTTTATATATCACGACAGTAAGCATCCCAGAGATCGATTCTGCAGGATTCAGTTCTATAATAACGGGTACAGAAGCTGCAACTTTTTCCAGGTCGTCAGCAAAGGCTTCAGGATCGGTATTGTCCGGTGTGATTCTCCAGTGCCACTGACCGTCTCCTGTCCGGACTTCAACCAGGAACCGATAATTCCCTGAGTAAGCTGCAAAAAGCCTCGCTCTTTTACTAACTCCGTCCGGACCCGAAAGTGTGTCAAGTGAAGCTGCCGAAATCAAGCCTGAACTTTCCGCTTCCAGAGCAAGAGCATCTGCCAGCTTTTCGGCAAGAAGAGATGCGGTTTCGTAATTTTCAAGAGCAAAAGAACGGTCTTCGTATCCAAGATAAGTCTGTGACATCAGGACTGCGAAAACCATAAAACCTATCACTGCAAGGGCTACGGAAAGTAGGTCGGTATGAGGTTCAAGTACTCCGCGATCGTCCCTGAACATTAACGTACAAGTTTTCTTTACAGGTTTTAAGGCATCTTTGAGCCGAACTGTAGCTATGAGCCTCTTTTTGAGCAGAGTTTTGAGCAGATTACTGATAAACAAAGAATTACTGATAAACAAAGAATTACTGATAAACAAAGAATTACTGATAAACAAAGAATTACTGATAAACAAAGAACTACTGATAAACAAGGACGCAGCCAAAAGCAGAGATCCCCTCCTCATCTTTCACATAAATTAATTTTTTCTTTAATGAGATATTTTCACTTGGGTTCAGGACTGCTTCTTCGGTCCCCAACGCCTGAAGGAAAATCTTAATTTCTGAATAATCGGCTGTAAGAGGAGTCTCCTCGTTGCCCGGAGCTCCAAACTCTACACTGAGTTTTTCATGCAGCATAGATTCGTTAAGAGGCAGGACCCTGAAGGCAAAAGGTTTTACAGCTCTGAAATTACGTTCCCCTAAATCGGCTTCCAGACAGACATATTCTCCAGAAACTCGTACCTTTATATCTTCCGTAAAAGGTAAATCCCTGAAAATTTCCTGTTCAGTGAAACAATAGAAAGACTCGTGAGATTCATTCAGAGCATCCATACGTCCACTTTGGAGTTCCCTCTGAAATCCCTGTTGATCTCTGGCCTGATAATTGTCTGATTCTACATCTCCTCTTGGTCCTGAATCACCTGATCCGTAAATATTTGATTCTGAATCACTTGATCCGTAACTACCTGATTCTGAATTGCCTGAACCTACTTCATCTACTGCGGTTTTAAAGTCCAGAACCAAAAAATCAAGTTTTTCCTTGGTTTCAAGTTCCTTAAATCCAGCAATCAGATTACAAATTGCTGCAAAAAAGATAACACTTGCAAGAATAAGTGCCGATTTTGATATTAGAAAATCGGCCCATGCAAGGTCATCGCGAGCAAAATCCCTCACAGCAATCTTCTCCTGAGTATCGGATTTTATTTAGAGTTAGATTTTATCTAGAGTTTTGTTCTCGGAAATAAGCACGAATAGCCTTCCTGACTTTTGTTCGAGCTTTGTTGAGAGTAGGAGCCTGTGTCTTCCTGAACCAAGGAACACAGGCCCATTAATTTCAGGATTTGAGAAAGAGGCATCAGAATAATAGAAAGTGCTTTTCTCTCCTGTATGGACACAGTAATCGTTCGCATCCTCAGGCCATTTGTCTTGCCTACCAGGAAGAGCCCCGAAATCCGCACTTACGCTTTCAGACAGCTTGAGCTCCAGGGAAACTTCACTTCCTTCTCCACGCATGGAAAGTTGTTCGGCAGCAGCCGTAAGCCTTGAAATCTCATCCATAGCTGCTTTTTCCTTTGCTTCTTCCAAAAAATCATAAAGGTAAACGAAGGAGAGGAGTAAAATCACAGCAAAGAGGATACTTGAGACCGTAAGCCTGAAGGGAAGAGAAATAACTGCTGATTCGTCAGCTTCAAGAGAACTGACTACCCTTCGAGCTTTGTTAGCTGAACCCTTTCTTAAAAAGAAAGCTTGACCAAAGAAGTCCATTATAGATTTAACTGCCGTAAACTGCCCCCCAACCTTTCTTAAAAAGAAAGCTTGA
>DAQQ01000279.1:0-3704 GCA_002508465.1 Methanosarcina sp. UBA7 | reverse complement strand
AAAGCTTGACCAAAGAATTTTGTACTACTTTTGTTAGCTGTAAGTTGTATCCCAACCATAAATCCTGGAAATTCGGAATTCCGGAAATAATGAACTTAGTCTACAAGAGTATAAAAAATTTTCTCATGTTGCAGATGCCGTTCAAAAGAGTTTAAATACCATATTGACTATAAATCGGGTTAAATGTCCAGAGCACTTTTGAATATTATTTTTGTGAGTTTACTCATTATCTATCTTAAAAACAGAACTCTTTTCAAGGTTAATTAATGTCATATCAAAAATTTGCAAGAGATGTTGGCTTTATAGGCACGGTTCAAGTGCTTACAAGCTTGGGTAATTTTTTTCTACTTCCGATAATCACAAAAAGCCTTGGAGCATATTATTACGGCATCTGGGCTCAGATCAATATCACTGCGTCCCTTATTACTCCATTTGCACTTATGGGTCTTTCAATGGCTCTTGTCAGATTCTTGTCTTCTGAAACAGAGATAAACAAAATAAGGGAAGCTGTCTACTCCATTCTTTTTTTCGTGACTATGTCTGGTCTTTTAGTCTCTTTTTTACTATATATGTTTGCAGAACCTCTTGCAACATTTGGTTTCAAGGATTCTGGGGCAGCTTATTTCATTCAAGCAGGCTCACTTTTGATTCTCTTGAATGTGCTCGAGCCTGTGTCTCTTTATTATTTTAGGGTATTTAAACAGATCCGGAAATTCTCGTACCTTACCCTTTTTGAGGTATTCGGAAAACTACTTTTTACTCTTGTTCTTATTAAAATGGGATACGGGCTTCTTGGTTTGATAGCAGCCACATTACTGGTACAGAGCGTGATTATTTTAATTGCTTTTCTGACCATTGTATCACAGATTGGATTTGTTATCCCTAAATTTATTTATATAAGAGAATACCTGCAATTTTCTTTACCACTGACACCTAATGCTCTTATCAGATGGGTTACAGAATCAAGTGATAGATATTTGGTTACTTTCTTTCTCGGTTTAAAAAGCGTAGGCGTGTATTCGGCAGCCTGTTCTATTGGTAGCCTTACACAATTTCTTGTAAGTCCTCTTCAGCTTATTCTTCTTCCAGAACTTACAAAATTGTTTGATGAAAATAAAATTGACAAAGTAATAATTTATATGTCCTATTCTTTGCGATATTTCCTTTTCATTTCCATTCCTGCAGTCTTTGGACTTTCAGCTCTCGCAAAGCCTTTGCTCGGAATATTTACAACTGAAGATTTTATGTCGGGTTGGTTAGTGATTCCTGTTATCGCTTTTTCTGGCCTTATGGCAGGAGTTGTTCAAATTTTTATCAATACACTATTAATTGTCAAAAAAACAAAAGCACAAACTTATATCAATATTGCTGCGGCAGTTTCGAATGTATTGATCAATCTTCTACTCATACCTTCAATAGGTATTGTCGGAGCTGCTCTTTCAACTCTACTCTCATATTTTTTTATGGCAGTTCTCTGTATTCATATGTCTTTAAAATATTTTAAACATGAATTTTATTTTCATGATATTGTAAAAAGCATTTTGTCTTCATTGACTATGTACCTCTTTATTTCTTACTTCGATATTTCAAACATCGGTAAGATTTTTGAGGTAACCGGAATAGGTGTGTTAGTTTATCTATTTGGAATGCTTCTATTGGGAGGGTTCAACGACTTTGAACTTTCTTTAATAAAAAGATATTTATTTGGGATTAAGAAGAATCTAGTCAAAATTATTGGGGTTTAAACACTGTTTAGTGCAAAAATCACTAAAAAATCACTATAAAATTACTAAGAAATCAACTTACTTACTGAGGTCACTCTACAAACTTATTTGCCCAATTAACCATAAACCCCAGGATAAAAACCCATTAATGAAATCTGAACCAGCTGAACGTCACCAACTCCATTTTGAGCTACAATTTTAACTAGTATTGCGATTCTGAAATAGGTTCATAAAATTTGACTTTTGAATAGAACCTGAGATCGTGAATTTTTCCAGGAAACGAACATGATATTCTTTGAATAACATGCACAACAACATGAAAACGCATGCTGATAGCAGCATTTTCATGCTAAACAAACATGATATTCCTTGAATAACATGCACAACTATATAAAAATGAATGCTGATGGCAGCATTTTCATGCTAAATAAAGAATCTATTTTGGAATCGAAACACTAGTTTTTGAGCTACAGTTTCATTAAGCATTATCATCACCATGAGTGATGAAAACGAAGAGAAAAAGATTTTATAATCATTTTATCACCTAAATAATATATACTATGTTCAGTATTTTTAAATGATGACAACTTGATTTTCTGACCTGGAAATTGATAACTGAACCAAAGAAGTAAAATATAATAAGAAGAATTCTGTTCTGTCTGGATATTTATCACAGAAATGGGTGATGAAACGAACAGAAACAACGGTTGAAGCCCAAGTCTGTGATAAACAAATTATCTTGGTTAGTCCGGTTTAAAAATCCTTCGGTTAACAAGGCTTTATACGCCTGAAATTTAAATTTGAGTCAAATATTTTAATTTTATTTCTTATTAACGATTGTGAATTAGCAAATCAGTCTATCAAATCCCAGGATTTTCTACATAAAATCAACCAAAATTTCAAATTATTGTCTTAACTTGGTTATTTATGAAGGAAAGTACTGCATTTTGAGAGGTTCATGAGTTCTTTCCATCTTAGTTTTTGCAGCTGCTTTTCTGGAATCCTGGAACGTTTTGTTCCTGGCTTATTTTGCACTAATTCAGTGGCAAATTGCAGGGAATGCTCAGAGAAATACATAAGTTTTGACAAAAGGTCTGCACCAGTAAAAAAGACAAATTATGCTTTTTGTGGTGAAGAATATATAAAAAGTAAGGTTTTATATGATTTTGATACATTGTACAAAAATGAAAAATCAAACTAAAATGCGTGAAAGTTGGAGTTCTTGTGTTTTCAATCAATGAAGAACTAAACAAAAACTCTCAACTAGAATTTAAATCAGTTCACTCAAATTGAAAGAATAGTCCTGAGGACTATCCATTATTAAATCCATCCAAAAATTTTCTCGAAGAATCCTGCTTCCCTTATTTCTACCGGAGCCTGAAGGATGTCGGTATACTTAATGTCACCTTCCGGAGTTTCATATTTTAAAACCGTGTCAATTCCATATACTTTGGGGACTGCTTCGCTATCTGCCTTAATTTTAATTTTTGCAACAGCCGTACTGCCAGGTGCTATAGTAGATAGGAATGCTGCACTGTCGGTTGTACTTAAAGGATCAGCTGGATTAATTATCGCTTTAACGTTTCTTGCTTCTTCCTCGCCCGTATTTTTAACCGTTATATCAACTATATTCTCCCCACCTGGTGAAAGACTGCCTGTAGTGTTCACGATCTCAAAATCAGCCTGATCATTCACCTTAATCTTTAAGGTCAGATTCTGGTTCATCATTCCATACCAGCGGTTTGCATCATACGTCTGAGCAACTGCATCTGGATCCATTATTTGTACGTTTTTCTGGTAATCATAGGAAAGGTTCAGGTAAAGGTTGTATTCCCCAGCCTTTGCTTTCTTATCTATTTTTATATCGAATTTTGCTGGTGCTATTGAGTTTTCTCCACTTTTTATGGAACCGATTTCCTGACTTACCGATTTGACTTCAATCGGACTGTTCGGATCTGTTGAAAGAGAAGCTACTACGTT
>DAQQ01000270.1:0-21488 GCA_002508465.1 Methanosarcina sp. UBA7 | reverse complement strand
TCTTATGTCGAAATTTTTCTGAACTAGAAGTGGATGGAAAAAGATTACAACGCAATGAAAAAAAGCGAAAGGCAAAAGCCAGAATAAATTAAACTACCAGGGTAATAGAAGATAACTCTCAAAGGCACTAATGATGAGATGAAAAACGAAACCCGCTGTGATATAATTATGTGTGACGATCTTCTAATGTGAGGGGACAGTTCGTATTTTCCTTAAAAACAACGCTTCTAATTTTTTAAGTTTAAAAAAGCACTTACGTTGGTTATGAATATATAAATTTTCTAGCCAAATCATTAAACAATTGCCCTATTATGTAAGAATTCTGAAAAAAATAATCATAAATCTTGCATCTTTTCAGATTGTTTGACAACTTGGCCCTAAAATATATAAACAAATAATAAAGATAAGTTTATGGAGTTCGAATGTACTTTTCAGGTCACCTGAACTCCATAAAACATACCCTAAGAGACTTAATCATCTTAGCTTTGCGTATATTTAAGCTTGCCTGATTCTGCCTCCTGGGGTAAAATCTTGTGGAGAAAAAATATGAAGTGTAATAAAAATGGAAAAGGAATACTTATTTTGGCAATGCTACTGTTTGGAGTAATATTTGTAGCTTCGGCATCTGCAAACGATTCCCAGGAAACATTATCAGAAGGAGCCTATCCCAAAACCTTGAATTTTGAATAATTGCTCTAATTTCTAACATGAAAATAGTATAATATATTGGGAAAGAAATTGGTTTTGGGATGAGCTCAAGATGAAATTTCGGGAACAACAGATTCTAACGATGCACAGATACCTGATTTTGGCCCCCAGACTTTTGAGAGTTTGAAAAATGATCCTAATGTCTTGGCGACAAAAGGACAGATTCCAAACTATACCACTCAGGTAGATAAACAAAATTGGCTGAGTAAACTTGATAATAGTAGAATTCTCTTGGATAATGATACGAATATGAAATTATACTTGTATCCAAAAGGGCCTGTTATAGGCTACAGTTGGGATGCTAATGGTTATTTAGAGGTTACGTTTTATAAAGGTCTGAATGTTACAGATTCTCAAATTAATGAAATCTATAACCTTATAAGTAAAAGAGCAAATGAAGTATCTGTACAGGAAGTTCCTGTCGTGTTCTCTAGAAGCGATTTATTCAAGGATGAAGTTAGTGGTTACGACTCTTACTATCGTCCAATAAATGGTGCTATAAAAGTTACCGGTGAAACTGGTTCCTGGGGGACAATAGGGTATGCCGCTAAAACAAGTTCTGGAACTAAAGGGTATGTAACTGTACAACACCTTGGGACTTACGTGGGTTATGATATGTATCAGCCGGCATCAGATGCGGCAGGATCTGTCAGCAAAATTAGTGGTCATTATGCAGATGCATGTTTCGTCCCTTATAGCAATGTGGCTGCAAAAATACATATTGGTGGCGGTTCAGCTGCAGATGTTTATAATTACGTGAGCACAATTCCCAGTAGTGGATGGGTAAACTGGAAAGTGTATATGTCTGGTGCAGCTTCTGGGGTAAAAAGTGGATATATAAAGGGTGCTGGACTGACACTTACCGAAGGTGGAGGGCCATATTATAACAAGGTAAAAGCGAATTATAGTTCAACGACTGGAGATAGTGGAGCTCCAATCTACCGCATATCATCTGGTAACTATATAGTTTTAGGAATTCACAAAGGTACATTTAATGGTTATAAATGGTTCTCTCCAGTTTCTGGAATTAATTCTGATTTAAGTGTCCTCCCAATTAAAGCTTGAAAAGGCTATATCTAATAGTCTTTTAATTTTTAGTGATGGAGTAACATTTCCAAATGTACACACTTGAAGTAGAAAATCCAATCAAATAGGCTTATGATCAAATTAACTAATAAAACAGTTGAATGCCTATTGTTACTGAGTGTTCAATTTAATTTCGCAGATTCTTCTTTTAGAGTGATAAACATGAAAAAAATAAAATTTGTCCTCATATATTTAATGGAATTTCTTTTGATTTTTTATTGCACTACAGGAACTGCTTTTGGAGTAAACTTAGCCGATAATAAGTTAGTTCAGTCGGGTGATAACTCGAACTCTAGAATCACTAACGTAAATTTTGATTACTATAAGTATTTCTTTGGTCTAGACTCATATGGGAATACTGTAATTACCAGATACGGCAAACCCCCTGTACTGGAAACTGAAGAACAAAAGGAAAGCTGGAATTCAACCCTTGAAGAACTCGGTAATAAAATAAAAGACACTCTTGCCTCCAAATACATGTATCCTCATGGAGAGGTAGTTACATGCGGAACTAATGCTAAGGGATACTTTGTAATTTTGTTCAAGTATGGTAATGTTGATGAGCCGTTGATGAATGAAATATACGTTCTAATAGACAATTCTGCAAAAGAAATGGGTATACAGGATATTCCGGTAGAATTCGGGTATGGAACTTATAGGCAGGAAATTACATTGAATTCAGAACAAGGCATCTATTACTGGTTTGGAGAAAGCACGGAGAATCTTTCTGAATCAGACATACATACAATTCAAGAAGTTATGAAGGAAAAACCAACCACGCCAGTACAAAAAATAGTTGCAGCATATGGAAAAATCCCTCTTCTAAAAGACCAGAATGAAATAATTATTTGGGCAGATAAGTTGTCTGCAATTGCTGGTAGTACCCAAGATAAAATCAATCCATATATGGAAAGAGGACAGGTAATAGTATACGGAGGAGAGCTTACTAGATTGCAAGTAGGGGTTAACGAAACCTTACCTTCCAAAGAAAAAGATACTATAATAAAAGAGATTTATCAGATCATTGACGAAGAAGCAAGAAAACAAAACATAACTGACGTTCCAGTTTTTTTTGATGAGGGTGTATTTATTGATGAAGTCGCGACTGAAGATTTAGGAGTAGTTGACGAAACTAACTTATCGTCATCTGAAGAAAAAAACGCCGTCGAACTCAATAATTCAAACAATAATAATTCTGAATCTGATAACGGTAATAGCTCAAGTGGAAATGAATCGAGCAAAAATAACTCTACTCCAGGTTTTGGATTATTGGGCGGTTTAACCTGCCTTTTTGGAGGATGGAAGCTTAGGAAAAAGTAAGCGCCAAAATGAGTTTTGATGTCGTTACTTATCGGACTGAACTAGCATTAAAGACAAACGCTGCCTAGGGAAAAAGAGGAAAAATAAAATTATACAAACAACACTTATTGATAATTTTTCGATACCTACCTCTATGAATACCAATTTTTAGCGCAAGACTTCCACCTTGAACCCTTTTTTTGAACCTACTACAATATTATATAAGCTAGCCGCAATACGCCCTATGAAGTATCCAGATACTCCATAAAATATAGGTAGACTGAATACAGCCCATTTCCCGAAAATCAATGAAAAGATTCCGAACTTTCTTGGTATCGAAATTCCCATTAAAGCAGCGATTGTTGTAAAAAACCCAAAAACCAAACCCATTGTTCCATAAAGGATCGTAAGGATTTTCCCGAATTCGGGTGCATCTATTTCTTTTATGACTACCATGAGATTCCCCCTTGTATTCATTAGTTCTGCATTTCTATATATCTATATCATGACCCAATTCTGAAACCAGTATGAATAGTAGTCTAAAACCAGTATAATTAATCTAAAACCAGATAATAACAGTAGTCTAAAAACAGCAAAGAAATGCTTCATAACGATGCAAGAGAGTTAATGAATAAAATTTATCTGTAACTGCAACAGATTGTACACGGAAAATGTTCTCAACCGCTATGGTCACTAATTAACAGTTCATAATTTCATCCTACTTATTTGAACATAATATCCTCAGGAAATTTTTAAAGAATTATTGAATAGAGGTTATGACTTGAAGAAATCAGATCTTTTCTATTGTGTCACTGATACAGAGATATTCCTGCCAAATATTCGTACTATCATACTATTTTAGTTTGAGGAAAAAGTATGATGGTTTTCTTTGATGTAGATGGTACTTTGTTGGACCATAAAAGTGCAGAGTTTACGGGAGTTAAATTATTTCACCAGAACTACAGAAATTTATTTGGTATGGATTTTAATGAGTTTTATTCTCTTTGGTGTAAAATATCAGAAAAACATTTTGAAAGATATTTAGCCAAAGAATGTTCTTTTGAAGAACAGCGGATAGAACGAATTAAAGAACTTTATTTAGAACAAAATATTGATCTATCAAGTGAAGAGGCACTTAAAGTATTTGGTTACTATTTACGCAATTATGAATTAAGTTGGAAACCCTTTAATGATGTGATACCATGTTTGAAAAAACTTTCAAATTTAAAAATGGGTATCATCAGTAATGGCGATTTAGAGCAACAAAAACTAAAGCTGGATAAAATGAAAATTTCCCACCACTTTGTTGATGTCGTAGCAGCAGGAGAATTTAATGTTTCAAAACCCTGTACGGAAATATTTGAGATTGCATGTAAAAGAAATGGTGAAGAACCAGAAAGATGCTTTTATGTCGGAGACACCGTTGAAACCGATATTATACCGTGTGAGAAAATTGGAATGAAAGGTATATGGATTAATAGAGACAACAAAATTTTGCCAAACAAAAACATTAAAATTATTGCTTCATTAAAAAAACTCTCCAATGTATTATATGAGAGTATGCCATAATTATATGGGAGTATTTCATAATCGTTGGATTATTGAGCCTTGTAAAAGAGCAAAATATTTGGAAAATCAGTGAGTTTCAATGTATAGGCCAATGTATAGGCTGCTATGAAAGATTATATATTTAAGTAAATTACTTTGTAATTAAGTAAATTATTTTATATTGCTGAAAAATTGGAGTTACCGTTTTTTTCCTGATATGGTTAATTGAAATAATTGCTTGATATTGTCATAAACCTTACTTTAAAGGTGGGTAAATGTATAGTTTAAAAATGGCAACACAAGAAGACCATGATTTTATTTATAATTTGAAGAAGACTACCATGAAAGATTACGTAATAAAAACATGGGGTAACTGGGATGAAGATTTACAGAGAAATTTTTTCAGCAGAGAATCCAAAGAGATAAAATATCAAACTATTGTTGTAGAAGGCAAAAACGTTGGCGTTGTGGCCTTCAGTAGAAATGAAAAATCCATTAATATTGATGAAATCCAAATTTTGCCAGAATATCAGGGTAAAGGAATAGGAACTTTAATCTTTTCAGATATTATTGCCAATGCCCAAAAGGAAAAAATAGAAACAACTCTCAGAGTATTAAAAGTTAATTTTGTGGCTCAAAAGTTTTATAACAAACTTGGTTTTGAAAAAATTGGAGATACGGAAACTCATTTTCTTCTTAGCAAAAAGCCCAATTTGCATGTTTCAGATTATCCGGACATTAAATCCAGAAGCGTTCAGACACTAAACTGAAACATTCTGACCTGTTTTGTCAAGACAGTTGTCGCTAAAAATCTAGAGTTAAGTATGTATAAAGAGGTGATTTTGGAACTGACGGTCTAGTTATATAATTTTTTACAGATATTACATAATACGAATTTAACTTTAGTTCCTAAATATGTCTGACAATTACTGTTAGTAATAGTAAGATTTTCCTTTTTCTCTTTAAAGGCTTTACGACCTGATTTTCAGATTATTTCTGCCCCCCGAAATTGAATTATCGGACAAACTATCAAAACCATGTATTTGTGGCCTTCTGCGCTCCCGATGTAATAAATTCGTTATTTGAGAACTGTTACCTGAGAAGGATCTACCTTCACAGCTAAGTTAGAGACATTAGAATTGAATAGTTCCTTATTTGCGGTTAGAGTTCCGTTTGATCCTTTATTATTTATTTTTTTAGCAGGAACTCCTGCGATAGAAATGCCTTTTTCATAAAATGATTTATTTACAACGGAGTTTGCTCCAATTGCAATATCGTCCGCAATTGTAATATTCCCAAAAATTTTAGCGCCCGGCCCGATGTATACATTATTTCCTATTTGCGGAGCCGAAGTTTCGTCTCTGTTAGATCCTATATTGGTACAGGCATGTATCCTGCAGTTTTCTCCAACCCTGACATTCTTGTTTATAATTATAGTTCCTCTATGAGCTATGCATAACCCTGGGCCAAAAACATTTAGGGGTATAGTAAACCCTAGATGAATACTCATCTGGTGATATCTATACTCTATATATTTCAAATATAATTTGGAAATCAAGGATTTTTTACAATTAGTATAATACTCAACCTTTCTTAGGATTCTCTGAAATTTCCATATATCATCACCAACTAACTTAGGCTTCCGATAGTTTTTTCCACAAGCTAACTTATCTGCTTTAACATAAAAGTCGTAATCTGCTTTTGATTTGATTATAAAAATCCCCCCTTATTCAATAATAGGTACTAGAAATTTCCTATATCACTCTAGTGTCGAGTCAATCACTAAAGATTCAATAATTGCGAGTAATTGTAATCGATTTTATACGATATTTTGCTGTTAACTCAATACTGGAACTACAAACATATTCAATTGACCTGGTTAATTCTGAAACAAAGGTCAAAGTTTTAAGGAACGTCAATAAAGTAACTATACATATTTAATTAAAGAGATGTGAACTTAGATAAATTTTTCTTGAATGTTTAGAAAACTTTAGTATTGTTTAAATTTTTGAGCTATTTTTCGAAAGGAATAAACTACTTTAAAACGCTTGGTTTTAATAATGTCCCTTAGTAATTTTTTGAAGTTCAATTAAAACTCAAGAGAAACCAAAGTTAAAACGGACATAGTTACTCAAAAATTAACAAGAAAAATCGAGAAAACTTGAAAAAAAGAGAAAAGTTTTCAAATGAATTTTTGCTCAAGCTTTTTTTAAAAGCTCACAGAAAACCAAAATTTGTCAAATGAATTTTTGCTCAAGCTTTTTTTTAAAAAGCTCACGGAAAACCAAAATTTGTCAAATGAATTTTTGCTCAAGCTTTTTTTTAAAAAGCTTGAGCCAAAGCCTTTTAAAGGTTAACCTCTCTCAATCTGCATGACATGTCCAGACCAGCATATCTTGGAAAAATGCTTCTGCACTGGTGTGAGGCCTGTAATGTGCCTGTACTAGGTAAAAAGTGCGGATGCGGCAAAAGTACAAAAAAAATTGAGGTAACACCTCCGGGAGATATCCGCCCGGCTTTTGATTATGATATAAAACGCATAAACTCAGTTTCGGAAAAGGAATTCAATGCGCCCCTTATACCTGAAGGACACCTTGTAGTGCTAAATAAAGCTCCATACGAAGACCGAATGGACGAAATTATAGTTGACGGGGAAGTAATCGCGTCTCTCAGATTTGAGATCGAGAGCTGTGAATGGGTTCTGCTTCCCAGGCTCGAAGGAGCAAGAAGACTTTTCCAGGGAAGGGATAAAAAAGCCCTGAAAAAGTGGGTTGTTATCGAGCAGTCAGTAGTGCCTTTTATTCTGGAAAAAGGGGCAAGTGTTCTGGCACCTGGGGTTCTTGATGCCGATCCACAAATCAAAAAAGAAGATGAGGTAATTGTACTGAATCCTGCAGGGGACGTAATATGCTGCGGGCGGGCCCGAATGACAGGAAAGGAGATGTCTGAAAACCGCGGGCATGCCGTAAAACCACGCTGGAGCGGAGAACCAGAGCCTCAAAAAGCAAAACTTGGAGGGCAAACCTGGGAAGATGCCGTAAAAGCCAATGAGAAAATTCTGGACGGCATGATAGAAAGGTCCCATGCTTTCATAAAAAATGTCGCAGGAAGTATGGATCTGAAGGTAAGCGTATCCTATTCCGGTGGAAAGGATAGCCTTGCTGTGCTCCAGCTAGTTGATGAGAGTCTTGACGATTACGAGGTTATGTTTGCAGATACCGGGCTTGAGTTTCCGGAAACCGTTGAGAATGTCAAGCAGGTTGTTGAGCATTATGGGAAAAAACTCAGGAGCTCAAGTGCAGGAGAAGCTTTCTGGAACTCGATAAGTATTTTTGGCCCTCCTACAATGGACACCCGTTGGTGTTGTAAGATTTGCAAACTAGGACCGATCACCCGGTTAATTGATGAGAACTACGAAGGCGGATGCCTTAGTTTCATAGGACAGCGTCAGTATGAATCTCATGCACGTTCAATCAGCAAGAATGTATGGAAAAACCCCTGGGTAGGAAACCAGGTTGGAGCATCCCCTATACAGGAATGGACGGCCCTTCATGTATGGCTTTACCTTTTCAGGACTAAAGCTCCCTATAATCAGGCTTATGAGAAAGGATATGACAGAATGGGGTGCTGGCTCTGTCCGTCTTCCTCCCTTGCAGATTTCTTCCAGCTTGAAGAAAGCCATCCCGAACTTGCAAAAAAGCTGAACTCCCATCTCCTTGTCTATGCTAAAAAAATGGGGCTCTCTCCTGAATGGGTAAGGTATGGTTTATGGCGCTACAAGCGGTATCCTCGGATTCTCCAGGAACTTGCTGAGAAAAAAGGAATTTCTCTTCTTCCATCCCAGGAGACACCAACAGAACTTCGTTTTGAAGTAGCAACAGGGTACAGGCCCTGCAAAGCAGGAGGAATTTCTGCGGACGGAAGTTTCGGGCAGGCAATTGATATAGAAACCCTGAAAGAAAGCGGAATGCTTTCACCCATAGGAAAGGTTTCTTTTATAGAAGGAGCTGCTTCAGTCGCTTTTAGAGAATCCAGAGCACAGGTTTTTGCCTCGGGAAATGTCAATGGGAGAAGTGAAAGCGAAAAAGAGCTGAAAAAGCTTATGAGAATTATTGAGTTCTCGGTAAGAAGGGCTTTACTCTGCCAGGGGTGCGGAGTTTGCGTGGGCCACTGTGAGCATAATGCAATTGAAATGAAAGAAAAGAAGGTAAGAATTAAAGAAAACTGCACTCACTGCGGAGCATGTATTGAAGTCTGCCCGCTTGTTAAATTTATTTAAATTTTTACAATTGACACGAGTTAGAACTGGAGTAATATTGTAGAAAGAAAAAGTGAAGACGTCGATAGAGGGAAACGTAAAACTTCAAAAAGGCAAAGTTAATAATCAAAAATGCTTTTCTGGCCTACCCTTTTCTGGAGTTCTCCTACCCTTACACCTACACGCCTGAGTTCAGTCCAGCTTTCTGAAAGAAACTCATTCAAGATTTCACGAGTCACCTCGAGAAGGACTTCCTTTGAATAGGTAGGATGATTTAGTGTACGGCTTTTGGTATACATTTTAAACTTTGAATTTATGACCGTAACGGTTATAGTCCTGAAGGAAAGCTCTCTTGAGTCGAGTTTTGAAATTACATCTCCTGACAGCCTGTCAAGTAACTGAGAAATAAGATTGATGTCAAGGGTATCCTCAGGCAGGGTTGCAATCCTACCTATCTGTTCCGATCCATTTCTTTCTTTTACGGGAGAATTATCGATCCCTGCTGCAGCCTGTTTAAGCCAGACGCCCCGAGTTTTTCCAAAAGTAGAGATAAGGTCAATAACGTCGTGTTCAGCAAGGTCTTTTACTGTGACTATGCCCATTTCCTGCAGTTTTCCTGAAGTTACATTCCCTATCCCCCAGAGTTTGGACACTTTGAGAGGCCAGAGAAAATTCTCTAATTTATCCGGACTTATGACCGTAATCCCATCGGGTTTCTGGACAGAGGATGCCATCTTGGCAATAAGCTTATTTGGGCCTACTCCCACAGAACAGGTCAGCTTCTCTTTATCTTTTATTTCATTCTTAATCTGGGTTCCAATCTCAAGGGCCAAGTTAAAGTCCCCACCTGTTTTTTCCGTAATTTCCAAGAAAGCTTCATCTATGCTTATCTGTTCAAACGCCTCTCCAGTCTCCCTGGCATCCGTATAACTCCTGAGAATTTCCATAATCCGATCCGAGACCGAAGTGTAGAAGTCCTTTCGGACAGGTAGAAAAATAGCTTCAGAGTTCAATTTCTTTGCCTTCGAACAGGACATGCCTGCTCTGATCCCGGATTCTCGTGCGATATAATTGCAAGTACTTACAGCTCCACTGAGCTCGCTTCTTCCGGACAGCATGCAGACTACGATGGCTTTTCCCTGAAGTTTAGGGTTTTCCCGCTCTTCAATGGCTGCAAAAAAGTAGTCCATATCTACATGGAGAACAACACGTTGCATCGAAAAAAATAGGTTGGGAAGATTTGTATAATTATCTCTCAAACTTCAGAAACAGAGAAGTACAAACCATAACACATAAGAAAGATAACTTCGTTAGTTGTAACACTATTTTTAAAAAAGTTAATTTTCAAAAGTAGACGCGATTTTCATACAGGATGTTTTCAGTATGAGTACTCCGAATTTCCCATATGACTCAGAAGAAACAGAAACTTTCCCGAAAGAATCAACAGACAAAACAAGCCAGATATCCGGAGCAGATTCCGAAAAATCGGGCAAAGACTTCGAAAGAAGCGGCATTCCTGTACTGGAAGTCAGAGACTTATGTCATAGATATCCTCATCTTGATTCGAATGCTCTGGATAGAATCAATCTCAAAGTATTCAAAGGAGAAAGAGTTGCAGTGCTTGGGGCTAATGGAGCAGGAAAATCAACTTTGTTCAAACATCTTAACGGGATCCTTAGGCCTCTTTCAGGGGAAGTCCTGATAAAAGGGGAAAAAATGACTAAGAAAAACCTCCGGACATGCAGGGAAATCGTAGGAATCGTCTTCCAGGACCCTGATGACCAGGTGCTTGCTCCAAGTGTTGAAGAAGATATTGCTTTTGGGCCAATTAATATGGGTTTGCCCAGAAATGAAGTCGAAAGGAGAGTCAAAGAAGCTCTTGAAATGGTCGGACTCACAGGTTTTGAGGAAAGGGCCCCGCATCACCTTAGCGGAGGACAGAAGAAACTTGTAGCGATCGCAGGCATCCTTGCCATGCGTCCTGAAGTTATAGTCCTTGATGAGCCAACAGCCGGACTTGACCCTCTCAGTTCGGCTCGCGTTCTTGAGTTAATCATGAAGATGAACAGGAAGCTTGGAATCACCCTGCTTCTTTCTACCCATGATGTGGATGTGGTTCCTTATTTTGCAGAAAGAGTTTTTGTTCTCCATCATGGAAGACTTGAAGCTGACGGAAGCCCGAAAGAAATTTTCAGTAATCCCGAACTCCTGAGGAAAGCTCACCTCAGACTTCCGAGAGTGGCTGAGGTATTTGAAATGCTCCAGCAAAAAGGACTCAATGTTAACATACAGATAACAGCAGAAGCAGCCAGAGACGAAATATTGCAGCTCGCAAGCTTGGGACAGCAAAAGGTGAAGCTTGAGTGAAAGCCGGAAAGAGTCCTTCAGAGGAGAAGTTTCAATGGTAACGCTCACGGATATTGAACGCGAATCATATAAAGACAGTCCAGTACACAGGCTTGACCCCAGGATAAAGTTGCTCTTCGCACTTGCAATAATCATTTATGCAGTTAGCCTGCCCCGGATTCACGAGAAAAATATGGTCCGCCTTTTTTTCATAGAGGTTTATTTGTTGCTTCTGGTGCTTGCTGCAGGGCTCGACTTAAGATACTTTTTCCTTCGTGTTCTTACGATTTTACCATTCGGACTTGCAATTGTCCTTATCCAGCCATTCCTTAGACCTTCCTTTATAGAAAATTATACTCCATATCCTCTTGATCTGCCTTTCGGGCTCAGTATAACTTATGAAGGAGTTGATTTTGGAAGCACACTGTTTGCGAAATTTCTGGTATGCATAACAGCTGTAATTCTATTTTCTTCTACTACACGGCTCAAGGACATGGTTGCAGCTGCAAGCAGAATAGGTATCCCAGGTGAATTCACTCTCCTTTTGAGCATGATGGTACGCTACCTCTTCCTTTTTTGGACTGTTCTCAAAAGGATAAAGACCGCACAGCAAACAAGGCTCTTTGATATATGGAACAAAGATGTGCCAAGAAGATGGATCATCGAGCAAGTAGGGAACAGCATGAGTTCAATTTTTATACGTTCCTACGAGCAGGGAGAAAGGACCTATATAAGCATGCTTTGCAGAGGTTACGGAAGTGGGTACGAAAAGGTTTACTATAGAACAAAAATAAGAACTCAAGATATCTTGTTTCTGCTCCTGAGTGCAGGCTTCATATTATATATTCACCTGTCTGTATGAGAGGATTGCTTACACTGCTTTTTAACATTTTCTGAGTTTCCACTTTTTTTCAACATTTTAGAAAATTGAGCATTAACAGGCTTACAGGTAACAGAAAGAAGACAAAATGTGAGACGTCTTGGACTTAATTTATCCGGATTGCAGGAATTTGTTCTAATTTTTTCTTCCCCTAAATCAGAAAAATTGAGTTATTACCAAGAATCCTCTGTGGGACTGACTGCGTGCTTTTTCAAATCTCTGTACTTCCAGAAGAAGATTGACTGAGGCGTTTACAAATCCGATTTCTGAAAAAAGGAGAACTGGCAATAACTTTATTGCAGTCTATAAAACACTTCCACGGAATTATAAGATAAAGATCTTTCTACTTTCCTTTTTTCGGCAGTGTTGATAATTTCACATAAATTTGAAACCAGTTTAAGAAACTAATATCACTTAGTTTTATTGGCTGTTGTATTCTTCAGTGTCGCTCTTTACAACTAATGGTTTCGACTGAAGGAGTCTTATTTTCTGACACTTTATGCGTGCATTTTTTAGCCGAATACCACTTGTTCTTGCAATTTTCTCAGACATATTTTACTCCTTTCCTGACCTACAGGATTTTCTCAACTTCTTTTTCATACGTTTAACAGATTTATTAAGATAGGTTAGTTTCTATTGTTTATAATTTGAGTACAAAGTTAATAAATTTGTCTATAGAAATAATACCAGAATGAAATTTAATAATAGAGATGAGTTAAAAAGGTCATTTCAAAGAATACAAATATTTCAGTAGATATGGGTTCAATAGGTTATTATAAGGCTATTTTGAGAATTAAAGGCTTTAAACTTCCCCGTTTTCAGAGCCGGCGCATTCTAAAAATATAAGTAATTTGAGTTTGTATCCGCGTAGTAGTTTTAATAATTTTTGTTTTTATAGGATAAAGTATTTATTATTTGAGATATTTTAATATACAGTAATACGTAAATTAAATTTGGTAATACAAATTAACGTTTTATTGTGGAAAATTGGGGTAGATTACGGTGCAGGAAATAAGAACAAAGAAATTTTTGCCAAAGAAAAAAAATGCTTTGCTGGTACATAGAGTGCGGGATAAGTTAACTCCTGCATCTTCACCAGTCCTTCCTACTGGCCCATACTTATTACCTTTTACTTATCCTGTTTCTAATCCTGCTCCTGGCTGTTCATTTTGTTCTCCAGGTCTTCTCTATCTCGATCTGAATATTTATCGAGAAACTGTGATAAAAGCTCTTGTTAAAGAACAAAGTGAGGATCTGTACCAGCTAATCAAAAAAGTTAACTTTGACGGAAAATATTATCGGATAAAAAGTGTACGTTTCGGGGAATGGGAACACTGCTGGGATCTGGCGGTTCGAGTGCAATTTTATGGAACAATGCCGGGATTAGCCTTCGAACCGAGAAAAATCATTTATAAAGAAAACAAGAAAATAATATATAAATCCCTTGTTCTGGTAAACCCATATGAGTTGTGGGAAAGAAAATTGGTTGAAAAATTATGGAATTTACAGGATAGAATTGAATTCCTTATAGCAAAAATCCTCTTTCACGAGTGCATCCATATTCTTATATTCCATGGAAAAACTCTACACTCAGGTTTGGAGCAGACAAATATTTTCCTTGAATTCAAAGAACTGCTTAAGTTTACAAACTCGAAGAAATTATGCCCTGAAGGTTGCGGTGTCCGATACCACCTACGAAATCTAGTTAACTTTTACCCAAGTTTTTCCGAAAACTCCGAAGAAAAATCAGGTTTGGTTAGTGAACTTTACGAGTTTCTGATCCACGAAAAATACAGCATTAAAAAAACCGATCTGGCTTTTGGCCTTCCCTGCAGCAACAGAAAAATTTCCCAGGACTATGTGAAACTGACAGCTTTGAAAATGGGACCCTGTATGGAGATTAATAAAAAAAAATGGAAAGAAGAAGTTAACAGGTTGCAGAAGGATCTGGAAAAACTGTATGATAGAATTGATGATAACCAGAGATGAAAATGAGGTAAATTGAAACATTTGGGTCTAAATTAACTTATTTAGCTCAAAATCAGATTTAAATGATCGAAATAACAAACCATAGCATAAAGCTCGAAATCACTTATGATATTTACAACAATTGAGTATATATGATTCTTTCACTAATTTATTCTTTCACTAATCTGATTCTTTCACTAATCTGATTCTTTCACTAATCTAATTCTTCACTAATCTATTCTTTCACTAATCTATTCTTTCACTAATCTAATTCTCTTACTAATGAGCCTATCCCAAAACCTTGAATTTTGAATAATTGCTCTAATTTCTAACATGAAAATAGTATAATATATTGGGAAAGAAATTGGTTTTGGGATGAGCTCAATATGTAAAAATAAGAACGCTCCTGCAAAGGTAATAAAAATTGACAAATTTAGACAACAAACAGCTATGGAAAAAATCCTCAATTTAACTGGGAATTCTACACCTTTGCACTAAATCCCTGCCTGCTTTATTATCACAGGCAGGGGCAAAAAGGAGTTCAGATGATTTAGGCGATTTAGGAGGTAATTTTTTATTTGTGTCTGTTCGCCAGAGATCCTTTATCGATATTACCAACTAATATTTAAGACTTTTGGTATATTTCCTGTTACAAATTATTAACTATGGCGATATTATTCTTACGCAATCTGGACATTGTTTTATGGAGAATTTATCATCTTGAAGTGACAAAAACATTGAGAGTGAGTGAAGAGTTTAAAAAGCTAGATAATATAGATAATATAGATAAACACAACGCAGGATAAATGACGCAAGGAAACAAAACAGTTTAACCCTTTTAGACTTAATCGACAAGTTTCCTCTATCTACGTTGGAACAAAAATCTCCAGTTGTTTTTCATTAAATTTCAAAAACAAATTAGGATATAGAGTCAAGAAATTAATGAGAACACATGTTTGACTTAATGGAAGACACATGTTTGACTTAATGGAAGATACAAAGATACTTAATCTGATTAAAAGTAAAAATAAAAATACTGAAGAAGGTGTCAATAAAAAAATCATCGAAAAAAGTAATATCAAAACGTATATATGTAATACTAGACAATGTGATAATATCTAACTTGTTATTGATTGTATTCTTCAAAAACAATTGCCTGAGACATTGCAGTAGACTCAAAAATATTAAGGCTGCTCCTGAAAGAACTTTTAGATTTCATGCTAAAGATATTTATCAATTCCTTGCTTCAGAAAAATTCCTGAACCTAAAAAGCTCCTGTTCGGATTTACAGGAAATAAGAAATCGGAATAAAAAGAGGGAAAAGTGAAATGCATATACCTGACTCATTCATGCCGCTTAGCCAGGCAGTGATTTACTGGATTATAGCCCTTCCGTTTATAATAACATCAATGAAATGGGCAAAAAACGAGCTTGACGAGATGAAAGTACCGATTCTTGCCGCCCTTGCTGCAGGAATTTTTGCAATCCAGGCCATGAATATTCCCATCGGGATGGGAACAAGTGGACATATGGTAGGAGCAGCTCTTGTTGCTATTGTCTTTGGAAGCCCATGGGCTGGGGTCCTTGTGCTTACTCTAGTCCTGATTGTGCAAGGATTCGCCTTCGGTGACGGGGGAGTCACTACTATGGGAGCTAATATTCTGAATATGGGTGTTATTTCCGGATTTATCGGATATTATACATACGTTGCCCTTCGAAAAAGTGTAGGTACAAGTATTGCGAGTTTTGGAGGCGCCTGGCTTGGTCTCTTTATTTCGGCAATAGCCTGTGCAATTGAAATGTGGATTGCTGGTACCTTTCCCTTGCGTGCAGGACTTATGGCCATGGGCACATATCATCTTATAATTGGTTTTATTGGTGAAGGCCTGATCACTTCAATTGTAATCATGGCGATTGCAAAATCCCGCCCTGACCTTCTTGAAGATAATTTTACTGCCAGACCAGAAAAGAATAAAAAGGAGATACACGCATGAGTGGAAAATCAAACGTGAAATTCTTTTACGTCGGAATCGCAATTGCACTTCTGCTTGCAATTCTAGCTCCTTTCCTTGCATCCTCCGACCCAGACGGACTGGAAAGTGCTGCTGGAGGGATAGTTGAAGAATCGAAAATGTCCCAAATTGAAGCGACTGAACCTGTAGTAAGCTCTCCAATGCCCGATTATTCAATAGAAGGCCTGGGAAAAGGGGGAGAAGTAGCAGCAATAGCCGTTGGAACACTTGCAGTACTGGCAATCAGTCTAGGGCTGGGCAAAGTTTTCAGCAAAAAAATCTGACATAAAATAGAGTTCTTTTTCCAAAAAAATCGTTTCTCTTCCCGAAAGGTAGGGGAGAAACGACTTGCATATCTCTGGAAGAAACGTCTCAGCTACTGCCAATAAATATAATACTGGAAGGACATAAGTCCTTTACAATACAGATTTCACACTTTGGTCTCCTTGCCTGACAGATTTTCCTCCCATGATAGATCAGGGTCATGGAGATTGAATCAAGATCTTCCTTTCTGGCAAGTGAGATAAGATCCGGTTCAATTTTAGCGGGGTCGGAGTTTTTCGTGAGTCCCAACCTTCTGGAAACCCTTTTTACATGGGTGTCTACAGCAATTCCCTCTACTACTCCGAATGCTCTGGCAAGTACTATATTAGCCGTTTTCCTTCCGACGCCTGGCAGACTAATAAGCTCTTGCATAGTTTTCGGAACTTCCCCATTATACTTTTCAACAATCATCTGAGCAGCCGTTTTGATATTCTTTGCCTTGCTTTTATAAAAGCCTGTGGAGTATAGATCGTTTTCAAGTTCCCTGAGATCAGCACTGGCATAATCTTCTGCAGTCCTGTACTTTTTGAATAATTTATCAGTCACTCTGTTAATCTGTACATCAGTTGACTGAGCTGAAAGAACAGTTGCCACAAGAAGTTCAAGAGGATTGCTATAGTTAAGAGAAGGTTTTACATCAGGATACTCTTCTTTTAGAAGAGCCCAGATCCGGTCGAAGTTATGTCTGTTATCAGGAATATTATATTCAGAGACAAAATCCTCAGTGTCAGATTTTTTTAGCTTTTTTTCAGGCATGTTAACTCCGTCTTTCAGTTATTTCATAATTTAGCCAGAAACTTATTTGTTTAAGGAAACAGTACTTTCAATGTCCCTTGAAGTTTGAGTTCCATATCCGATCCAGCAGGTTACAGCATATACGGAATATCCGAACATGTAGTCGGATAGGTAAAGATCAGTTTTTTTATGTCCGAGGCTTTAAGCCCCAGCCTCATTGCCACAGCGAAAACATTGATAGCTTCTTCGGCATTAGAACCCAGAATATGCGCTCCCATTATACGGTCGTTTGCTTCATCAATAATTACTTTTGAAGCTGCAAACTCCATTCCTGCTTTCCGGGTTGTGTACCAACTGCTTCTGTCCAGGAAAATAACTTTATACTTATCACTATCTTTAGAGACACTGATTCCTACCGACGCGAGAACCGGAATGGTAAAGACTGCACTTGGAATGCCTTTATAGTCTGCCTCAACACTATCACCCTCAAGGACATTAATTGCGGCAACTTCTCCCTGGAGACTTGCAACAGGAGTTAGTTGCACGCCCTCCAATGCGCAGTCTCCACCTGCATAGATCCGGGAGTTTGAGGTCCTCATGTGCTTATCAACTACAATAGCTCCCTTTTCGGTTTTAACTCCGGCATTCTCAAGACGCAGGTTCTCTATATTGGCTACACGACCTGCTCCATGCACTACCATATCCGCATGGAAAATCTGAGTTTCTGGTTCATTTTCAGACTTAGATTTAGTCTTGACCAGAAAGCCATTCTCGTCTTTTTCTATCGAGACTACTGGTTTGTTTATAAGGATCTTAATTCCTGAGGCTTCAGAGGCTTTCACAAGCAGATCTACCATATCAGAATCAAAAGCCCCCAGGATCCTTTCACTTCTGTGCAGGATTGTTACTTCAGCTCCAGTTCTTCGCGTAACATGAGCGAACTCCATGGATATATACCCGCCACCAATGAAAATAATTTTATCAGGAAGCTTTTTGGTTTCTAATAACTTCTCGCTTGTAGCAACATACTCCTCACCTGGAATATTGAGTTTTCTGACCCTTGCACCTGTAGCCAGGAAAATATACTCTCCTTTAAGTTTGTCCTCTCCAACAATGACTGTGTTTTGGTTTTCAAAATGCGCTCTCCCATGATATGTATCAATTCCCATCTCAACCAGATGTTTCTCTGTTTTGCTGGAATATCCCTCCGTAAATGTCTTTTTGAACTCGATGAGTGAAGTCCAGTCAAGTTTTAAAGGAGTACCTATCCCTACACCTTTTCCTATTAGCCGATTATTAGAGTCAGTAACACCAGCAGTATTGGTAAGCACTTCTTTCGGATCACATCCCCTTAAAGGACAGGTGCCCCCATATTCCCTGGAATCAATTATAGCGATCTTTAACCCTGAATGTGCAACTTTACCTGCAAAGCTTCTGCCCGCAGTACCCGTTCCGATAATTATAATATCATATTTCTTTTCCATGAACTCCCCAACCCTCTGATATTATTTTCTGAAATGAATAAAGAAGATATTTTAAAAGTATATATTAGATGCAATTTTTATCCATTTTGGTTTCAGAGAATAAGTATTTCACCTGGACTCTGACCCAGGAAATGAAGCAAAAAAGTGTGGCTTTAGAGAATTTATGCATAAAAAGTACCAAAAACTTAAAGAACTAGATTTCCAGAAGGGTTCTGGTAGTACCTTGACGGAAATACTGAGTTTGTAAAATATAAGTCCGGTTTATCCGGAAAAAACGCCCTTTTTTAATATAATAATGTGTAGACCATAAGTTTTATAGCTAAGAATTTTTAAACCAAGGATATTGGTGATTTTTTGGTAAAGAGGGCACTGCTCAGCGTCTCAGACAAGACAGGAATTGCAGAATTCGCACGCGGGCTTGAATTACTTGGCGTGAAGATTATTTCAACAGGCGGGACAGCGAAAATTCTTCGCAACGCCGGCATAGAAGTTACTGATGTTTCGGAAGTCACAGGCTGTCCGGAGATGATGGGGGGAAGGGTCAAAACTCTCCATCCAAGAATTCATGGCGGGCTCTTATGCCTGCGAGAGAGCAAGGAACAGATGGCTGAGGCTGAAAGAGAAGATATTTCGCTTATTGACATGGTGGCTGTAAATCTCTATCCATTTGAGGTAACAGTCTCAAAGGAAGGCGTCGAACTTGAAGAAGCCATTGAGAACATAGACATAGGAGGGCCAACTCTTCTTCGTTCGGCAGCTAAAAACTACCGTTCGGTTACAGTACTCTCAGACCCTTCGGACTACGGGCATGTTCTTAAAGAACTTCGCTCAACAGGGGTAGTTTCGGAGGAAACCAGGGCTGCCCTTGCAGTTAAGGCTTTCAGGCATACTGCGGATTATGATGCGGCAATCGATACCTATCTGAGCAGAACCTTGCTTGAAGAAAACGTGCTACACCTGAACTTTACCGACGGTGTAAAACTTCGCTATGGGGAAAATTGGCACCAGAAAGCCTACTTTTATAAAGATCCCAAAATTGAAGGTCCTACCCTGGCAAAAGCTATCCAGCTGCACGGAAAAGAACTCTCCTATAACAACTATGTGGACGCAGACAATGCCCTTCAGACAGTAAAAGAACTTGGAAATGCTCAGCCTGCCGTAGCGATCGTAAAACACAACAATCCATGCGGGCTTGCAACCGGAAGCACACTCCTACAGGCTCTTCAGGCTGCCTGGGACGGAGACCCGATTTCAGCTTACGGAAGCATAATCTGCACCAACGAAACCTTTGACCTTGAAGCTGCAACTTTTCTGAACGGAAAATTTGTGGAAATTATTCTTGCTCCTGACTTCAAACCCGATGCCCTTGAGTACCTGAAAAACAAAAGTGAAAACCTTCGACTCCTTAAGCTGCCTGAACTCAGAGAAGCTTTTGGGACAGAATACACATACAAGTATGTGATAGGAGGCATGCTCAAGCAGAGTCGTGATATTGGCCTCTACGAAAAATGGGAGTCAGTTACAGATATTCCCTATCCTGAAGAAAAGCGCTCTCTTTCGGAATTCTGCCTTAAAGCCTGTAAGTCGACGAAATCCAATGCAGTAATCCTTGCTCACGAGTACGAGCCAGGTTTCTTTATGGTACTTGCTATGGGTGCAGGACAACCGAATAGGGTTGACTCTATTCGCAAACTTGCAGCCACAAAAACTGTTGAAAATCTCAGGATAATTTACGAACGGGAAAATCCTCCAACTTCTTTTGAAGCTTACTGCAAGAAAGTTATGTCAGAGTGTGTAATGGCTTCGGATGCCTTCTTCCCCTTCAATGATAGCATAATTTATGCCGCAGAAAATAATATCCACTACATAGTCTCTCCAGGTGGATCAATTCGGGACGGCGAAGTCATTGATGCTGCAAATCGGCTAGGAGTTGCCATGGCCTTTACAGGCATGCGACACTTCCTTCATTAACAAGCTTTTAAGAAATATCGATAAAATAATAAATGAATATCCCTGAGTAAAGACTCAGGGTTTTACACTTTTTAACATAAATTCGTTAAATGATTTGTTTTAGTTTTAACTTTCTATTGCCCTTAATTCTTTTTACTTTTGCTTGTTGCTTAGATATTTTGTAAATGTATTAACTTTCAGACTTTTCTTTACCTAGTTATATTTTTGTCTGTATATTATTTGTCTGATGAGCTGCTATTTGATTTTTCTATATTACAGTCAAACTTTTTACTACCGTACTCTCATTTCAAGGTCCAAACATTAAAAACTCATTAAACGTTAAATCAGGCTCAGATTTTAAAACTTTTTATGCGAAAGCATTTTTCGTTTCAGACTAATTTTTGGTATAATTAATTTAAAATAATTACAGGGATTATTTTATGTTGTACATAGAGATAACAGGAAGAGTGAGTACGGGTATGAAATAGTAAGTAAAGAATTGCCTGGAAGCTTTTGATCCTGTTCCGAGTAATATGCTTGGGGGAGCGTATTTTCGGATCAAACGTATCGGGGGCTACGGTAAAGGGAACATAAGTTTCCGGGCTTTTCCTTACCCTTCTTTTAATGTACGTTTCTCTTGTTTTTCCTACCAATTCTATTATACTAATTCCAGTATAATAATTCTATTATACTAATTATATTATAATAATATCGTTAGCCTTTTTACTGTATTATCGTTAACCTTCTCACGGTATTTTTTCACGATGGAAGCAGACTATGAGCCTCTAGAACGGTCACAAGATCTGCCCATTAACAGCCATTTCTAACACTTGTGAACTTTCTCTTTCAGTAATGGCTGGAAAAACCGTTGAATTATTTCCAGAAAAATA
>DAQQ01000278.1:14119-19977 GCA_002508465.1 Methanosarcina sp. UBA7 | reverse complement strand
TCGACTATATCCCAGAGATCTTTCTTCATAAGATATGGTTTTAACCTGTTGATACGCCAGAGTTTCCATTCAACCTTCTGCCGCCTGAGTTCCACATCTCCGACTCTCAATAAATCGAGATCTTTTTCTGTCAGGGTACTAAGGATATGAGTTCTCAACTCCTCTCTGCGTTTTTCCAGAATTGAGATTGCAGAGACAATATCATCATACTCAAGCACAACGTCTGTAAGATCCATGTCTTCAGGGTCCTGTTCATTGATATCAAGTTCCATACATCTGCCTCCTGTCGAGATAGTGACTCATTTTTTAAGTAGACTTGATTTATAGTAACTATTCAGCCGATTTAAAACAGCATCAATAGCCATCTTTACTAAAGTTCAATTGACAAATTTCTGTAACTTGATTTTCTTATACTGTTGACGATTGAGTGCGTTTCTTCCTTCTCCATATATTATTTTTTGGATTCCACTATTTTATTAAAATCAATATCAATAGGCATGTTTTGATGGGCTGAATAGTTACGATTTATAATTTTAAATTGCCTAAACTTTCTGTTATCTGGATTTTTTGTATTCTGACGTTTAGTTGCCTGAACTTCTAGTCGCCTAAACTTTTTGTACTCTGACTTTTAGTTGCCTGAATTTTTTGTTTTCTGAACTCCAGTTGTCTGAATTTTAAATTGCCTGAACTTTAACTGCTTAAAATATTAGTTTTATCATACTTGATTTTAGACTTTAACACTATACAGCTGCTACACTATACGCCTGCTACGCTATACAGCTGCTACAACTATACACCTGTTGCACTATAAGCCTGCCATCACAAACAAAAACTGGGAATTTGACGGTGTAAGGGTACATGAAAGATTTATTCTTGAGGCCTGGAAATATTTATCGCACAAAAATTCCCTGTATATACAGAAAGTTATCAGATCAGCTTCTATAAAAAAGCTATATATAAGTTTCAGATTGGATCCTAAGAGGATCATTGGACAGAGGTAAGCCAGTGGTGTCAGGAAAGATCTCCAGAAAAATTGCCGCAAAAGAAGAACTGCTTTTTCTTCTCCCTGGAATAGACCGTGTTTTGGAGTCGGAACCTGCCGTGCTTCGAATTGATGCCGAGTCAGTAATGGTAATAGGGGATATTCATGGGGACCTTGAGGCTCTTGAGTTCATACTAGGAAAAAGACAAGAAATGAACTGTGAGAACATTCTTTTCCTTGGGGATTATGTGGACAGAGGGCCACAGGGTACCGAAGTCCTGATAAACCTTTTCAGGTTGAAGCTTGAAGATCCCAAGCATATTTTCCTGCTCAGGGGAAATCACGAAACTGTGGATATGAACCTCTACTACGGCTATTTTGAAGAAATCGGTTTTGATCGGAGTTTTCTTTCAAGTGTCAGCCGGACATATGATAAAATGCCGATAGCAGCTGTACTTTCGGGAAATACATTTTGCGTGCACGGCGGGATTAACGGAACAGGCAGCATTGAAGATATCAGAAAGGAAGAAGACTTTGCTTTTCCCTATTTATGGAATGATCCTTCAAAGCGTCCCGGACTCACTGCTTCAACTCGAGGTTCGACTGTAAAAGAATTTGGGCCAGATATTGTAGATGGCTTTCTACATACAAATAACCTGAAAAGAATCATAAGGGGTCACACAGCCCTTGAGGATGGATACAGGTGGTGGTTTGACGGAAAACTGCTCTCCCTTTTTTCCTGTCCTGACTATGTTGGACTAGGAAATGCAGCGGCTTTTGTACTATTTGAAAAAGAAGAGATTAAACTTTTCGTCTTTGGAAAGCAGTAAGAACAAAAGAAAGTCTACCCGAGAGAAAACTACCTGAAGAGAAAGTTTACTCCTTTTAAACCGTTAATTTTCCTAAAAGCTCACATAGTTTATTTCAATATGTCAGTCCATGTTCAGAGAATCAACGAAAAATAGAAAAGAAAATGCCGGGGTTGGATGTTGTTTTACTAGAAACAAATTAGGGAAACATTAGATAAGTTCCGAACTTTTTCTTTTAGTCCAGAATAATCCAGGTTTCGGTCATTTTGCTTCCTATATCCGGATCTAGCTGCATGGCCTTCGTATATTCCTTTTTGGCTTCGTCAAAACGTCCCATCTTTCTCATAAGAAGACCGTAACTGTAATGAATAGGGGGATAATAGGGATTCAGGACAAGAGCCTTCTCATACTGGTTCTGGGCCTCTCCAAAGCGCCCGATTTCCGAAAGAAGGTTTCCGTAACTGTAATGTCCTTCTGCACTCTCTGGATCCAGACTGAGCGCTTTCTTGTATTCCATTTCAGCTTCATACCTTCTCCCGAAGCGGGCCAAAAGATTTGCGTAATTTGAATGGACTTTTGCATCGTTCTGATCAAGGGCAAGAGCTTCCATATAGTTCGCTTCGGCTTCCGAAACTCTACCTTCTCTTGCAAGGAGATTTCCGTAGTTAAAAAGGGTCCGTCTATGCCTCGGATTAAGAGAAAGAGTTTTTCTGTACTCAACCTCGGCTTCTGAAGAGCGCCCCAGGAAAGAAAGTAAAACTCCGAAGTTATGGTGAAGACTCGGATCTTCAGGGTCCAGTTCTATTGCAAGCTTGTATTCCTTTTCCGCATCTCTGAGCCTTCCCAACTCAAATAGCAGATTTGCATATCCACCTCTGGCAGGAACATAGTCAGGATTCGCCTTAAGTGCTTTTGAGTAGTGCTCTTCGGCTTCCCTTACGTACCCATACTCAGTCAGAAGGCAAGCATATCCTGCATTCGCTTTTGCATGTTCTGGAGAAGCTTCAAGTACCTTTTTATATTCCTTGTCAGCAGCCCCTATCCTTCCGAGTTCGAAAAGAAGTTCGGCATAGGCACACCTCACATCTTCATTCTCTGGACTTTCTTTTAGAGCCTCCAGATAGCTTGCCTCAGCTTCAAGGGAAAAACCCAGAATATGCGCAGCAGTGCCCAGCACAAAACAGGCTTCTTCACGGAGCTTTCCGGAAGCTTTTATGTAACAGGCCTTTGCGAAAACATATTCTTCCATGGCCATTTTCTGCTGCTTACAGGCATTCGAAAGGTCAAGCAAATTATTGGGGGACAATGACTTTTTTTCCGCAAGATCCAGGGTAAAATCAACTGCAGAACACAGATTCTTCTGATCGGATCCTATAGTCCCAATAACTTTATATACAAAGTCATCAATTGCATCGAAGTCCATATATCCGGCACCTCAGAAAAACAAACACTCTTTTAGGGGATAGTGTAACTATCTTTGTAACATCCGGAGTATATTTTGCGTTTTATAGAATATATTAGTGCGCTAGTATTGCGCACAATCTTCGGTATAATATTATTTCATTCAACAGTGCGTTATATCACGAACATAATATTATAGCAATCATATAACAGACTATCCCTGATTATCGTTAAATAAAATGGTTTCCTCTCAAAGTAACAGCATTTCTCTGACATAAACGAACTTTGCATGACAGAAATAGTCTTGTTAAGGCAGAAAAAATTAAAAAAAATAAGCAGACATTTATAAAAACAGAATGATTATTGTTTTAAATGAGAAGAAAGATTCAGCAGAAAAATTGAGAGGGGATGGAAATAAATAGACCTTAGGGAAAATAGTTTTTAAATTAGGTAAATCCAATTTCAAAAAGGTAAAAGTAAGAAAATGTGATCTCAATAAGGTAGATCAAAACAAGGTNNTCAAAATAAGGTAGATCAAAATTCAAAAGCTTACTTTAACTATTACTAACGTGTACTAAAGTGTACTAAAGTGTTAATAAGAACTATCAGCAACAACAAAGATATAAATATTTAAAATCCTGAAAATGATTAACATGTTTTTTAAACTCTTCTCGATTTTCCTCCTCATCCCTATTATCGAGCTTTATCTGCTCATTAAGATCGGGGGAATCATTGGGGCCTTAAACACCGTACTCATTATCCTGATAACCGCAAGCCTGGGCGCTTACCTTGCAAAATCCCAGGGTTTCCGCGTGCTCCGCGAGATCCAGGAAGCAACAAGCAAGGGATATATGCCCGGAAACGAACTTCTTCACGGGTTCTTTGTGTTAGTTGGAAGTTTTGCTCTTCTAACTCCGGGTTTTCTGTCCGATATAATAGGGCTTTCCATGCTCATACCACAGATAAGAGGAATCTATGTGGAAATGGCAAAAGGAATTATAAGAAAAAAGATACAAAATGGTCAGTGGCAGATGAAAATGTACACTAATTTTCGATGACCTGAAAAACCCGTTTAAAATACCGGTTAAAGCGCAATATTTGTGGGTAACACTTTGCCCCAAACTGGAATTTTTATTTAATATTTGCATATGAAATAAAAATATTTTTATTTAATATTTGCATCTGAAATAGAAATTTCATTTAAGTAGAAATTTTTTATCTAATATCTGCGTCTGAAACAAAAGTTTTTTACCTATTTGAAATTGGTCATTTGTCATTCAAGTATTTGTCATCAAGCTTTTGTCATCAAGCTTTTGTCATAAGCGTTTGTTCGTCAATCATTTGTCATTCAAGTTACAAGCCCGAAGACATAAAGCAGCAGAGGAGCTAGAAAAACCGTAATCAAGCCTGCTATCCCTATTGCAAGTCCGCTCATAGCCCCTTCGGTTTCTCCAAGTTCTATTGCTCTTGTTGTTCCAAGCGCATGAGATGCCGTGCCTATTGCGACACCGACTGCAACTTTATCTTTTATTCGGAAGCAGCGGCAGATAAATGGGCCCAAAATAGCACCTATAATTCCGGTAAATACGATTGCAGCTACTGTTATTGCAGGCAGGCCGCCTATCTGTTTTGAGATTTCAATTCCTATAGGAGTAGTTACGGATTTAGGAGCGAGAGATCTGCTTATGGTATCATCAAGCCCTAACAGGCTGGAAAGAACAAGAATACTTGAGATTCCGGCAGTGCAGCCTGCCATTATTCCTGCAAGGATAGGAAGAGCATTGCTTTTCAAGAGCTGAATCTTTTTATAGAGAGGCACTGCAAGAACCACAGTTGCGGGTCCGAGGAAGAAAGAAATATAATTTCCTCCAAGATTGTAAGTCTCATAATTGATTCCAAAGAATAGAAGGAAAACCATTACAAGTACAGAAGCCACAAGCAGAGGGTTAAGAATCGAAAGCTGGGTCTTCTTATATAATAGTGTGCCTATCTGGAAAGCTACTAAAGAGAGTAAGATCCCAAATAGGGGCATATTGACAAGCCCATTCAAAAAATCGGTCTGCAACTTCAGATCACCTCTTCTCTTCTATTCTCACGGGCATGCACACTTTTTGTATTCCTTCCGGATTCGTTATTATTAACTTTATTGCCTTTATTTTCGATATGACTGGCTATATTTACCGGTTTTTTCCTGAAGAACCTTTGAACAAGCTCCACAGTAAGCCCTGTTACAGCCAGTATTACAAAGGTAGAAATAAGGGAAACTGCAAGAATAGCAGTCAATTTTCCTTCAAGCAAAGCAAAACAGGTTATAAGACTGGCCCCTGCGGGAAGAAAGAAGAAAGCCATGTTTTCTAGCAAAAAATCACTTACTTTGTCTATCATGTTGAGTTTAACTACGCCTGTATACAGGCTAAAGAAAAGAATGAGCATTCCCAGGACATTGCCCGGAATCGGCAATCCTAAAGCTTTCTGCATCAGGTCGCCAAGGAAATAAATGATAAGAATAATTGAGAATTGTTTTAGCAAGGTCGTTTTTCCCTCCCTTATTGGAATGGGACTACAAAACTCGTATATATATAATTTTTTGTTTAAAAGGAAAGAAACATAGCAAAAACAGGGTTATTTGCAAGTCTGCTAACTGCAGTGATTTGGCTCATAGCTAC
>DAQQ01000278.1:0-14034 GCA_002508465.1 Methanosarcina sp. UBA7 | reverse complement strand
ATTCATATCATCTCTATTATTCAGATTATTCAGATTCTCTTTTATGAAATTGTTTTAAAAACCTTGCGAGGAAGAACTCCATAAAGTCCAATTGTGCAATAAATTCATATTGCGTAAATCCCTATCTTAATAACGGGGTTCTAATGGGAGAAAAGCGCTTTGTTTACATGGACCACGCAGCCACTACCTCCACAAAACCTGAAGTGGTTGAAGCTATGCTGCCTTTTTTGAAAGAACATTTTGGAAACCCTTCTTCCCTTTATTCAATAGGGGGAGAAAGTAAAGAGGCAGTAGAAACTGCCCGTGAGCAGCTTGCAAAGGCTCTGGGAGCTAATCCTGAGGAAATATATTTTACCTCCGGAGGAACCGAGTCCGATAACTGGGCTATCAAGGGAACGGCTTTTGCCAGGAGAAAGAAAGGAAAACATATCATTACCACACCAATTGAACATCATGCAGTGCTTTACCCCTGTAAGTATCTGGAGACTCAGGGTTTTGATGTGACTTACCTGCCTGTAGACAGTTATGGGCTTGTAGACCCTGCAGAGGTTGAGGCTGCAATTAGAGATGATACTATCCTGATCTCGGTAATGTATGCGAATAATGAAATCGGGACAATAGAACCTATTCATGAGATAGGTGAGATTGCAAGAGAATATGAGATTCCCTTCCATACCGATGCCGTTCAGGTAATTGGTAAAATTCCCATTGAGATGGAAAAGAAAGAAAGGAACATTGACATGCTTTCTCTTTCTTCTCATAAGTTCTATGGACCCAAAGGAATAGGAGCTCTTTATCTGCGAGAAGGGACAGAAATCGACAATTATATGCATGGGGGCGGCCAGGAGCGCAAAAAGCGAGCAGGAACCGAAAATGTCGCAGGTATTGTAGGATTGGGAAAAGCAATAGAACTTGCAGCAGGAAATCTTGAGAGGCATAATGAGAAAATGAAGAAGCTGAGAGGCCGTCTCCTTGCAGGAGCCCTGAAAATTCCGGACTGCAGGCTTAACGGACACCCGGAAAAGCGCCTTTCGGACAACCTGAATTTCAGTTTTGAATACATAGAAGGCGAATCTCTGCTTCTCATGCTTGACGAGATGGGGATCTGCAGTTCCACAGGAAGTGCATGTTCTTCAGGTTCTCCTGATCCCTCACATGTGCTCAGGGCAATAGGGCTGACTCCGGAAATAGCTCAGGGTTCCCTTCGACTGACCCTTGGTGACGATAATTCTGAAGAAGATATTGATTATGTACTTGAGGTCTTGCCTGAGACGGTCGAAAAACTCAGGGCTATGTCTCCTTTCTATAAATCCGAAAACGCCTGTAAGAAATGAATCGAAAGTGTATAGGAATGTGAAAACAGCGTAGGAATGTGAAAACAGGAGGAGTTTTGTGTACAATAAAAAAGTAATGGATCATTTCATGAATCCGAGAAACGTAGGCGAAATTGAGGACGCTGACGGAATCGGAGAAGCAGGAAATCCACATGGAGACCACATGAAAATTTTCCTGAAAATTCGGGACGACCGAGTTGAAGATGCGAAATTTAAGACCTTCGGGTGTGCGGCAGCAATTGCGTCCAGCAGCATGGCAACCGAACTGATAAAAGGCAAAACTCTAACAGAGGCCTGGGAACTTACAAACGAGGCTGTCGCTGAGGCTCTCGAAGGCCTACCTCCAGGAAAGCTAGAGTGTTCGGTTCTTTCAAGGGAAGCAATCCACAGCGCAATAAATGAATACCGAAAAAAACAGGGGCTTGCGGCCCTTCCTGAGCAGACCTGATAGAAGGAAAATAGAAAACAAGTTCAAAGATATCATAATTTAAAGATAATATATTTAAGAAATATTATATTTTAAACATAAGATATTTCACATATAAAGCGTTTTATATATTTTAAATATAAATCATGTTACATCTAATATATTTTATATGTCATTCGTTTCTGTATCGTAAACTTGATCTTTTATTCTCTCGATGAGGGTCTATGAAAAAAATAGGAATTGTCATTACTGACCCGGAAGACTGGACAGCCAGGGCGCTTACCAACGCAGCGAGGAAAAAAGGTTTTTCTCCTTTTGTTCTGGATTTCAAGGCTGCAGAGGTCAGCGTAAACTCGGTAGCGTGGAAACCGAGAGCTGAAGAATCAAACGTGGTCTTCAAAGTGGGAGATCTAAAACTCTCTGATCTTGACGCGATAATTGTAAGGGATGCTGGTGCAGGAGCTTTCGAAGGTGTGTCTTTCAGGTTTGATATCCTGCGTGAACTGGAAGACGAAGGGATCCCTGTTGTCAATTCCCCTGAAGCTATCCGGAATGCCGCAAATAAATACCATGCTTCTTATCTTCTGGCAAAAGCAGGACTGCCAGTACCCAAAACCGTAGCTGTACAGGATATGGAAACAGCCCTGAAGGTAATATCAAGATTCGGAGATGCTGTCATTAAGCCTATTTTTGGATATAAAGGAAAGGATATTGCAAGAGTAAAGAATGGCGAAGTCCGATTTTCGGATAGAAAAATGGAATCCTCATACCTGGAATCAGTTCTCAAGCAGTTACTTCAAGAAAGAGGTATGTTGTATATACAGGAGTTCATAGAGAATCCAGGAAGAGATATCAGAGCTTTTATTGTTGACGGTACGGCTATTGGAGCAATTTACCGTAAAGCGGCATCTGGCTCCTGGGTCAACAACCTGAGCCAGGGAGGAAGTGCAGATCGGTGTGTGCTCACGGAAAAACAAAAGGAAATTGCTGAGAAGGCTGCCCTGGCAGTGAGCACGACTTTTGCTGGTGTTGATATCATAGAGGGGCTGACTGATGATAATCTTGGTGAAAGGCTGACCGAGGATGGTCTTAATAAAAAACTTAAGATTCATTCCAACCGAACTGAAGGAAACCCTAAAGTTCTTGAAGTCAATGGAACACCGTCAGGAAAAGGTATTTTTGATGCATGGGGGATAAATCCTGCAGAATATATTCTAGAATACATTGAAAACACTTTATGAAATAGTTATAAATGATGCCGTTCATAATATCAGCAATATATCGATTTGAATTTCGTAGATTTTTAGAAATTTTTTGATTTAACACTCCGGGTCCAGGTCGATTATACTATAGATGATCAAAAATAAACATGAAGACCGGAATATAAACCGGTCCGGATACCTCCATCGAAAACATTTAAGAAACAGACGGACCTTCAATAAACCCGAGGCAAAAGATGAGTGAATATAAACAGTGTATAGTTACCCGGGAGGATCTGAAGCTTTCCAAAGGCAAGTTTGCAGTACAGGTAGCTCATGCTGCCATTTCTGCTTCCGAATGGGCAAGCAAAAGTGACCTTGAAAAATGGAAGGAAGGAGGACAGAAAAAAATTGTCCTTAAAGTACCTGCCCTTAAGGACCTGTATGAACTTAAGGAAAAAGCAAGAAGGGAAGGGTTGCCTACAGCTCTGATACAGGATGCAGGACTTACGGAAATTCCGCCGGGAACGGTTACAGTCCTTGGAATAGGGCCGGCAAAAGAAGAGCTTATAGATAAAGTTACACGGGACCTTAAACTTGTTTAAGTATCAAGAACCTGAAAGCCAGATTTGGGAAAACGGTACTAAAATCAAACTGAGCCGAAGCTATCAATGTGATAGCTCTTCCAATCCGGATAGAAGGCCTGCCTGTGTTCGATTCAGGAGGAGATCATGAGGGGTTCAGGGGTTTCAAGAGAAAAAAAGGCAGCCTCAACAATTGCTATTTTATTTGTATTCCTTGTGTTCGTTGCACTCACAGGGGTTTTGTCTTCTGATTCGATTGAGAATTTCAGAGAAGAAATAACGGATTATATAAACTCAGGACTGGATCCCGGAGTCCAGGAGAGTGTTTTTACACCTCAACCGGCTTTATTTACTTTTCCGGCAATCCCAACATACTCTCCTAAAAAAAGCGAACTCACTCCCATTCTGAGGACTCCATTGCAGCCTGGTTTCTCCCTGAGCAGCAACTACCAGACCTCGGATTTTTTTCAGGGAGGAACTGGATATGTTAGAATCAGCATTAAAAACCAAGGCCGAAACCCAATTTTTATAGAAAGGTACGGGGTTTCGGTTAATGCTTCCGAAAGCCGAATTTATTCCGAGGAACGTGGATTTTTAATCGATCCAGGTCAAGAGCAGACCCTCGGAGTAATTGCAGTTGAGATACCTGAGGAAGAAAAAGCCGATTTCAGTATTGTCCTCTGGTTGCTTGCCTCGACTTCGGAAGGAAAATGGCATGACTATGGGCCCTATCCTCTGAAAAACTTTACTGTAAATCTTAAGCCAATGTCAGAAAAATCGAGTCCAGTGTACCGATACAACCCTTCACCTTACTTTGAAACCATAAACCACCTTGTGGAACCAGCCGAACCTGATATAAGGGGCAAGGCAGCCCAGGTGGCTCGCACATATCCGGGAGCATATAATATCTATCAGGTCTGTGCCCTTTTTGACATGGTAAAAGAGAAGGTAGAATACGTAAGTGACCCAAGAGGTAACGACATATGGGAACCAGCCAACGTTACCCTGAAAATAGGAGCCGGAGATTGTGAAGACCAGGCAATTCTCCTTTCATCCATGCTTGAAGCCGTAGGGGGTACAACCCGGGTCTACCTGACCAATACTCATGCTTTTGCAGCAGTATATATAGGCAATGGGACCGATGCGACAAATGCTGCAGTTGAGGGTGTAAGGGCTTATTACGGAAACGTTGATGTGAATTACCTGACTGATGAATACGGTTCCTGGTTGATGCTTGACCCGACCTCGAGCCTTTATGCAGGCGGGCTTCCAGGGAAAACGGCCCAGGCGGAAGTTAAGGTCACTGGAGGAAACGAAACATATAGAAGCTGGACCTTTGTAAGCACGAACGAAGTAAAAGCTATTGATATTAATCCCAGATGGCCTTTATAATTTTCACAAAATATGTAATAGAGGAGTGTTTTTAATCCATGGAAGTGCCGAAAATTGAAAAACAAATCGGAATAGATCTTTACTCCACAGATACTGACGGCCTTGGAGGGCAGCTTCGGCAGGAAGTTGAGGATTTTATTGTTAAAGAAATTACTAACAGGGAGGAAGAACAGGAAGGAAAATATCTGATTCTTGAGCTAGTAAAGCGCGATTGGGACACACATCACCTGACCCGAACTCTTGCAAAAATTCTCCAGATAAGTCAGAAGAGAATTAGCGTTGCAGGTACAAAGGACAAACGTGCACTTACCACTCAGAAAATTAGCATTTTTGATATCGATGCCCAGGAAATTGAGAAAATCCACTTAAAAGACATAGAGCTGAAAGTCCTTGGTCGCTCACGAAAATCCGTTGAACTTGGAGACCTGTGGGGAAACAATTTCAGAATTACCATCCGGAATATAACCTATTCGAGTGAGGAGACACACAAATTACTCGAAAAGACCACAAACGAAATTCTGGCTCAGGGTGGAGTCCCGAACTTCTTCGGGACCCAGCGCTTTGGCTCTGTACGTCCTGTTACGCATCTGGTAGGAAAAGCGATTGTTGAGGGAGATTTTGAGAAAGCTGCTCTGTTTTACATTGCCGAACCCTTCCCTGATGAACCTGAGGAAACAAAGGAAGCCCGCCAGTTCGTTAAAGAGACACGCGATTTTAAAGAAGGCCTGAAAATCTACCCTCTTCACCTTGGCCATGAAAGAGCAATGATGAACCACCTAATAGCCAATCCTGATGATTTTGCAGGTGCTTTTCTCGTTCTCCCGAAAAATCTCTACAGGATGTTCGTGCACGGCTACCAGTCCTATATTTATAACACAGTCTTGTGCAGACGAATCGAAAAAGGCCTTCCCTTAAACGAGGCTGTAGAAGGCGATATTGTCTGTTTTAAGAATGAAGTTGGACTGCCGGATTCTTCAAAAACCGAACAGGTCACATCGGAAACCGTAACTGCTATGAACCGCCTTATTAAAAGAAATAGAGCCTTTATAACCGCTCCACTTCCGGGCTATATTACGGAATTTGCGTCAGGTATTCCGGGAGAGATCGAACAGGCAGTTATCGAGGAATTCAAAGTTCCTCTGCAGGGTTTTAATATAGAAAAAGTTCCCGAAATGAGTTCGAAAGGCATCCGTAGAGAAGTTCTTCTGCAGGTTGAACCGAAGTTTGAGATTGGAGAGGATGAACTGAATCCGGGAAAGTCGAAAGCCGTGCTTGAATTCATGTTACCAAAAGGAAGTTACGCAACAACTGTGCTGCGGGAGTATATGAAGGTAGATCCTTTGCAAATGAGTTAAGAACTCAAAACAAGTCTCAATCAAGGGATAAAACAGATTGTGATGCCATAAGTTATAGTTGTTCTAATTTTGATCTTGGTCACTGGAGATGGTGCCAGAGAGTGCGTGAAGCTTCAAAAAACATTGAGAAAACACGGATTGTTGATCAAAATTCAGAAGTTTTAATCTCATATATGGAAAACTGTTATTCAGAAAAAGCTGCCTTTTACTTAATACTCAAAGAGAAAGGCAGCAAAATAACGCTTTACTATTGTAGTTATGTCTTTCAGTTCTACCCAATTTATTTCCTAATTATAGACTATCATATTCTAGGGATGCATTTGTTGGTTCACCTTTAACAAGGTAATGTAATATGAAGGTTAAGCTTTCTCCCGGACTAACTTCATATTCACTGGGTGTACTGAAAGCTGTTGTAACTGGTTCACAGGAGTAAGAAGTTCCATCACATATAAACTTCCAGCAAGATGAATCGGTGCTTATAGGTACGTCACCATAATTATTGATATTTACAGTAACGGTAACATAGCTATATCCGTTAGGGACATCAATATAAAAGTTCTCCTTAGATGTAGTGAAACTCCAATCCAAATATGGTGAAATATCGACTGAAGTAGGGGTTTTTACATTCTCCGAATCTGAGATAAAGGCAGAATTCGCTGATGTGCCTATTGACTTGTCTGTTGATACGTCTGATGTATCTTTTGATGACTCTGTTGGTATTAAAGTATGTGATACCGAAACAGTTTTATCAGCTTTAACACTTATATCCTTAGACCAATCTTCATATTCTGCAAGTGTTAGGGTAACTGTATGAGAACCTTGTTTAATATCTTCCAAGATCTTTGGTGTTTTACCTTCGTAAGTGTCATCCAGAATAATATCAGCACCAGTAGGGGAAGAAGTAACTGAAATGGAGCCTGTTGAAGATGATGGTTCTGGTGATGGTTCTATTTGTATTGGTGTTAAAGTAGGTGATACTGAAACAGTTTTATCAGCATCAACACTTATATCCTCATACCAATCGTCATATCCTTCAAGTTTTAAAGTGATTGAATGCTTACCCTGTTCAATATCATTTAAAAACTGTGGAACTTCACCTTCGTAATTACCATCAAGATAAACACTGGCACCAACAGGAGAAGAAGAAACTGAAATACTGCCTGTTGTAACTACATCTGTTTCTGTTTTCGGTGGTGTAGGTGTAAGTTGAAATACTAAACCAATTAAAGTGAGACCTATAGCGATAATAGCTAGTACAACCTGCCAACTACCAAGTATGACTTGCCAACGTCCCCAATCTCGGTCACCCATATTCTTAGCTCCTACAATCTAAAACTTCTTCTTTATTACTCGATAATGAACTTTTGATACTCCAATTACTTCTATTTTATAGATACAATTTTTATCGAATAAGCATATTACTGCTATTATGAGTTTTTATTATTCCCGAAATCGTTGATTTACCGTGGTTGTATGCTTAATCTGGACTAATAAGGCTTTTAAGATCTTAGTTTTATCTTTAATACTATTTTTGTATGTTAAAAAAGATACTATTTTAAAAAACTTTCCATTTTGATTTTATATTTATATAACGTTAAATATTAATTCCACAATTGAAAATTAATAAATATATAGCTCAGGCAAAAGATTGTCATAAAACCAGTTAATAAAATTTAAACAATATAAAACAAAATGAATAGACGATTGTAGTAGTCACTTTAGCGTTAACAAATTTTTTAACTGAATATAAATGAAGAAATTTTTTGCCTGAAGGTTATCTATTCTATATCAGAGAGTTGCCCCAAATTTTAGTCTCTTTATCTAAATCGAGACCTTGCTCCAGTTCAAGGTCTATTTTTTATTTTGAACTTATGCTTGGGATTTCTCACTTAACTGAAGATGCATGGACTCGTAAATGATAAGGGGAGGAGCAGTAATAACCATGCACGCCTACAATTAGCAGAAGTGGACCCGCTAAGCATCCTATGACATTCAACGGCAGGCACCTCAGAAGTATGTTCCCAAATTCATGAGATAATTTATTGATGAACGCACTGGCGTTTTTAGTCATTCGGCAGGATAGTCCATGATTAAGCCCTTATGAATTTGTGTCAGCAGTGCTTTCAATGGGAATAAGAGGTTATGAGGCCTCTGAAAAAGGATGCTGTTTTTGCCCCCTTAACACCATATTCTTAAACTTCTTACACAGGAAGCTCAACGGCAATGTTCTCAGGAGGCATGAATCTCCGTTTAATCCTCATTGGAAGTTAATATAATATCAGAAGCAGGGAAGTGGCGCTCCTCACTTACAGTTACTCCATTTTTGAGAAAACCGAACTCTTTCCAGAGCAAGCCTATTACGACCAGGAACATCAGGAATTCCGCAGTTGGGGTTGCAAGCCAGACTCCGTTAAGGTCAAGTAAGGAAGGTAGAATCCAGAGCAGAGGAAGGACAAAAAGAAAAACTGTTCCCAGCTGGATGAAAAGAGAGTATCTGATTTTGTTTATCGACTGGAAATATACTGAACCCAGCATAACTATCCCATGAGTAAGGAGAGCAAACACGAAAATCTTCATGCCGTTAAGAGTAATTTCCATGAGTTCTGGGCTGTCGCGGTTGAAGATAAGGATAAACTTTTCCGGATACATGGAAAGAAGCATGAAACCAATCAACCCGGTTACGAGGCAAGAAATAACAGCTATCTTTAAGGTTCCTGCAACTCGGGAATAACAACGGGCTCCATAATTAAAACCGATGATTGGCTGGGTGCCAACTGCTATTCCTTCAAAAATCAAGGAGAAAATCGAGAAAACGTAACCTATAATTCCATAGCCTGAAACTGCGAGTTCCGAGCCGTAACCGAGCAGCATGTATTCGTTTGCAATGAGCAGGACGAAAGTTGAAAACTGCATTGCAAAGGAAGGAAAGCCTGCTTTCATAATTCTGATAATTATTCTCGATTCCAGAGAGAGGGAACCGGGTTTTAGCCTCAGTCCTGCCCATCTGCTGAAAAAATACAGAGAGAGCAGAATTCCGGAAAGAGAAAAAGCAATAACAGTGGCTATGGCAGCTCCCTTAACCCCCATTCCCATTCGCATGACAAAGAGGTAGTCAAGAATCATATTTACAAAAACACTCGCAACCACACATATCATAGCAAGTCTGGGTTTCCCGTCATTTCGTACTAGAGGTTCGAGAGCAATAGACATAGTTAGAAGTACCGACCCTGAAAATAGGACTCTGAGATAACTATTTGCCATGTCAAAAACCGGGCCAGAGGCTCCCAGAAAACGGAGATAAGAATCCGAGAAGGCCAGTCCGATGACAGTGAGTCCTATTCCCGCAAGCAGGAGCAGGGGAAAAGCATTATGTACGAGCTTGAGGGCTTCCTGTCGATCAGCTCTGCCAAGAGCCAGGGCTACAAGGCTTGAAGTTCCTATCCCTACCATCTGTCCTACAGCAATTATGGCTAAAAGTGCAGGAAATGCAAGAGTTATTCCTGCAAGCCCCTGGCTTCCCACAGCATTCCCGACAAAGAAACCGTCAATGACTCCCTGGATTCCGGCAACTATCAACCCTATAGTTGCCGGAAGAACGAATTTAACGAAAAGCTTTCCGACACTTGCAGATCTCATTTCCCGTTCATCTGTCATACTTTTTCCTCGTCAATCCAGGTAGTGATTTTCTCAAAGATTCTCTCCAGAAATCTAAGTTTTCGTTCATCCAAAATTCTCGGATCATTTCAAAAAACCTTATATCTATCAATGTTCTATATCAAATATTTTTTTCCATTTATCGGTGAGTTCGAGCAGGCAGACCTCTCCGTCCTTCGGAAAAGTCTTTGTTTTCAGCAGGCCTTTTTCCGCAGTTTTAAAAATCACGTTTAGCGTAGATTTGCTGATTTCCATGGCCTTCGCCATTGGAGATGTTGGATTGCCCAGGAAATTAATTTTCCTGAGATAGAGGAAGACATGTAGCCGATACTTCTGTATTCCTCTGAGAATTCATATTTTCTCAGATTTTTTGAGAATAATGTTCCATCTTTTCAAGAAGCCTGGAAATTTCTGTTTTTACTCTCCATATATGAAAAAAGGAGTACATAATTAGTCTAACTAATATTAAAGATTTTCCTTCGGCTAATAAATATAAAAATATAATTATAAACTTACCTCTGCATTCCAGGACAAACTCCTGGAAAATTCGATCTGGATATTATAAACTATGGAAAGCCATATTTTTTCTATCCTTATGCTTATGACAGGTTTTCAATTTCAATTTCCATGGTTTTAGAGAAACACTCTAGCATTGTTCAATATCAGTAGCAACTTCATTTTTGTTTTCCGGTTCTATATTTTTTCCATTTTTCTTTTTACTTCTTTCTCTTCCGAGCTCCGTAAACAAGAAACGCAATGCCGGTCATAAGGATTACAAACATAGTCATGAAGCCCAGAGCAGCCATGAAACCGAATACAAACCCTACGGTATAAGGTTCTAAGGCTTTTAGAGATAGAAAAATAACTCCTGTTAGAGCTATTAGCCAGGAACCAAAGACAAGGGGGCTGTTTTTTACTTTGATCAGAAGTATTATCAGTAGAACTAACATTGAAGCAATGGCAATTTGGGGGAAATAATATAATGCAGAACTCTCCAGGCCCTTTGTAAAGAACATACCTTCTTCCCCATGCTCAAATGCATACAGCATCCCCTCTGTTGAAATCAGATATAATTTGCCTTTGTGAAGTACGGGCTTCGACACATCATATCCTTTTATTTTGCTACTGCTCCATATGGTTTCTCCGGTACTGGAATTAAAAATATATATATTGTTCAGGTCAGTTGAATATACGAATTTATTACTGACAGCAGATGAAGCAAAACTCATTTTTGAACCGGGATACTCATTCAAGATTTCGCCAGTTTCTGCCTGTAAGATACCGGGATTTGGAAAATCAACAAATAATTTGCCATTTATTGCTGCAACAACATTTGACCATTTACCGTTATGTGTTTTCCAGACTTCCTCTCCGGATTCAACAGATAATGCGATAATATCTCTCTCGCTCAGAGTAGTATAAACCAGGTCTCTGTAAAGGAAAGGTTCGAAATATAAAACCTCGCCCGGATATATATATTCCCAGATTACCTCTCCAGTATGTGCATTGAGTGCAATTAAACCTTCTTTTACTATGGGCTTTTCCAGTTCTGGCTCGAACTCTGGATCTTCAGGTATTGCGATGGGTTCAGTATAGATGGAATGAGAAGCGTAGTATCTGAATATCACCAAATTTCCGTTCACTACAGGTCCTGACAAGCTGTAATAATTACTTCCTTCAGCTCCAAAGTCGGTTCTGTTGAATTCATATTTCCACTTCAAAGTCCCATTTTCCACATCAATAGCAGCCACATATCTGTCATAAGGTGTGATGACAAACAACGTATTTCCAAAAATAACAGGGTTTCCCCACGTGGAACTCTGATATTCTTTCTTCCACAACAGTTTTCCGGTTTTTGCATCCAGTGCATCAATATTTGAAGAGTGTACGGCAAACAAAACCCCGTCCTTATACCCCAGACTAACACTTTGTTCATCATCCCATTCTTTACTCCAAAGTAAGCCACCTGTTTCCGCACTCAATGCTATAATAATAGTCTTTCCAAAGTCTTCTCTAGCAAGGTAGAGGACACCATCCGCAGCAAGTGTTATCTCTGGAGGTGTCTCATACCCAAGTTCCCAGGGTAGTTCATAGGTCCAGGCAACTTTCAAAGGCGGTTTCAGGGTTACAGGTTCAGCTTCACTTAGATGAAGTAAAACGTTATAAAACTCGAAGTCATCGTAGTTACTGCCATTAGCATCACTTCCGGCACTGATTTTCAGGGTATTGTTTCCTGGATTGAAAAGAGAAGGATGAACCGGAATTGTAATATTCACTGCAACAGAATCCGGAGTTTCTGCCGGAATATAATCATTAAGGGATCCTATTTCTATCTCATTGAGATTTACTTTATCTGACAATTCACTCGTCGACCTGGGAACAACGCTTCTGGCTGTCAATTTGAACTCTGCACTTTCTATATCTACTGAAGGGTCCAGAATAAGATTTGCTGTGTAAATCAGCCCTTCAGGGTTCTTTGGGTTCAATTCATCTTTAAAATTGTCACCAAGATGATGGTGCTCGGTGTCAATAACAATTTCAGACGCTGAAGCAGTTGAAACGGAAGTAAACGAAAAAATAAGTAATAATGACGTGAGAAATAACGCGAGAGTTAATGAAGTCTTTATCACAGGCACACCCACCTCAATCCACAAAAGAAGTATGAATCAAATTCAAGTCAATACCTGTTTATTATAAGTGCTGAAATCAGTACTCCTAAAACAACTCTAATCCCTAAACCTGGAGTACTCACGGGCTCCCTTACATCTTCCGCCGATCTTTCATCAGTTTTGTTAGCCTCTTCAGCTTCTACTGGTTCTTCGGTCTTTTCGATGTCTTCTGCTATCTTCGGCAAGGTTTCTTCATCTACAGGAAATTCTATATAACTGAATATGACAGGCACATCGGCAACTCCAATCCCTTTTCCCGTCTGGTTAAATATGTTATAAATATCACTAATAGTTGAATTGTTAACTTCCGAGCCTTCCAGGATTCCTACTCCTATGCGATTTTCAATGCTCCAGCCGTAGCTGATAACCGGGCCCTGTGGATACATATAAGCTTCCATTGAATCTCTTGCTAAGGTGTAAATTGTATTGAGCTGGTTATACCATTCTCGCCTCTGGTCTTCGATATAAAACTCACGTTCCTTTCCATAAGTGGCGATTAACGTATTTTTCTTTTGAGCTTCAATGCTTTCAAGCCCAATTTTTGCAAATACTCGAACAGTCTCATCCTTATCACTCAGGGCGTCCGTAAGCGCTCCAATTGCACGGTCATCTCCTAGTCTACCGAGAGCTTCGGCTGCACGTACCCTGACTTCAGGATCGTCGTCATCAAGAAGCTGGATTAAAGGCTCTACAGCAGGTTCGCCCATCAGGCCCAGATGATAACCGAGATCTGCTTGAAGTTCTGGTTCTTCTTTCAAGACCCGAATCATAGGTTGAATTGCCCTTTCGTCTTTTATTCCAGCAAGGACTGCAATAACTTTCATCCGTAGAAAAACATCCTCGTTTTTATCCTGCAGGATAAAAACGAGGGGCTCGACAACAGGTTCTCCTATTTCAACAAGAGCACTGGTCGCAGCACTTTCAACTTCCCACTCTTCGTCCGTCAACAATTTGATGAGTGGATCTATAGCTCTTTCATCTTTGATCTTTCCAAGGGTAATAGCCGCATTTTCACGAATTTCCGGGTCTTTGGAACTCAGTACCTCGATTAAAGGTTCTACTGCGGGCTCTCCGGCTTCAACCAGAGCTTTTACGGAGGCAGCTTTGACATTTACATCCTGTGCATTCAGATCTTCAATTAAAGTCTTGATATCCGGCTCATCTGAAGCGGCGCTAGCTACATTAAAACCAGAAAATATAGATAACTGGAGGATGATCAATGAAAAAAGTATAAGATGAATCTTCAGCTTTTCAATCTCCATTTGATCACTCGATTCATTTCCATAAAGAGCTACCTAGTTATGATATTCATAGCAAGTAGTTAGTATTCAGTAAGACACACAATAATAACAACCATAATTGACCTTGATTAACTCAATTAACCACAATTGACTTTAATTAACTCAATTAACCATAATTG
>DAQQ01000023.1:11231-30225 GCA_002508465.1 Methanosarcina sp. UBA7 | reverse complement strand
GTTCATTAGTATTAATAGCTAAAATATACTCTGAGCCTATCCCAAAACCTATTTTATTCTAAATCATCATGAGTTTACATGATCATTTTAGTGATTAGGTATTCAATTGATTGTTCCAAATACGAGATTCAAAAGTCAAATTTTGAGTTTCGGGATAAGCTCTCTAATAACTAAGATATGCTCTAATAACCTAAGATATACTCTAGAAGAAGCGTATTATTTTGTTGCCCTTCTGCAAACATATGAAATGTAAATCAGGACATATAACAGCGAAAAGCCAAAAATCAACGTAGAGCCAACAGCAAAATATCGTATAGAATTGATTGCGATTATTCGGAATTATTGAACCCTTGATAATTGGCTCACTAACTATTTATTTTGATTTTTTTTTCTCTTCACTATTCCCTCAATTTTTCTTTTATACTCTATCCTTCGCAGAAAGAGTAGGTCTTTAAAAATAATAGATCTTTAAAAAGAGTAAATATTTAAAAAATTTAATAAGAACTTTTTAATAAAAGTGATATGTATTATATATTGGGGGAAAATATGAGCTGGGGGTACGTAAGAAAGGAGTACGTAAGAAAGGAGTACGTAAGAAATCTCATTGCCAGAACGATAAATAAATGGTTGGAAGATAACGCGCTAACACACAGTGCTGCACTGGCGTTTTATTTTATATTGAGCTTACCTTCCTTACTGTTATTTTCGGTATCTGTAGGAAGTATTTTTTTAAAATCAGAAAGTCTTCAGGAGACCATAATTAATTACTTAGAAGGAGTTATAGATGAAGTAGTCATAAATATGATAATTTTACTTTTCGAACGCATTCCTGACCTTAATTCTCTGTCAATAAGTGCATTAATTGGTGTTATTCTACTGCTCTGGAGTGCAAGTAACATTTTCAGGCAATTAAAAAATTTCCTTGAGCAGGCGTGGGGTATCAAGCCTGATGAGACTAATAATATCAAAGACTTTATAAAAGACGCAGTGGTTTCTTTTGTTATTGTTATTTTGTTTGGAGGGCTGCTTGTACTGGGCATATTTATTGAAGGATTTCTTTATGCGGCTTCAAAGTTATTCCATCAGTTTCTACCATTTTCACCTGTGATTACTGATTATGCAGGTTCGATAGCTAGCTTCCTTATTCTTGTGATTTTTTTCATACTTGTGTATAAGGTACTTCCAGATAAGAGTCTTGATATCAAATCCGTTTTTGTAGGAGCTCTCGTAACAACAATTCTTGTAACAATAGGAAAATACATTATTGTACTCTTTTTTGCGTACAGTAGCCCTACAAGTTTATATGGAGCAATAGGGTCCATCATAGGATTATTTCTTCTATCTTACTATTCCTCAATTATGGTTACACTTGGAGCGGAGTTTACAAAAGTTTATTCGGAATCCAGAAGGTTTACCTTCGGAAATAAGGTCTAAACTTCTTTGGTTTTTACCTTACTTTCCTACTGTTTTGTTTTCTTGAAATTCTAATAAAATATATATTGGATAGTCCTGTCTGCCCTCAAACCAAGCTTAAAAGACCTTAAAAACATTCAAAAGACTTTAAAACGACCTTAAACTACATTAAATCCGTTTTAAACTATTTTAAATCCGTTTTAAACTACCTTAGATCTATTTTAAACTACTTTAAAGACGTTAAACTACCTTAAATCCATCTTAAACAGACCCTAAGTTCCTCCTTGAGACCAGCATCGGGAATCTTCTTATACTATAAAAGTAAAAAAGAAAAACGTTATGTTTTATAGTACATAACGGCTTGTTTACATCTCTGTTGTTCTCTGACTAACACAATTTATACAAAATTATAATAATTGCTGTTAGAGGATAAAGATACGGAAAAAATAAAGAAGCAATTTGTACTGCTGAAATTTTTTTGTTATCAATGCTGAACTCAATTAAGTGAGTAATTGTAAAAATATTTTGTGTAGGTGAAATTATGAGAAAAGAACTGATAGTTCTGTTAGTGATTTTAGGTGTGTTCCTTGCTATAGGATGTACTGATAATGGAAACAAAGCTACAAACGAAACGGGCACCCCAGTCGCAAACGAAACGGGTACCCCAGTCGCGAATGAAACCTCAGTTTCTCAGCAGGATTCTGATACTATAACAGTATCTGCAGCTGCCAGCCTTACTGAGGCCTTTACAGATATGGAATCAAAGTTTGAAACCGAAAATCCTGACATAGATGTAAATCTCAACTTTGGAAGTTCAGGTAACCTGCGTAAGCAGATTGAGGGAGGAGCTCCTGCAGATGTTTTTGCTTCAGCTGACCAGAAAAACATGGACACCCTTGCAAATGAGAATTTTGTAGACAACAGTTCAAGAGAGGATTTTGCCAAGAATTCACTTGTACTTATTGTCCCTGCAAACAGCACCCTCAATATCACTGACGTGAAAGACCTTACGAATCCTGAAGTTAAGAAAATCGGCATTGGAAATCCAGATACAGTCCCTGTTGGAAATTATACACGTACCGCAATGACTGAAGCTGGTTTGTGGAATCAGATAGAAAGTAAGGCGGTACTTGCGGAGGACGTCAAACAGGCACTCACATACGTGGAAAGAGGAGAAGTTGACGCAGGTTTCGTATATATGAGTGACACATTGACTGCTGATCCCGGATCCATCAAAATCGTTACAAATGTATCTGTTAGTACTCCTGTAAACTACCCGATAGCCATAGTTTCGTCTTCCGAAAATAAAAAAGACGCACAGGAATTCATTGATTTCGTTACAGGAGAAGAAGGGCAGGAAACGCTGGAAAAGTACGGATTTACAGAAGTAGCCAAATAACGGAATAAATAACGGAATAAATAACGGAATAAATAACGGAATAAATAACGGAATAAAATATGACTCCAATGCTTGATCAGATATGGTTTCCTATATCGATTACATTCCGGATAGCTGCCATCTCTTCCTGTCTCGTATTGTGCAGCGGAGTATTCCTGGCTTATATATTTGCAAGGCATAATTTCCGGGGAAAAGAGCTTGCAGAGCTGTTGATAACACTTCCTCTGATACTTCCACCTACGATAATTGGTTATTTTCTGGTAATTATAGTGGGGAAAAACGGAATTATTGGACAGTTTATCTACAGTATCACAGGCACTGGAATCCTATTTACCTGGCAGGCTGGAGTTATTGCTGCTTATACGGTTTCTCTCCCACTTATGGTAAGAACCGCACAAGCAGCCATTGAATCCGTAGATAAAGAGCTTGAATATGCAGCCTATGTTCTTGGAAGGAGTGAAATTGAAACTGCTCTCCTGATAACCTTACCCCTTGCAAAAAGGGGCATACTGGCAGGGTTGGTACTCAGTTTTGCAAGAGCTGTAGGAGAATTCGGAGCAACCCTTATGCTGGCAGGAAATATCCCAGGAAAAACAAACACAATGTCTATCTCAATATACAGTGCTTTTCAGGCAGGCAATGATGAACTTGCCAATTTTCTGGTGTTAATTCTTACACTTATGTCCCTGCTGTCTATTGCTCTTACTGGAAAAATTGCTAGCAGAGGAAAGGTAAATGCATAATTTGAGAATTAGGGTGAACTGATAGTGTGCTAATTTTTCTATACAATCATAAATCTTAATGAGTGTAGTTGGAGAATTCAACATTAAGAGAACTGAATTATAGTCAGTATACAAAATTTGATTATGAATTTACAGAAAATTCCGTACACTGTTTTATTTTCTGGTATACTGCTTTATTTTCTTGTAGAATAGAGACAACAAAAATGACTTTATTTTCAAGGTTTTTGTTTTGCGATAACAAAAAAACAGTATGGGACTTCAGGATCAGTACGGCTACATATTTTTTCAATGATATTACCGTAAACTGATTTATCCTGTAGTCACATATTTTCTACGAACTCTTTTTATACCCGGGACAGACTCATAGTTCGATAATATTTATCGGCTCACGAACCGAACCTGTTTGTCGGGAAAGGAAAGTAGTAGAGATTTTGTAATTTACCACTGTCATTATATCATGGACTCGCTTGATAAGGAGTTGTCCTTCTCTAAAGTTGTCCTGTTCTCATTCTGGGAATAATACCAGAGCGGAAGATAAAGGGCAAGCACCACGAAGCCGACTATCGTTGAAGTCCAGCCTACTTCAAGACTGTTCAGGTATATTATTCCAATTAGACATAGAGGCAGGTTAAAAAACCCAAAGAAAAGGGCTACGTGTCTCCAGCCACCCGGAGCTTTGAACGGTCTTTCAAGTTTCGAGAATTTCGGGTCAATTTTTGCCTTAGCATATGCGAGCAGACTTATCCCGTTGGCACAGACATAACCTATTGCCGAGGCTGCAACTATAGCTGCAGGCGTTCCCAGGCAGATGAAACCCATATTCAAGAGGGCAATGACAATCATTGCATTGACCGGAGTTCCATGTGCGTTCATTTTTCCAAAGAACCCTGGCAGATTTCCTTCTTCAGCCATAGAATACATAGCCCTCGAAGCTCCGAGGAAGGCAGTCTGGATAATGAGAACCATTGCCGCAATCAACATGAAGATCGTCAGAGACCCACCTATGGGACCAAGAGTCATCTGGGCTATAGGCAGCATCGGAGAAACCGGCTCGGACAGGATTCCTTCAATTCCCAGAGCTCCTGTACAGGCTGCCTGGACGAGAATGAAGGTCACAAGGCAGATCGCACCGCAGATAAAGAGGGCTTTTGGGACATCCGATTTGGGCTGCTTATACTCGGGTCCGTAGATTGCTGCGGTTTCCCAGGCGCAGGCACTCCATTGGGCCATTGCAAAAAGCCCGAGCAGGATCAGGATATGCTGAATGTCCCAGCTCCAATCTGTGGGAAGCCAGGCACCGGTAATATTACTGAGCTCAAAGTGCCCGGTTACGAAAGGTGCAAGGGCAATAATGATAAGTGGGGCAAGCGAAAGCACGGCAAGAATGTACCCGAGCGTTGCTCCGCCGGCAAGCCCACGATAGTTGACCAGGATAAGAAGCACGAACACGACTGCGCCGGACGCCAGGTAAATAGCAAGGTCAGGTACACCTGCAAGTGAAGGGATCAGACCTTTGAGATAGCTTCCGATCAGAATTGAATAGATTGCAAGGACCGGATTCCAGGCAAACCAGTAGCTCCAGGCGCTGAAACCTCCAAGTAATTTGCTCAGGTCATACCGGTTGTTTGCGTTTCCCGTAAAAACACTCTGGGCGTACCCTGGAAGTCCGGATGCTTTCGGGAACATTGTGGCAAGTTCTCCGTATGCAAAATTTTGCATGAAACCCTGAAAGACAGATAGCGCCCAGATAATGATTGCAAAGGCCCAGACATAATTTGCAAAATAGCCTATGGACGGCAGGATTAGCACTGGAACTCCCAGGGCAATTGCAAGTCCCTGCTTCCAATCAATTGTTCGCTGGAGCCCTCCGTTTTCACTATTTTCGTCGCTCATTTTCAAGTACACTCCTATAATTACAATAGAGTAACAATTGACGATTCGCACAGCTCTTGCAGCACAAACCGATTCATAAAAGCCTGCAAATGGAAAAAGTGGAAAATCTGAAAGAGTTCAAGCCCTTCTCAGAAATATCTTCAAGAGATAATTTCAGAAATATCTTGAGAAAGGTGTACAGGAGATCTATATCCACTTTTTCGTATCTTCGTAGTTATTTCGGAGTTTTTTACGCGATCTTTTTTATGCAATCTGCTTTCTGAATAGGTTGCAGGAATTAATCTTAATATCGAGCAACTTTTCGATGTTCATCTTTGCAGCAATACCTTTTGCAGCGCCTGGTACTGAAGTTATTACTCCAATATCGAGTTCTTCACGCAGCTCGCGCATAACGTGCTCGTCTGCGAGGTCCATCTTGTCGACCCCAAGTTTCTTTGCAACGTATTCTTTTGCCTCGCCTATACGCATGTTCTTTGAGAACTCCATTCTTGCAACGAGGTCACCTGCAGCCCTAATTCCTGTCATACCTGAAGCCATTATGTGGGAAATCGGCATACCCATAGGGTCGCCGACTCCGATCTATATGCCGTCTACGCCTGCAATCTCGACCATTGCCTTGCTTGCCCTTGTAACCGCATCAATAGGAGGCGTTTCAAGCATTGGAATTCCGCCAACTCCCATGCCCATATTTACGTGACAGGGAATTGGTGAAGCTCCTACCGCAGCCTTAATGAAAGTAACTGCACGGGCAAGGTTCCAGGCTGAAGTCTTGCTGGTGTTGGTGTTTACCACAGGCCCGAAAACGTTCGCTCCAGCCTTTGCAATAAGCGGAGCCTGTTCATGTGGCCATAAACCTGCAAGCCGCACCCCATCATATTTCAGTTCTCCGTGCATACCAAGTACACATTCGCCTGCCATACCTGCTTCAATGTACATATCAGGGAACTCTTTTCTGAGAGCTTCGATTGCATGGAGTGTACCATACATGTCACCGTCGCCTGCTGCACCGGTTGTGTCGAAGTTGACACCGTCAGCACCGGAGGCAAAGAGTTTCTGCATGACCCAGACAGTGTCTCTTGTCAGGTGTTCGGCAGCGTGTTCCATGGATTTCCAGGCTTCCTGGATCTTGAAAGCCTTCATAAGGTCCCCCGGATTCTCAAAGGGCCCGTCAGGAGTATAATAAAGCCCCATATTGGGCATCGCACCGTAGAATAGCGGAATAATCATGTTCTGCTGACAGACCTCCATTGCCTGGCACTCGTTTGATACTACAGGCTTGACAGGCTTGAAGCTGTAATCGATGTGCCCGAGTTCCATTGTGTCGGCACCAAAAGCACGTTCGTGCGTCATGCAGCCAACTAAGCGGCTGGAAGGAATACCGACACCACTGTTACCCTGGTCACCGTCAAGCCTTATAGTGCCGATGTCGTGAGTTACGGGAATTTCCATACCCTGTTCGACACTTACAGCCTTACCGGGCATCATAAGGATCTCTGCAAGCTTGTCAATTTCATTAGCACTAAGAGTTGGGATCTCACCAAGGTCAGCGGCATTTGCAGTTCCGGCTTCGATCTCAGCCATTATTTTTTCTTTGGTAAGGAAGACACGTTTACCGTCTCCCATTCTCAAAGCGTATTCAGTTGCCATTTTTATTCTCCGTCAAATAAACTTAGTTTAGACTAAACCGATTTTATTGAGAGTTGAGGTTCAGAGCAGCAGTTCTTTTGCTTTTGCGACAGCTTCGCTTGCATTTTCAGCATAGCAATCGGCACCGATTTTGTCAGCCCAGGCCTGGGTGGCAGGAGCTCCGCCTACCATAACTTTTACTTTGCCCCTTAGCCCTTCTTCCTTGAGAAGCTCAATTACAGCTCTCTGCCCCTGAAGGGTTGTGGTCATAAGGGCTGAAATTCCGATCATATTCGCATTGACTTCCTTTGCCTTTTCGATGAAATTCATGACCGGAACATCACGGCCAATGTCGTAGACCTCAAAGCCAGAAGACTGGAGCATAGTGGAAACTATGGACTTGCCAATATCGTGGACATCGCCCTCGACCGTACCATTTACGATGACTCCCAGTTTCTTGCTCTCTGTCCCTGCCGGAAGCTCAGCTTCAAGCACTTTAACCCCTGCTGTCATTGCGTCAGCAGCTATCATCACATGGGGCAGGAAAAGTTTCCCTCTCTCAAAAAGAATTCCTACCTGGTTCATTCCTGCAGAAAGACCTTTGTCAATGATCTCAGCGGGTTCCATAACCTCTTTTGCTTTCTCGACAGCTGCGAGCACTGCATCTTTTTTACAGGAGACAACTGCCTCAGAAAGCTCCTGAATAAGTTCCTCTTTAGTTGCCATTTTTTGTACCTCCACGAATGCCAGAAACTCACTTAGTGTTTGAAGTAAAAACCGAATCTGTCACTCTAATCGGATATTTATATATGAGTCCTGAATTATTTAGCCCAACCTGTAGGGTTTTTTCAAAAAAGATGAGAACTTGAGTACTACCCGTGCATTTGAAAAGCCAGTGCGCTCTGACAGTCCTGATGGGCAGAACTCAAGCTATGAGATTTTTCAATGGTATTGAAAATTTCAATGGGCTTTTTTTGTAGAATTAAACTTCAAGTGAGCTCAATGGCTGAAGTAAAACTGAAGTAAAAAGACAATCAGAGCTTAAAGCCTGCAAGTTTGATATCTATGCAAAGCCTGGAAACCATGTAAAATCTGAAAACCATGTAAAATCTGAAAACCATGTAAAATCTGAAAACCATGTAAAACCTGGAAACCATTTAAAACCTGGAAACCATGTAGATTCTTACCAGACAAATTTCTCCTGTTTTTCCGGGTTTGGTTGATTACATGGTCATATTTTTTGCTAATTCTCTGTCTGTTCAGCTTCGGACAGAACTTAAGCAGTGGGCCTCTGGATTTTTCAAGATAACTGTTTGCTTTCCGTACTGATCAAATCCTATAATTTTTTGATTATTTACATAAAAAAGAGTAGAAAGTGTTATATGATGAAAAACCTTCATACTTTTTGGAATTTTAAACTAATTTTTGTTGTTAAAAAGTTGAGTGGCATACTGAAGAATTAATCCTGAAATAATATCAGAACTCCGATAGGCAGAGAACAGGATTGGTTTGAGGAAGAGCTCAAAAAACGTTGCAAAATTAAAAGAGGCGAACATCATGTGTACAACGTTAATTGTTACCAGAGGAGCAAGTGCGGACGGTTCGATGATAGTAGCCCATTCCGATGACGACGAGCTGGGAGATCAGAGAATTATTTATGTCCCGGCTCAGGATCATGAGCAAGGCGCAAAGAGGCAAGTGTTTGGAGAACACTATCGTTATCCCAGGATAGTAACTTATGAAAGGGGACCAAATTATGAACCAGCTACTCATCACGTTCGGGAATCACCTAATCCGGTTCCGGACCTGACAAAGCCGATAGGCTATATTCCCCAGGTGAAGCATACTTACGCTTATTTTGACAGCAATTACGGGATAATGAATGAACACAACCTGATGATGGGGGAATGTACTAACGGCGCGAAATGTCAGCCTGATTATGTAACCGTCGAAGAAGCTGAAAAGACCGGCACACATGTCAGGCTCTTCTACAGCCAGGAACTCTCCAGGGTTGCTCTGGAACGCTGTAAAAAAGCCAGAGAAGCTATTGAATTAATGGGTAAACTGATCGAAAAATATGGTCTTTACTCCACAGGAGAAACATTGTTAGTAGCCGATGAAGATGAAGCCTGGGTCTTTGAGATGTGCGCCCTGCCGGACGAGCAATACCATTCCGCCTGGGTGGCTCAACAGGTCCCTGACGGAGATATATTTGTAGCAGCCAACGAGTTCCGAATCCGCCAGATAGAGGACAATGAGAAAGATATTATTTATTCGGAGTTGCTAAAACCGGGACTGGAAAAGCTGGGCTGGTGGAGCCCGGAGGATGGACCTCTTGACTGGCTTTCCTCGGTAAGTAGTGGTGAATATAACCATCCTTATTACTCCCTGCGCCGTGTCTGGAGAGTTCTGGATAGAGTCAACCCCGATCTGGCCTTAAGTCCCTGGGTGACTAAGGGCTTTGAAAATATCAAAGAGGGAGGTTATGCAACTGATTATCCTTTTTCAATAAAACCAAAGTTCCCGCTTAGCCTTCAAGATGTTTTTGCCCTGTATAGGGATCATTACGAAGGAACCCAATTTGACATGACGCAGGGCATAGCGGCAGGACCTTATGGCGACCCCAGCCGTTTCATAGGCCCATACGATGGTAACCAGAACAATATTACAGAGAACCAGCACATGTACGGAGCCTGGGAAAGAACTATCTCGGTTTTCTATCAGGGTTATACATATGTCAACCAGCTCAGGCCCAGAAAGCCGGAAATCCCTGAAGCAACCAGGGGACTTTGCTGGTTCGGACCGGATACGGCCTATACAACCTGTTTTGTTCCCTTTGCTGCTCAAGCACTGGAACTGCCCGAGCGATATCAGACAGGGGATCCACAAATATTTGACCGATATTCGGCCTGGTGGGCTTTTGATTTTGTAGCAAACTGGGCCAGATTGAATTACCAGCGCATGACCAGAGTGGATATCCTGCCGCTGCAACAAAAAATTGAAACCAGAGAAATTCAGGCAATGATTCACCAGTGGGATGAATGCTGCCAGGGAAAAAGTGGTAAGGAAGCCAGGGAGTTACTTACCAGACTCGGAAAAGAAAACGCAAACAATGTCGTAAAATGCTGGCATGATCTGGGATATATGTTGATTGCCAGATACTCTGACGGTTACTGTAACCTTCCTGAAGGCGAAGAACCTCAGAATGTCGGGTATAGTTCGAAATGGCTGGCTCTCACTAACTATAAAGAAGGACCCACTTCCTATGAGATGAAACCCTGAAAATAAGATGAAACCCTGAAAATAAGATGAAACTCTGAATATGAGATGAAACTCTGAATATGAGATGAAACTCTGAAAATTTGAGTTTTAAGTATAGTTTACTACCTGCGATACATCTGTAACTCATAACCCAGAACAATAAATGGAATAGGGGAAATAATATGGGAAAATTGGAAATTGCATCGTGGCCTGTTCTGGTTGTCTCAGATCAGATTAAAGAAGAAAACGATCAGGGCCTGTGGCTGCGTGGAATCCTTAGTGAGCTTACCGAAGAACAGGGATGCTCGATTTTACCGTCCTGCGGATTAGGCGATGCTCATGATATCGTAAGCTCCAGGGAAGATCTCGGCACGATAATTATTGATTGGGATCTTTCTGAAATGGGACACACTAATAAGAAAAACGAGTACTTAATAAAAAGAGTAAAAAGTAGCAATTTAGCTCATGGCAGTTTAGCTCATGTGCTGGTCAATTTCATCAGAGAAAGAAATAAAAACATACCAATTATCCTGATTACAGGGAGGATATCCATAGAAAGCATCCCTGATGATACACTGACTAAAATCAATGAAATCGTCTGGAAACTGACCGATACTTCTTCTTTTCTGGCCGGGAGAATAGCAAGACAGGTAAAAGATTATACCACAGATGTTTTACCTCCTTTCTTCAGGGAGCTGGTTCAGTACGTAGAAACCTACAAATATGCCTGGCATACGCCCGGCCACATGGGAGGGCAAGGGTTTTTGATCAGCCCCTCAGGCACTGCCCTCCATAAGTTCTTTGGCGAAAATGTCCTCAGGGCAGACCTTTCTATCTCCGTTCCCGAGCTTGGTTCACTGTTGGACCACAGTGGAGTCACGGGAGAAGCGGAAAAATTCTCCGCTAAAGTTTTTGGGGCAGATCAGACTTACTATGTACTGAACGGAACTTCAACTGCCAACCAGATTATCTGGCGGAGCCAGGTATCTCCCGAAGAACAAACGCTTATGGACCGTAATTGCCACAAGTCGCTCAACTATTCGATGATAATTACCGGAGCTAACCCGGAATACATGCATCCCCTCCGCAACGGGCTTGGAATTATAGGGCCTGTGGATTTCAGTGAAATTCAATCAGAAAAATTGTATAAGATGGCAGCTTTAACCAATTCGACATATGATGGTGTCTGTTATAATACGCATTATGTCCAGGAATGTCTAAAAAATATGGAGATACTTCATTTTGATGAAGCCTGGTATGCCTACGCGAAATTCCACAAAATATACGAAAAACACTATGGTATGTCTTTACCTAACGGGAATAGATTAGTATTTTGTTCCCAATCTACCCACAAACTTTTAACAGCTTTTTCCCAGGCTTCCATGATTCATATCAAGTTGCCCGAATACCTCAGGAATTCGGCTGAGGCACTGGAAAACTTCCACGACCTTTTTAATGAATCATATATGATGCATGGCTCTACCTCTCCTCAGTATTCGATGGTAGCTTCGCTGGAAGTGGCCACTAAGATGATGCTGGATAATGGTGCTATTATATTTGATGAGATTATTAAGGAAGCAATAGAACTACGCCGGAAAATCGCATGGGCTCAAGAGGATCTTGCTGAGCAAAAAGATTGGTTTTTCAGGATATGGCAACCTCCCTGTATTGCCGAACGCGATGAGAATCGCAAACCAAAGATTCCAATTGGAAAATTGGCTGAAGACCAGACTTACTGGACTATCAAACCGGCAAACTCCGGTGAAACAACATGGCATGGTTTTGCTGTTAAAGACGAATACGCTATGCTGGACCCGATCAAATTAACATTTATCTGCCCCGGGATTGATATCGACGGCAATATGGACGACAAAGGCATACCTGCCGCCGTTGTGACCAATTACCTGACCGACAAAGGCATTGTCTGTGAAAAAACCGATTACTATTCCTGGCTCTTACTTAACTCGGCAGGCACTACCAGAGGAAAACAGGGTACTCTGGTGGCCGAACTATTTAAATTCAAGGAATTATATGATTCAAAAGCGTCGCTAGCTGACGTATTCCCCGATCTTGTAGCAAAGTACCCGGAAAAGTACCAGGGAAAGAGCTTGAAGGAGCACTGCCATGAAATGCATGAATATATCAAAAACAATAATCTACTGGAGAAAATGCGGAAGGCTTTTGAAGCCAGGCTAAAGCATGACCTGACTCCGGCTGAAGCTTATCGCTACATTGTAAAGCAAGAAGTAGAATCCGTGGAGCTACGCCAGATAAAGCCTTATGAGGCAACACCCAGAACAGCTGGAGTAATGCTGGTTCCCTATCCTCCGGGAATTCCTATCATAATGGGTGGGGAAAAATTTGACCTCCATGCCGGAGATATTCTGAATTACCTTCTCGCTCGACAGGATTTCGAGAATGAGTTCCCTGGTTATGAAAGCGATATTCATGGAATTGAAAGGACCGCCACAGATGAAGACGGAAATAAATATTTTAAAACCTTGCTAATAAAAAATTAGAAATAAGTCTGGATGATATCACAGAAAATTTATATATAAATCTTTAAAGTTTTTCTATTTTTACCTTTTTCAGGGATTAAAAGGTGTTTCTTTTTAGTGTTCAATAGCAGGTAGCTGAGAAAAACTTGTCACTTCGTCCTGCTCATGAATGTTCTGCCTTTTGTATATGGTCTTCGGTAGATGGTCTATGTTCAGTTTCAGATTTGTTCCCTTAAGGCCAAATTAAATCAGGATTAAGATGTAAAATCGATAACTTTCAACCACGAAAATTCCTTAATCGATGGCAAGAACTGCAAGTATAATCCAAAGATGGTATATTTCCCAGAGATGGCATACTCCCCAGAGATAAGTACAAGTTTAAGGAAAAACTGGTCTTCAACCAGGTACTTATATACATTCATATTTCTTGTCCTACTTTGCCAAGTAGCAACTTGTAGCCGTCACGGCAAGTTCATTTGAAGGCTTGATTCTCCTACCAGGTTATTAACTTCTTCTTTAAGCTTATTGTTCTGGTTAGTATACTTTTTTATCTTTTCTTCTATTGCTGTGATTTGTTTTTTTGCAATTTTTATTTTCTTCTCATTTGACTGTATAGTTCTTAATTTCTCATTTATTTCAGTTTGTGTTTCTGTGTCCATTAGTGGTGCCTCTTAAATTTCTTAATTAATTAATATAAACTCATTACATAAATAAATTTTTGTTTAAGTTTTGCATATTTAATGTTTTGTCAGTATTCCAATTAGCTGCCAAAACTGTTTATAGTTCTAGTAACTTTGCCAACTATGTCGTTGGTACTTTTGAATTCCCTTATATTTTATGCAAGATTTCCACAATAGTAAATGTCTTTACTGTACTTCTTATGTTACACTTATTCGATTATAGTTAAGGGCCAAAACTTTTTCACCAATCTCAAGTGAAAGGTTAACCACGGAAAGCACGGAAAACACAGAATAAAGAAAATCGTGGCATAATTCTTCCGTGCTTTTGGTGTCTTCCGTGGTTACAAGGTAAGTGCGAATACTTACGTTAGTGACTATAATTTGAGCGACGTTAACAATCAAAAAATGGAATTGATAAATTATATAATCATCAACAGTTACCGGGGAAGTTTTTCATCTCCACAGCAGGATAGCGGGGTATTCGACTGAAATAAAGCTAATGCAAATGCTACCCAGATATAAAAATAGCCGGCAGAAGTGCAGAGCGATGCTATATTGTTTATATTAGATTCTATCTGTAAAACGAGTTTAAAGATACATATTGATATTAAACTGTTGAAAAAGTAATAGAAGATATTCAGAACTGCGGTCTTTTAATGTAAGAGTAGTTACCTGCAATATAGTGATCTGGAGCACTGATTCAGCTGATCTTTTAATTACTCTTTATTGGTCATTGGTTAACAGAGTACGATAAATTACTTTTGTAGTTCCTTTTTAAGACACTCAGGGCACCCCTGCCCGATTTTAGTCCATTTTCTACCAATATACATATAAACAGCTTGTTTATAGTATTCTCCGCAGATTTCACATGGGGCATAGTTCCCCCCTTTCTTTGCTTTTGATTTACCGATTTTCATTTTCAACTCCTCGTATCTATACACATTGATTAGTATCTAAATAACGTATACTGATGCATCGATCTCAAGTTACATCAAAAACTAAACATTTGATTTTAGGTCCAGGAGAGATTGACGATCTTCAATTATGTGCCTTTTTTGGTCGAGGCACCACTATAAAAAACAAACCAGTTCGCGTGAGCGAGCGAAAAGGACGGGACTGTGCTGATTTTCTATAAAATCATAAATCTCAAGATGTCTTGGGTAGAGATCGCGATATTGCTAAAGAAGCATCGTGCTCTCGGAGAGAAATTCATGAGGCAGAACCTTAACTCTGCCCCATAAAGGGAAGGAAAAATATGTTTTGTAAATCAGTCACAAAAATAACATTTAATATCTACGGGCTTCTCTGGGTGTCCTGTGTTTAGGAAGACATTCCCTGCAGTAAACCGGCCGTCCTTCGGTTGGTTTGAATGGAACTTCTGTCTCAATACCACAATCCGAACAGATTGCCTTGTACATTTCTCTGGGAGCTCTGAAATCTCTGCTATTGCTGTCTCTTCCCCTGAAGGGTTTTCCTCTATCATTAAAAGCCATTTGTTTTACCTTTGTTCTGGTTGTTAGTTATAGTTTTAGAACTTATGTGCTGAACTGAAAAATCAACAACATTAACCCTCAACAGTTTAAAATATTAACTTGAAAAACAGTGTTATTGCGATTGATTTTGTTCCTCAAGTGCGTAAGTCCTGTATATTATAATGAGCGCAAGTTGTATATATACATGCATACTTGTATATATACATTTGACTTTTGATTGTTATTTCTCGCATGCTTTATCCCGAAATTAGTCGTTTTTTAATTTTTTATTTGTGCCTCTGAGATATGATAATTTGAGTTACCGTTCACGGATAAATACTCTACTGGAATTATCGTAATGACATTTTCAGCAAATTTTTAGCATTATGTCTCCGCTTTTCCGAAACTCGTATGCTACCTTTACTTCCTTCACATCCAACTTTTCTGTCTTTAATAAATCGATTACAAGATTAACAAAATTGATTACAAGATCAACATATAGAAATCAGTTGCTGTTTACATATAAAAAAGCTGAAGTATAAATACTCAAATTCTTCTATTTTGTATTTTGAGAGCTTAAACGATATTTCTTTTTAAGTGTTCGAGGGCTTATAGCTGAAAAAGCCTGCATCTTCATGCCACTCTTGAGTGCTCATTCTCTTTTTATGGTCTTCAGTAGACGGTCCATATCCAGCTCCAGACTCATCCTCTTCTTAGATCAATAGGGCTTTCCTCTGTTTTCTTCAAACCACCTGCAGTATTCTTCAGGGCACTGTTTCTCAGGACACCCGCAAATATATTCCATAATATCCTTCATTTTTGCACTGGCAACTGATACCGATGTATCAGCAGCTCCGTAATAAATACGGAGTTCATCGCCTATCTGAACCCATCCGCAGGGAAAAACAACGTCATTGACATCTCCACTGCGTTCGTATGACTCACGAGGCCCGAAAATCCAGCCTTCAGACCTGCGGAGCACTTTCTTGGGATCTTCGAGATCAAGAAGAGCAAGCCCGAGTCTGTAACTCATTTTGGAAGTCGTCTGGCGTACCCCATGGTACATAACTAACCAGCCCTCGGGTGTACGGAGCGGCTGAGGACATAAACCGATTTTGTAAGCATCCCACCATCCACCTTCCCTGGCATACAGGAGAACTTCCGGTTTTTCCCAGGATTTCATATCATAAGAAAAGGAGATCCAGATATTAGCCTTCAAAGTATGAGTAGTAGGCGCAGGTCTGTGTAACATTGCCCATTTGCCATTAAACCTTACAGGAAAAACAGCAGCATCTTTATTATCAGGTGGCATCAAAGGTCCTGCTCGGTCAAAGTTACGAAAATCCTCGGTAAAGGCAAGGGCTGGCAAGGGACCACTATCCGAAAAAGCTACATATACTATAGCCCATTTTCCCAGTTCATCTATGTAAGTTATGCGCGGATCTTCAACGCCATATATCTCTTCAGGGTGATTAACAGGATCCTGAAAAAAGGTTGGCTTACTGTCAATTTCCCAGCCATCAATTCCGTTTTCACTCCTTGCTGCTGTAAAGTGAGAAAATCCCTTGTGGTCCTCAACCCTGACCAGTAACAGTATTTTACCATCGACTATAGCAGCTGCAGGGTTAAATACCGAATTAGCTCGATAAGGCCAATCTTCAACCGTAAGTATTGGATTTTTTCTAGACCGTACAAATAACTCCCCATGGTCTTTCCAGGCCATATTATCTCCCTCCAGCTTATATTGTTCTCTCATTTATATTCATAGACGAAAAACTCATTATATCCAGTTCCGGGGATATAACGTTTAAGAGTGCTGGAGATATTGTGCTTAAGAGTGGCCTTATCTCAAGCACATCTTCTACATATGCTCTAAGAATTTCTGCAACACTCCAGGCCTGAGCTATGCATCCGCCTGGAGAGTGTGGATAATCTCCATTAAAAACTTCGGAAACGGTGCCAAGTCCTGCGGATTCAAGATGAGTATTAAAACCCTCCAGGAGAGCCTTCATATCTTCCAGACTCTTTTCTGAATAGTTGTGGACTTTCCGGTAAGCTCTCACATAAGCACCAAGGAGCCAGGGCCAGGCTGTCCCGTTATGATAGGCTGTATCTCGGGTGAGCGCATCCCCATGATACTGTCCTTTATATAATGGATGATCACACGAAAGACTTCTAAGCCCAAAGGGTGTCAAAAGGTCTTTTTCAACTCTGTCCACAATCGCTTTTTCTTTATCAGGAGGAAGCATAGTGTTAGGAAGAGCTACTGCAAAGATTTGATTGGGACGGATTGCAGGATCTTTAACCTCGTTTCCGGCTTCATCCCTATATATAAGGTCAAAGAGACAATTAGTTTCCGAGTTCCAGAAAGTGTTCTCAAAATTTGAGGCAACACCATCTGCAAGCATTTCATATAAAAAGACTTCTTTTCCAAGAAGAGTACCCAGGCTGGAAGCAATTTTCAAGGCATTGTACCAGAGGGCATTGATTTCACAGGCTTTACCCGCTCTTGGAGTTACGGCCCACTCTCCAATTTTAGCATCCATCCAGGTTAGTTGAGGTCCCTGTTGAATAAGATGATCAGAGTCCATGCCAATTCCGAAGTCAGTACCTTTACGGTAATTATCTATAATAGCCTCTATAGTGTCCCAGATATCCGCGAGGAAAAGAAAGTTGCTCGTATATGCGAAGTAACGGCTAACAGCATGTATAAACCATAGAGAAGCGTCTACCGTATTATAGACTGGTTCTCCTCCGAAAGCCGGAAAAGTATTGGGTATTAAGCCTTTCCTGCAATATCGAGCAAAATTCATGAGAACGGACCTGGCCTCTTCATGACGATAAGGAATTAAAAACAGTCCGGTCAGAGATATCATGGTATCCCTTCCCCAATCAGAGTACCAGTGATATCCTGCAATTACAGTGTTTTCACCTGAAAAAGTATTCTTCACCGTAAAAGTGTCCGTTGCCCTGAGAAGTTTAAGGGCAAAAGGATCTTTAAGTCTGGAATTGAGAACAAGGAGATTCTGTCGGTTTACTGTCCGTCTATAAAGTTCGTCAACTTTTCTTAGGTTAAGCGAGGAAATATCTTCTGTTGAAACTGCAATAAAGAAACGAGAAGTTCCCGATTTGAGTTTGCTTTCGAAATAGCCGGGATTAAAATTATCTTCCTGGGAGTTAAGCCCTCTTTGCTTTTCAGCGTCATACTCCAGGTTATAGTACCACTTAGGATCGGAATGATACTCAAGATTGGATGAAAGAGAAAAGGTGAAACCATTAGAACTCTCCAATTTTACTCCTGAAGAATCGGCTTTTTGAGAAAAAGAAAGATATCCTGAACGAGCAGTGGAATGAAAGTCTCTTGAGTTTATTAGCGGAAAAATTTTTAGTAAAGCTTCTTTTTTGGATTCTATATCATAGAGAATACATGCCATATTGCTATTATGAACCAAGAAGATTTTTTTCTTCACGATAAAATCGCCGGGTTGGTAGACCCAGAGAGGAAACGGATTTTGAGTGTACTCGGAAAGGTAATTGAAGCCTGTGGGAGAGATAGTACCTAGATATTTATGGACTGCAAGTTTATAAATATCTTCCTCAGTAGAGATCTCCTCATCAAGGGAAGAAAGCAATACAAACCTTCCTGGAGAGTTTTCCGGAGCAGCAACAAGCAGCCCGTGGTAAGTCCTTGTGCTTACTCCAATAACTGTAGAAGAAGCATATCCTCCAAGTCCGTTTCCTATAATCCATTCTCTTTTTATTCCTTCTTCATATGTTGAAAGACAGTCTGCTCCAAGCCTGATCCCACTCATGTATATTTAATTAGGATTGATTTATTAAATAGCTATACGTTTGGAAAAAAACAAACTTATCCAGAGCTGCTGCATCTTTTTTATATGTTTTTTAGATCTCTGAGTTTTATGCATTTTTTCAAGTTATTTTAATATATTTATAAAATCAGAATTAATAGATTTTATATTACGTTAAGATCTGATGTTTTAGATCTGAT
>DAQQ01000023.1:0-11177 GCA_002508465.1 Methanosarcina sp. UBA7 | reverse complement strand
TAGGATCTGAAATATTTAGGATCCAAGATATTTAGGATCTGTGATATGTTTGATATTGCACCTTCAGGAAGCAACCATAACAATTATGGTTTTGTGAAAGCCGCCTTGAGATGCTCGTTCGCCATACCAATTGCACTACAAGTAGCAGGTGTACCAGCAAGTGCATTTAACATCACGAAATCGTGTATAGTTCCTAAATATCTAACGGCTGTAACATTGACGCCAGCCTGCATCAGTTTGTGGGCATAGGCTTCACCCTCGTCGCGCAGCACATCATTTTCATCGGTTATGATAAGAGCTGGTGGCTGTCCCTTAAGCTGGTCAAGCGATGCCTGTAAAGGAGAAGCTGTGGACTTCTTGCGTGTTTCTTTGTCAGGTAAATAATTGTCCCAGAACCACTTCATAGCTTCACGGGTAAGCCAGATACCGTTTGCATACTGCTGATAAGACTGAGTATCAAAATTAGCATCCGTCACAGGGTAAAATAGCACCTGATAATCAATTTTTGGACCGCTCCTTTCCTTTGCCAGAAGTGAAACAGCTATCGCCATATTTCCGCCTACACTGTCACCAACAATTGCAAGCCTTGAGCTATCCAGTTTGAGCTTTTCCCCATTTTCTGAAATATATTTTGTTGCTGCGTAAGCTTCTTCTATTGGTGTCGGGTATTTTGCTTCCGGAGACAGCGTGAAGTTAACGAACACAACCGCAGCGTTAGCTCCGTTTGCAATTTCTCGAACTAGTCGGTCATGTGTATTTTTGTTTCCGAGTACCCAGCCCCCACCATGAAAATACATGACGACTGGCAGGATTTCCTTATTTCCTTTTGGCCTGATTATTCTGATTGAAACCTGCCCCTCAGGACCGACTGGAATGTCCAGGTCATCAATTTCAGCAGGTAGTTTTGCTACCTTATCAGCCTGCAAATCCAAAAGGACTTTACGGGCGTCTTTTGGTGATAGCTGATAGATTGGTGTTCCACCCTGCTTGTTTACCTTTTCTATAAATGCTTTGGTTGCTGGTTCGAGCAAGTTGATTGGTTGACTCACGGATAAGATCCTCCTGGCTTGATTAAATCGTACTTAATACTACTGGCAAATAAGGCAAAACAATATCCTTGATTGTCCACCGCTACATGAGTAATGTTTTAAAATTCACAATAAAACTCACAAATGTAATTCTGTTTGAATATACATTTGTTCAGAGCAAACTGGAAAACAACTGATAATCTACGTATATTTCGATTACTGAGAAATATATAAAATAGCTAGAATATATTTTCCTTATGACAAATAATTCTAAAAAGTACGGACAGTAAAAGTCAAAAAATACTTGCCTTTCGCTCTCAGGATTTTTGATTGAGGCTTCAAAAATTCTATCCAGGAGCAAAACTTTATTAGTTTCCGGGAAAATTATTTTTATTAATATTTTGTGTTTTCAATAACAGATTTAGAAAGATCTGCTTAGGGTATCTAAAAGGAGTTGCCAGGGGAAGTAAAAAGCATGACAGAAAACAGGACATACACTTATCTGAATCCGAAAGTAGCCCTGATGGGGGCTGGTTGCGTAAAAGAAATAGGCAAGCATGCAAAAGATCTTGGGGCTACAAAAGCCCTGATAGTTTCAGGCAAAAGCAAGCATGGAGAACGGCTTACATTGGATATTTACAAGATTCTTGAAGACGCAGGCCTGGAGGGCACAATCTTCCCAGGGGCAGACCCGAATCCGACCGATACTTCAGTTATGGAAGGAGCGGATGTTTACAGAAAAGAGGACTGTAACATAATAATTGCTGTCGGAGGAGGAAGCCCTATGGATTGTGCAAAGGCGATTGGCATTGTAGTATATAATGGTGGACTGATCAATGAATATGAAGGCGTAGGAAAAGTTACGAAAGGGATTCCTCCACTTATCACAGTAAATACAACTGCCGGCACTGCAAGTGAGATGACGAGTTTTACGATTATTACGGATACTAAGCGGCATATCAAAATGGCAATCGTAGACCCGCGTATTACCCCTGATATTGCAGTTAACGACCCTGAACTCATGGTAAGCATGCCGCCTGCACTTACGGCTGCAACCGGTATGGATGCTTTAACCCATGCAGTTGAAGCTTACGTTTCTACCATGGCTACGCCTACAACGGATGCAGCTGCTATCAAGTCCATAGAACTTATTTCAAAGTACTTACGTGAAGCCGTTTCCCATGGAGAAGACATAAGAACAAGGGACATGATGGCGCATGCCGAATACCTTGCAGGTATTGCTTTCAATAACGCAAGCCTTGGTTATGTACATTCCATGGCGCACCAGCTAGGGGGGTTCTACAACCTTCCGCACGGAGTATGCAACGCGATTCTTCTTCCGTATGTGGAGGCATACAATAAGCAGGTCGTCCCTGAACGCTTTGCCGATATTGCCAGGGCAATGGGAGAAAAAGTGGAAGGGTTAAGCAATGAAGAGGCGGCAGACAGGGCTATAGAAGCCATCAGGAAACTTGCATCGGATATAGGAATTCCTTCCGGCTTAAAAGAGCTTGGTGCAAAGGAAGAAGATCTGGAACTCCTGGCTGAACATGCGATGCAGGATGTTTGTCGCCTGACAAACCCCAGAGAGCTCTCAAAAGAAGATATTATTAAGATTTACAGGAAAGCCCTGTAAAAAATACATGGAAAGAGCAATTCTGGAGAGAAAAACTCTGGAAAAAATCAAGCCTGAAGACGAAAATTCCGAATAAAACAGTTTTGAAAAGCTTAAACCTGGAGAGACCAATTCCCGATAAAACAATTCTTAAAAGCTTAGACCTAAAAAGAGCAATTCAGGATAAAGCAGTTCTGGAAAGTTCAAGCCTGGAAAGCTTAAACCTGGAAAGAAAGCGTAAAATTGAGATTTTATGTTTTTAATTATCTTGCTAAAAAACGAACTATTATTATCTTTCTTTGTTTTTTTCTTTGTTTGAGGATAAGATTTGTAAATTGTTTCTTTAAGAGAAGGTATTGAGATTGCATAGATAAGAGAGAGTGATTTTCGATGGAACTATCTGGCGGTCGTGAAGGCTATGAAGAAGAAAAAAAGCACATCTATCTGATGCATGAAAAGCTTGTTGCCATCGGAGACGATTATTGGATCGAGAATGAAGAAGGAAAACGAGAATTTTATATTGACGGTAAGGCATTTCGTCTCAGAAACACCCTGATATTAAAGGACGCACAGGGAAAAGATCTTTACAAAATCCAGGGGAGGTTACTCAAAATAAGAGACACAATGGATATCAAGCGAGCTGACAACGGACTGGCTGCAACAATTAAAAAAGCGTTGATTAATATTTTGAGGGACACCTGGAAGGTCGAAATTCCGGACGGCCCTGAAATGGAAATTAAAGGCGATATTCTGGATCATGAGTATCGGATTAGTGTTGAAGGGGAGAAAATCGCAGAAATTTCGAAAAAATGGTTCCACATCAGGGACACCTATGGAGTGGAAATAGAGCCTGGGCATGACAATGCACTCATCCTGGCGATTACAGCTGTGCTTGATCAAATGGCACATGAGGACTGAGTTCTAGTCTGAAAAGAGTCCGGAAAAAGTTGTTAGGTAAATAAGGTAGCTTTGATAAGTGTTGCCTCTAAAGGGGTAACAATCAGGGCATAAACTTCTATGATGATTACGAAAAGAGAAACTGGAGGGGTGAAAATATAAATTCAAATGATCACTCAGTACCCGCTAAAATTTTACTTTACAGCACCGCTGCTGTTATTTTGACAATAGGGATGCGGGAGATTGCATCAATACTTACAGTGGTCTTTTTCTCTATATTTACCGCGCTGATCTTTACTCCGATTGTCCGCTGGCTAAAACAAAAAGGGGTTCCAGGTGTACTGAGTGTTATTCTGGTAATTTTATTATTTACTCTAATTATCCTGGTCCTTGGGGTAATAGTTGTTAAAGCAGCAATGCAGTTTGGAAGTCAAATACCGATTTATCAAGCTCAGTTGACTGAACTCATAAATAATCTTACAAAACTTGTCCCTTCATATAAAGGATTTTCCGTAGAGTCAATTCTCCGTAGTGCCTTGTCAGTAACGATTTCTCTCATGGCAAATACTGTTAATGTAATTGTGAACGCCGGAACAACAGCCGGAATTATTAGTATTACAGCGGCGTTTTTGCTAATAGATGCAGCCAGTGCTCCTGAAAAAGTAGACTTGGAAATTGGAAAGCAATCCGAACTCCGCTTGAGGATGAGTGAGTTTAGCAAAAAACTGGTAAAATTCATTGTTATAAGAGCAGAAATAAACCTTATAATTGGTATTGCAATTGCCCTCCTTCTATTTATCGGAGGCATCGAGTATGCTATTCTCTGGGGAGTCCTCATATTTCTGTTAAGTTATATTCCCTATATTGGTCTGGTTATTGCTTCTATTCCTCCCATAATGCTTGCGCTTCTCAAGTATGGGCCTCTGGGTGCTCTTGCAGTTATTCTAATTATCGTTATCGTAGACGCGCTTGCAGAAAATGTCCTTTTCCCGTCACTTATGGGAAAAGGCCTGCAGTTATCCCCTGCTTTCCTATTTCTTGCTCTTCTCTACTGGAATTTTGTATTTGGACTCGGAGGTGTGTTGCTTTCGATACCGCTTACAATAGTTCTGAAGATTATACTTGAAAGTTTTGAGGAAACAAAATGGCTGGCCAGATTGATGGGCCCGATTGAAGATACTGAAGAAGGTTAAGGAAAATAGATTCTGTAAACTCGCTTTCTGTGAAGGCAAGAAAACTTAGAAATCGGACAAATTCTGTAGCCTGGACGATTAAATCGGTATCGAATCAGGAAATATTAACAAAAAACGACGATGAGAAGAGTTAAAACAAGAAATTAGTGAAAAAAATTTGAAAATTTTCTGCAAGGAATAAAAGGTAGAGATAAATCAAAATCCATGCTTTCCACCTGAACAGGGATTTCCAATACCTTAACAGGTAATTGATCTATCACCATGCTACCTTATATCCAAAAACCATGTCCTGACATTCTTGACACAGCCCCGAACTCTTGAATTCCTTGACAAATACTTCGTTTCGGAATTCTTTTTCGTCTACTTTTTCCGCACATAACGGACATATACACTTTTTAATTGTCAAAACTTCTCGTCTAAGTCTTATTGATTTTAGAAAGCTCTTTTTTTCCATATTCATATATATCAACTCTACAATTCTGATACAGTATACTACAATTTTGATACATTATACTGTTTCCATAAAACCACCCAAAAACAAGAGGTAAACACAGGTGGCTCAGTCTCTCTCAGCTTTAATGCCAGATGCTTTTCAGCATACGTATCAACAAACAACTATGGCTGCATTACTTGCAGTAGTGTTTCTATTCTTGTTTTGGTATGTTATTCGCGAATTTTTGTAATACAAAAGCAGTGTAGGATTTTCCTACCTTTTCAATGTTTATTTTTATAGATCTTATTCGCGTATATAACAATCTGCAGAATCAGATATAAGTTTATTGGTTTTTTTAAGTATTTATTTAGTATGTGTTTAGTATGTTTTAAAATTAATTTCTAAAGTTTTGTTTAATTTAACACTTTTTATATGCAGTTATTTTGAGAAACCGTATAATTTATATCTTTGATTATTGCTGTTGTTGTTTTATCCTAAAATTATTTCGTTTTTTAATTTATTATTACAGTTAGATATCGTATACAGATGACCTATTATTTTGCCAACTTCTAATTTGTTTTATTTTACATATGAGCCTATCCCAAAAGCCACTTTATTATTAACCGTTGGGAATTCTCAAAGTCGTTTTCATGATCTTGAGCTTGATTGATTCTTCAAAATACAAGACCCGAGAAGCAAATTTCAAGTTTTGGGATGAGCTCTATCATTGCACAAAACAAAATGAAATTGAAATTTACTCAACATTTGACTTTTTACGTCCCATGCTGGTGTATTATGTATATTGGACTTCCAAGTTGTTTTGAGTCTACTAAGTCATTTCAGGATGCAACAATTCAGGATAATCTCGATGCTTATTAATAACCTTGATAACAAGCATTAAACAAACGATATTAAAAAAGAAAAATGGAAAAGTTCTTAATATCTCATCCTTTCTTCGACGAAACTAGTTTTCCCTGAGCATTCCACAAATACGCCGTATCTCCATACTCTTTATGTTTGGGGTCGTGATTATTCCATATGAAAATGTTTTTGCCCCAATACAGCGTGCTTCCAGAGTTTTTACCAATTCCGCTTCTGAGAGTTACCGTAGCTTTAGATTTTAATGTGTATGAACTAAAGATATAGGTGTGTTTTGCACCCTCGTCTTTGATTTTCCAACCTTTCAAGTTTACTGATGTTTTTCCGCCGTTTGTAAGTTTAACATATTCCTGGTTAGGCTTTTCACCAGTAGCGCCAACATATAAAGCACTTACATAAGCTGAACTTGACGAGCCACTTATTTTTTCAGTGGCACCAAACGCAAAAGGAACGGTACCCAAAAGCAAACACATAACGACGATAGCTACCGCTAAACGATTTTTCAATATTTACTACACTCCATACAGTTTTATTATTTTACTTTGTAAAATAACTCCATAAAAGATTTATATATTTTGTTTTTATGATAAAAGAAAAAATTTATATCATTGATAGAAAAATTTTTCTTTTTTACGAAATTTATATATAATTTTTTAATCCAACTCTAGTTTTCTTATGTTGTACTGCACTTTTAAAAAAAAAGAAAAGTAAAAAATCAAAAAATCTGCTATTTGTTGACATATGTGATGTTTCTGGTCTGCTAGCAGGGACAAACTATCGCATGTTCGGAAGAATTAAACGATAACGATTATTTTTTGCTCTTTAACATATTTGTTCGTCCATTGATTGACACCGAATTTCACGATCCAAAGCCAATTTTTATCTTCATATCAATAAAAGTTTAAAAGCCATTTCCATGATAAGAAACTTGTTGTTTATTCGGAATTTGAAAACTCAGAGATTCTTTTATTGAGTTTCAGTATAAACTCGTAAGTAAGCTTAAACACTTCTCACATTGATTCTGTACCATACTTGCTCGTTAGGTTTTTCTCTTAAGTCTCTTAATGTAAGAGTAAAACCAACTGAAGAAATAGCCTAGGACTTACGCAGTTCAATTGAAAAATCAACAGCGTCAGACTATTAACTGTATAAAACGTAACTTAAATCTACCAGTCTTTGCCACAATTGGTTTTGTTCCTCAAGTGCGTAAGTCCTATAGCCATTAATCAGACCATAGTTTAGGAGACTTTTTTATATTTATACTCATATGTTAATTAATGAAAAAACATCCGGGGCACATATGGATACGGACGATAATTCGGTACCGGCCAGTATTTTACTTTACAGTACAGCTGCGGTTATCCTGACAATTGGGATGCGGGAAATTGGAAGCATACTCGGGCCTATTTTTTTCTCGATATTCTTCTTTTTAATCTTATCTCCCCTTGTTCACTGGCTTCAGAGAAAACATGTGCCTGGCTCGGTAAGTGTAGGCCTGGTAATTCTTTTCTTCATCATTTTTGCTATTGCTTCAGTGCTCCTTGTTACTGGGTCCTTGCTCCAGCTAAGTGCCCAAATCCCTGGATATCAAGCTCAGTTAATGAGTACTCTTGAAAACTTTGAGAGGTATTTACCTTCATCAGATCAATATCCAGTTGGGGGACTTTTACGCGATGTAGGAACATTTCTGTTAGGTCTGACTGCAGGAGTTATTACAGGAGCCTTAAGTACCGGAACAACAATTGCGTTCATTGTTATCACGACAGCATTTTTACTTCTGGATGCTGCAGGTGCGCCAAAAAAGTTGGAAAGAGAAATTGAAGATCAACCAGTCCTTCTTTTGCGGGTTCGCGAATTTGGCAGAAGTCTGGTAGATTTTATCCTGATAAGGACAGAGATCAATTTGATTGGAGGCATCGGGACTGCGATATTGCTCCTTATCGGAAGAATAGATTTTGCAGTTCTCTGGGGTTTTCTAACTTTTCTACTGGGTTATATTCCGTATCTGGGATTTTATCTTGCAGCTTTTCCACCTGTACTGCTTGCACTGTTTAAATATGGAGTTATAGGAGCTATAGCAGTGTTTGTCGGGATATGGATGATAAATCTATTTATAGAAAATGTTCTTTTTCCATCCCTTGCAGGAAAAAGCCTTAAATTATCTCCTTCCATAGTGTTTCTGTCTCTGTTTTACTGGGGTTATGTCCTTGGCGGCTCAGGTGCACTTATAGCCATACCTCTTACAATGGTCGTGAAGATGATCCTTGAAAGTTCCGATAATACACGCTGGATGGCAAAACTGATGGAATCAGGCGGAAGTAAAGAATAATATACTTATGAAAGAATAATATACTTATAAAAGAATAATATACTTATGAAAGAATAATATACTTATAAAAGAATAAAATAGCTTATCATAAAGAGTAGGATAAATTATCTTAAAGAGTAGAACACCTTATGAAAAAGTAAGATAACTTATGAAAAAGTAAAATAGCCTATCTTAAATTGTAGAACAACCGATCTAAAAAATCTTAATCAAAATATCCGGTAATATTTCTCCTTTTTTATCCTTCGAAATTCGTATTCAGGTTCTTATTCTTATTCCCCAGATAACTACTCCAATTCCCCCGATAATAAGGAAAAATCCGAATATCCAGGGTAAGATCAGGACTCCTGCCAGAGAGTTAGTCAGCAGAAGCAAACCGAGGATTATGGAAATGACACCAAGAATCCTCATACCCCATTCTCTTCCTCTAAGTGTTGAGGCGAGTATTACAGCCCCGTTGACAATAGCTAATGCTCCTATGAAGATAACGAGAAATTTAAGAACTATGTAAGGACTGATGATAGGATACATCAGTATGACAACTCCTGCAATAATGCTCAAAATACCTGAAAGCAGCCTCCATTTTCCGTCCTTCGTAAATATCAGCGCTTTTATTATAGAAATAATTCCTTCTGCTAGCCAGAAAATCGCTAGGAGTTGTATTAACAAAATAGTGGTCGCCATAGGCTCGTATAAAAGGAATATACCTATAATAATAGCAATAATTCCTTCCAGAAGTACAGCCCACCAGAGTTTCTGCGATACTTCCAACTCCTTTTTGGACTCAGTACCAATTGATTGTTCCATATATCCCAGCTCCCTATATTTATTTGGACCTTATCACTAATGTTTACCATATTCAGATATATGCTCATCTAAAGAGACTTATTCATTCATGAAATTCATTGAATGTACATAAGCTCACCTTCACAATCAACCAGTTTTTGGAAAGAACTTTTGTTACTGGAGTTGATTGGAGTGTACTACTTCTGCTATTCAAAACACCGGTTCGGCAGGGTTACAACAAAAATATCAATAATCAATATATCTTTGAGATTTCGAGATAGAATTGCCTTTTTGAGATAGAATTGCTTTTATGATTCTACGGTAGTGTCTCAAATTTGCTGTAAAATTGAAATCAAGTTTTTGCTTACTATGGAGAGAATTAACCTCATGATATGGAATTCTCTACACAATAACTTTTTGAGATTTGTGATTTTACAGATAAATTGGTACACTGGCAAGATGATATGTTATATATAATTATATAAATTATTTAATATAAACTAACTTATTACTAATTCTCAAAAGAGCTCTTTATCCGGGATAGAACTATTACATGGTTGGACTAAGATTAATAATAACATATTTTCAACACTTCAATTATCCGGGATAGAACTATTACATGGTTGGACCAAGAAATCAATAGCATTAAACTTTCAAATACCTAAAACACTAAACAAGTAACAGTGCTGAAAGTGATTGATTTTGTACTTCAAGTGCTTGGGTCCTAAAATTGAATAATGCGGATTGGGTCGTGTTCCTGAATTATAGATCAATTCTGAAAAAACGAGTGCATACCATGCATTTGATGAATATAATCGGAGATTCTCTCAATTTCGGTTTTCAATGATTCAAACCCACGACTTTGGATTGATATAGAAATTAAATTACCGTTTTAATCTTAATATTGATTTTACACATGCTCGTTTATATATATTCTAAATTTTATATCTCTAGAGTGTTAATAATACTGCTGTGACTGTTTTTTGATTGCAGAGTTTTTGATATAGGGAAGAAAGCCTGTCGAAAGTGTACGAGATTCATATCCCATTCATGTGGCAAACAGCTGCCTGTGAAGCGTAGCGCAACAGAAACGGAACAGCGGAAGTGGAAAGAATTCCAAGTGGGGGAGTAAATAAATGGAAGAAATAATGTATGGACCAATGCAACTCTTAGTCATAGTATTTGACAATCCGAACTTCCACGGCCAGATCCGCCGTGAACTTGAATCAGTCATGAATAAAGGGATGATCAGGCTTATTGATTTGCTGTTCATATGGAAAGACGAAGCTGCAAACATCAGGTTTCTCGAGGCTACAGAACTGGATAAAGAGGAAAGAATGCGTTTTGGTGCTGTCGTAGGGGGACTGATCGGGTATGGGGCTGGCGGTGAAGAAAGAGCTAGAGAAGGTACNNNNGAGATAACCGAGGCTATACCTGAAGGTACTGCCGCTGCTATTTTTATTATCGAACACCTATGGGCAAAAAACCTGAAGCTGGCGATTCAAGACGCAGGAGGAGTACTGGTCTCCCAGGGTATGCTCACACCTGAACTGCTCGTTGCTGTTGGAGAAGAACTGGCAGAAGCGGTTGAATTTGTGGAGAAGAAAAAAGGACCGCAGGCAGCGGCTGCAGTCTGAGAGGTTCGGGACTCAGTTTCAGATTTTAAGAATGGCTTATACAGGACATTCTTGATAGGCAACCCTGATGATAGGAAAAATTGATGATAGGAAAAATTGATGATAGGCAAATATGGTAAAATTAAGTTGTATGTATATATAATATACATAAAAAACTAAATATACAATCGTAAATCTCGGACTACGAACTATGGGGAGTAAATATTGTAGTTCGGTAAGGGATGGGGAGGGTCAATAATCTCAAAATTAGTCAGGTACAGGCCTGGACTGTTATTTTTGATATTCTAATCCAGTTGCCTGACAGGTTTTCATTATCTATCTTGAAAGGACGCGGGAAAAAAGAGAGTAAAATACTCTTAAGAGTTACGCAGTTGGCTCTTAGC
>DAQQ01000022.1:0-4933 GCA_002508465.1 Methanosarcina sp. UBA7 | reverse complement strand
CTAACCCACATAAACTTTATTAGAGGGCCTGGACAACCTATAAGCAGTAAAATTACATTACAAGAAGAGTTTTGCAGGGCCTGAAATGCCAGCGTCCTGAAAGCCTTCGAGGTGAGAGTATGGCTGATGCTGAAGTAATCACAGCAGTAGGACGAAATAAAAAACCCATCAAAGCGGGAGATACCGTCAAATACGTAAACAGTGATACGGTCAGCCGCGTAACTGAGATCAAAAAGGATGAACAGGGAAACGTGTGGGTTCTGCTCGAAAGTACAGAGCTCTGGTACAGGGAAGAAACCCTCGAACCGACTGAGCTTAAAGCTAAAGAAAAGAAGGAAGAAAGAGAGTTCACAGCCGAGGAACTGGAAGAAAGATTCAGAAAAGAGAGAGAAACAATGCAGGGCTTCAACCTAGAAAAAGCCGGTGGTGGAGGAGCAGGAGGGTAATTACTCTTCCTGCATTTTAAAAGTCTTCTCTTTTAATATTTCGATTTTTCTTACATCTTAAATATTTATTGAATTTCCTGTATTTTTAGACCATTTGCCAGTATTTTGAGATCATTTTTCCTGTAGTTTTACCCTCTGTGCAAGAATACATTTTCCACCGTGTCTGCCGCCTAAAGGATTTTGGGGCGAGCCAAGAGAATTCATACACCGGGCCATCACGGCTGCACCTCTGGCAAGTCCGTCATCTACGAAGACTACTCTTTCATCGATTTTTGGAGCAATATTCAGATCTTCCAGGCATTTCAGGATCAACTTAGGCTTGTTCCCTGTAATACCCGCCCTGCCAGTGATTCCTATAGTTGTATCTTCAAAAACAAGCCTTGCTTCTTTTGCAACCTTGATCAACCTGCAAACCACGTCTGCCATAACCTCATCAATGACAGCAAAAACAACCTGAAGTCCGTGAGTTTTACAAATTTCCATGCCTATGGCGCTAAGCTTGCCCATATCGGAGCCGTTTACTCCCACATCACAGCCTATAAGTGTTACGCCGATCTGATCAGCTGCATCAGGCCTTACAGGCACGCTTCCATATCTCGTTCTGTCCTTTGGGACCTTTTCGATAATAATAAGTTCGTGAATACGCTTTGCATATGCCTCAATCGCTTTAGCCTTCATCTTTAATGTAAGGAAAGAAGGCGGTTTCTCTTTTTCAAAAACCTCGAGAGCTGTCCCTACTTTTGAGTCCACAATCCTCGAACCCCGAATAATTGCGTCAGGAATTGCCCCGGCATAGCCGCAGAAATTACCCACTGTTTTTGCATACGGCTGATCTGAATTTGTTATCCTGCCATCAAGGGTTGTCCCGAAGTCGATTGAAATACAGGGGTTCCTAAAATCAACATCTGTAAGTTTGGCTGCTTCCTTAATCCCTGCGGTTGCAAGCTCCCCTTCCATTTCGTTTGCAACGACCTCAACGCCAGAAGAACCTATAGGAGGCAATACCCCGGCAACAGCCCCATCAAAAATTACCTTTTCAAGTTTACTGTACTTCTGGAATTTTTGTGGAATATTTGAAATAGACATCGGGGGCGTCATATTCTTTGGGGGAACTCCTGCCATAAGGCAGCCATCTGCCAGAGCTTTGATAAATTCACCCACTTCTTCCGGAGATTCAAAACCTGCAACAACACCAGTGGAACGAACCACGAAGTCCAGATCGGTTTTTATGTCCAGATTTGCCTTTTCCATTGATTCGGTCAGGGTACCGCGTACCAGTTCTGAAACGGATTCACGAGTAAGTTCCACACCGGTAAGTGTCCTCCCGAATACGGCTTCTCCGGGTTTAGGGGGGCGGACATCTCTGGTCATCCGCACGACCTTATTTATAATATGAGTCCTTCCAGTCTCCATACTGGTAGCTGTNNGACTTAAGGTCAATCAAACGAACCTGAGGGGATTCTGTAATTCTGGGTTTCAGAGCCATTTTTAATTCCTTCCTAAAAACCTGTGCATAAACTCGATTTAGTACAAATTATTGTGCGAACTTAATCTGAGAACAATACAGACTTATTTTGAAGATCATTCAATCCTAATTAAAGTCAGTCAGGATAAACTTATGTTTTTAATATCTAGAAAGCCAGTATTTTAACTCAGATTAATCGGGAAAAGTACTACTTCTCCAGTATTGTAAAAAAATAAACAGGAATGGATTGTCAAAGGTTTAAAGATGGTATTCATCAAGACCTATAATAACTTTTGCTAAATTTAGGTTGTTTGAATAATAGCTTCCAATAGGGTTTCTCTGTCGCTGGAATCCGGGAAAATAATGGAACAAAGTCAGATTAAACCAGGTATTTATTGAGTCTCATCTTGTCTATAAACATTGTCTGACAAATTCCTCTGGCATTAGAGTGCGTTTTACGGTTTCTTCAATTGATAAGCCTTTACTCAAGAACCTTTTTACTACGCTTTCCATGGGTTCACCAACCTCAACAATGTGCATATCAGGATCGTAAAATCTGATGACCCGCTGTCCCCAGGGCTGCTCTTTTAGTTCGTGAACATATTTAATGGAGTCCATACCTTTCAGTTTTTGAAGGAAACTATCCAGATCATCTTCTTCAAAATAGAGCTCAGAGTTATTTGATTTTTGAACGATATCATTTTTGTTTATGTTTACTAAATCTGAAAAATGTGATTTCAAATGTATAGCAAAGCCGCCCTCAAATGATACGTTCTCACCGAAATCACACTGTACCTTTTGATTAAGCACGTTTTCATAAAAGCTTCTGGAAGTCTCTATATCATTTACAACAATAAGTGAGCATATAAATCTCATTTTATTTTCTCCTTTTGTAAATAATGTGATATTCGAGGTGAATCATTGTTTTGAACTTTTCATAACACTGAGAGCTTTTAACCAGCCTTCTGAACTCAATCAGCACTATGGCTCTCTTCCATTCTGCAAACTCTTTCTATTTATTTCAAAAATAGTTCATGCATCTGGCATTCCAGGCGAGATATCTAGCTTCTAACATTCTTTCCTGCCATCTTCGGAAAATAACGTTAATATTCCTTTAATTGCTCTATCGCGCGTATCCATGAAATAGTTTACTTGCTTTCTTGCAGTTTCTATCCCTCCAATCAATTCATCTTTTAGAGGATTAATTCCTGCCAACTCACCATAAATTCTTGTAATTGGTTTTTTATCTTTGAGAAGCGCGTAATAATCCTCGACTTTCCTGACAATGCTTTCTTCAACGGGCAGGATCAGCCTTAAATTTTCATTGTGCCTGAATGAAATCCTCATTCCCGGCAAATATTGTTTTGGAATCCCGGCTTCAAGCAACGCCTCATTTCGGAATCTCATCTGAAGCATATGTACATCGGTTTTAGTCTCGGAATATAGTCGGGTTATTCGTTTCTTCTCTTTATCAGGGATCTGCATCTCGTTTTTTCCAAACCACTTGTCCAACAGCTCCTCTGCCAGCAGTTTATTACCACCCTTGATCACGTCGTAGTTTCTACCGGCATCGATGATATCGAGTTTCTTTGTCACTGATGTGCGATTCGTCATAATCTTATCTACGTCGATTCCCGCACTATCAAAAACAATCGGGAATGGCAACTCGTTGGAATCTGAATAGAAATAAGTAAATATTGCCTGAAAGGTCGGACTGCGCTGGATGTTTCCTGAATCAACCGCTCTTACTATCTAAGTCTTCATGATAATTCGGTTTTAGATAAAACTATTTAAAGAGTTCACATCACAAGACGGAAAAAATCGGGTCGTGTCCTCAAATTATTGAACTGGAATTCTAAAGGTTAATAATTCCTTTAGACTCCATATGTGATCTGCTATTCCTTCTGCCATTGCTGGAGTTCTTTGGAACCATTTTCTTTTTCCAGAGTCCACTTTTAATCTTAGAGACTTATGGGGTTTTATAAAGTTGTACCATGATTGGAATAAATCAAATGCTTTCTGATGCATCTTCATTATTTTACTGAAATTCATTCCTTTTCTTATAAATCTTGCAAGAGATGTCCTTATCGTAAGATTTATCCTTTCTGCATATGAAGTCCCAATGTAACCATCCGAATTAACTCCTAACATTTTGAATATTTCTTCAGGATCTCCAAAGACGATACGATGAATTGTTTCTACTACGTAATTTTTTATCTTTTTCTTCAATACCTTGACATACTTTAAATCTTTAAGTGGAATCGGTTTAGGTAATGGCTTTCTTCCAATACCTTTGTATTGCGGAGTCTCGATTTTACCATAAACATTTATAAGTGCTTCTTCAAAGGCATCCCAATCATCTGAAGTAAATACTGGAATAGGAGAAGATGCGGAACGCATCTTCTCAACTTTGGTAAATAACTCTATAGCATCCTGTGTACTTCGTTTTCCTTCATGGTGACAAAGAAGCAATCTTGTGTCACTTTTGATTGCTGTAAGAGAGTACACATCACCATACTCTTCAGAATCATTTTCAGTTAGGTTTTTTTGCTTTTTTTATGTATGACCAAATCTCATCAACCTCTACCCTCTTAAGATTAAGATTTGTGAGGAAATAAGTTGTCACTTCTTTTGAATGAGTGCCTGCAATCTCAAGCCATCTACAAATAGTGTCTTTACTATGTCCAGTAGCTCTTGCAACTCCACGAATACTTCCTTTCTCAGGAAGCATAGCTATTGTCCTTAGAACTTCTTCATCTGGAGTGTTAAGTTCGAAAAATATTGTACCTTTTGTTTCGCTAAAACAACATTTGCAGGTTTTACATTTAAGAAGTGCATGGTTGTTTTTACCGTATCTCTCTTTAAGCACTATATTACCTTGATTTTTAATCCCATAATTAGGACAATCTTTGTTCCAGCAGAAAAATTGTGAAAAATCGATCTCAGAAGTGATTATAATGCCCCCAAACAATAAAAGATCTAAAATTAGATAAAATTAAGTCTATGGTTTAAGGACACGACC
>DAQQ01000067.1:0-21479 GCA_002508465.1 Methanosarcina sp. UBA7 | reverse complement strand
CCATGACTTTTTTGCCAACTTTTCACGTTCTGTTTCATTCATCTCCTGCACATCTGTAACCCGATGTTTTGTGTCTCCATCTTTTGGAACTATCCTAAAACATCTTTACAAATCCATATGCTTTGAGGTGAACTACATGTCCTTTTGGAGGAATATCTACTATTTCAAGTGGCACATTTCCTTTGTTGTCAGGATTTACCAAACGATTATTCTTTAACCTTGTAAGAAAATGCCATTTTTTCTTCCTAATGTCTTTAAGGTTTTTCACACTTGCATACCATGTATCAAACAAGACGAATTCAGGATTAAAACCACGTTTTTCAGCTTTATCAAGCATATCACGAAAATGGTCATTCTTCGTTTAAAGACGTTAGAAGCTGCAATGAGGAAATTAATGTAGTCAATGGCATTACACTTAGGTGGGTTTATGTCCAGAACTCCGTAAGTTTTTAGAGAACCATACATACATTATTTATTTTTAATGATATGAGTTTTTCGGAGGTTCAACTGCGTAAGTCCTAACCTTCTTTAATTCCTCAATATTCGTCCTTAATATCTGTTCTCAATATATTTTCTTAATGTCTTATACTCAATGTCCTTTTTCAATGTCCTTTTCAATGTTTTTTTTCAATATCTTTTCTTAACACGTTTTCGATACCCTTTTTATAACAGTTCAGTCTGTCTTGAAATTTTAGGGCTTTTTTCTTAAAGTAAGCATGAACCCAAATACTGCTGGTAATAGTGTAGTTAAGAGATATAGAACTATAGAGCAGGAAAATCCATATGCAGAACTTTCATTCAACAACTTGAATATCGTGACGCTTACAAATTCTCGAACTCCAAATCCTGATATCGAAATTGGAAAATTTCCCAAAACTACTACTATTGGAAGGGAAAATGTCAATAAACCATTTAATTCGGGATTTAAGGATTTTATAACTATCCAGTATACAAGTAGATTCAGTAAATAATATACAAGAGTTAATGCAGAAACAGAAAAAATAACTTTTTTATTTCGAGTAATCTCTTTTATCGTTTTAATATAATTTTCTTTGAATTCTCTTTTTTTAGAAAATAACCCGAAAATAAGAGTTACGACCTTTTCATTTGTGATAACGAACATGCCAGCGATAAAAATCATTATCATCGGCGTCATTATATAAATTAAATTTCTATCTTTGAAAAAGAAAACTATGGATAGTACACTTAAAACCAGAAGACAGATCATATCTATAACTCTGTCCATTACTACGGTTGGTATACTTCTGGAACTTTCAGTATCTAAGTAAAAAGCTCTTGAAACTTCTCCTGCCCTGCCTGGAGTAAGAGCTCCGTAAAAATTACCTATCAATATTATTTCAAGTGATCGTTTTACTGGGATTTGAACATTTATACAACTGAGCAGAGCCTGCCATTTTATCCCTTTCATCAGGTACATCAGAACAATAAAAGGTAATGAGAGAGAAAGCAATGCCAGATTCATCTGGGTAAAAGTCTCGTAGATTGTCCTCAGGTCAAGTTTGGCTATAAGGTAAAGCATTAAACCCGAAGTGACAACGATTTTACATGCTGTTTTCCAGTTCATAACTATCGTACTTTATAATATAGTCGTCATTGTTTCTCGAATTTGTGATCAGTTCTCCGATCAGGCCAAGGGAGATAAATTGAGCTCCAAGAACCGTGATTAATATGCTCAACATCAACAGAGGTCTGTCTCCTATCCTGATGCCTCTGAGCCATAGAGAGACAAGATGCAGGTTTATAATTACTGCTGAGAATATTAATAAGAAGCCTATACCTCCAAAGATATGAAGGGGTCTTTTCTTGTATAGGTTCAAGAATGTAACTGTAATCAGATCCAGAAAGCCTTTAAAAAGCCTTTCAACTCCGTATTTTGATTTTCCATGGACTCTGGGATGGTGTTCGACTTCGATTTCTCCAACAGTGTATCCTCTCCAGTGAGCTAGAGCTGGAATATAGCGATGAAATTCTCCATATAGTCTTACATTTTTTACGACATAGTTTCTATAACCTTTGAATCCACAGTTGAAGTCATGAATTTTGACTCCTGTAATACATCGAGTCAATGCATTGAAGAACTTTGAAGGAATAGTCTTTGAAATAGGGTCCTGTCTTTTACTCTTCCAGCCTGAAACCATATCATATTCTTCTAATTTTTCAAAAAATCTCGGGATTTCTTTAGGGTCGTCCTGTAGGTCTCCGTCCATGGTAATAACAAAATCTCCCTGTGATTTCTTGAACCCGCAGGAGAGAGCCGCAGCTTTTCCATAATTCCTCTGAAATCCTACAATCTTAACTCTGTTATCTTTAATTGCCTTTAACTTCTTTAAAGTATCATCTATAGACCCATCATCTACGAAAATGATCTCAGATGTCTTTCCAAGTCTGGAAAGAACTACATTCAATTGATTATATAATTCCCCTACGTTTTCTCCTTCATTGAAAACCGGGATTACAATTGAGAGATCCAGTTTATCGGACATTTACCGTTTTCTCCTAAACAATGTTTCACTTTATCAATAAAATTGCAACTTAAGGAATTCAGAAACTACGCGAATATTCATCAGATTTTAATTTAGAGCTTAATTTAGAGCTAGTTTTAATATAGAGGAAAATTTGATTTGAGATTGGAAACGAATTGAAATAAAACCTTTCTTATAACTGTATTTTTAAGCTAAATGTATTTTTAAGCTAAATGTATTTTTAAGCCGAGCCAAAGTCTTTATAAAATTTATTACAATAATAGCACGTAGCTCACGAATACCCAACCTTAAGGCTGAGGATGAAGTGAGCCCTTGCCTCTTTGTTTTTCTCTTTAAATATCTAAACCATATCTTCCTTTATAGAGATCTAAGCCATATCTTCCTTTTATAGAGATAGTAAATCGGATAGAAAACCGAGGTCAAAATTTCAATCACTGATATTAAGTAAACTTTGTTAAAGAATACTTATCATCTGTCTCCAAGTAACAGGGCGGGCATCCTGAAGCATACCTCATCCTTAAGGAGGGTGACCGCTTGCAGTTTGATTTTTGCGTTTTCAAACTAATTTATCTATTATCTCCGAAGCTTCTTGTTCTATAAAATAAACCTAAATAAAGATTACTGGCGTAAAAACAACTTTAACTTTACCAAAAGTATCTCATTGAAATTATCTAAAAAGAAATAAAATTACTCTCATATAAAAGTTAAGATTTGATTATAATCTTACAAAAATTCTTTTGCTAAAATAGCATCTTCGGTTATTGAGACGAGATTATATATTTTGTTATCGAGTTGAAAATTTTGATGTCAGAAAATTGTAAAGCATATAAAGTTAGCACAGTAGAGAAAAACAAAAAATTAGAAATATGAAAAAGAAACGAGAATATGAAAAAGAAATGAGAAATATAAACATTAAATCGAAACATTAAATCGAAGCATGGAAATAAGAATAGAAAATAGAACGGGCAATGAAACAGGCAATGAAACAGGCAATGAAACGGCAATGAAACAGGTAATAAGCTTTTTAAAAACGATAGGCTTTAGAAATTTCAATTTTCTGAAAAACTTAATTTATTCAAAAAAATAAATCATTTCATTAGGCATTATAGTTAGCTCCTCATTCTTTATTCCTGCCTGTACAAGCTTTTCGATTCGTTCCTTTGTGTTTTTACGTGTAGTTTTTATCCCTAGCACTCTCGAAGTCTGGACAATAAGATCTTCAAGAGGAGTTGAGTACTGGTTGTATAGCACAAAACGGATAGCTTCTTTTATTTCCTCATCACATATCCACTCGATTTTTGCAGATTCGTCTCCCTCACGTCTGCGCAGAAGGCAAGTCGGTTTCGAAACCGGCCAGTAGAACTCACCTTTGACCCTGATTTTCCCATAACTTTCGGCAAGAGCTGCAACATCAACTATGCGCTGCTTGTTTTTTCCGAGCATACGGGAAACTCCTGTATCCGATTTTATTCTCTGCTGCAGGAGTTGCGCGTGAATGGGACCTTCACACGTTACAATTCGCAGAATTGCCTCTTCAAGCTGCTTATCCGAAACCTCAGAAAGATCACTGGTTTTCGTAAGTCCTGAGGAAAGACAGGCCTGGTAAAGAGGTACGGAAGCTTCAAGTGAACTGGTTTTTCCGGACAGCTTTTCATCTTCTTTTTTTGAATTATCCGGTTCAGACTTTTTTCCTGGAATTTCCAGGATTTCGACAATTCCAGGCCCTGTATTACAGGCTCTGAGTTCTAAGGAGCTTCCGATACCAGGTTTTTCAGAGAATTTCCCTGTTTTTTCAGCCGGGATTAAAGATAGGGGTATCTTTGGAGTTCTGGCTTCGGTTTCAAACATATGTCCGAGAGCAGGCTCAGTTAACCGGGTTTCAGTTCTCCTTTTTATGTTGCGCTCAATTGCAGGCTCGGCTTCATGCTCACTTTGAGTTTCTGAGTCCCATGTCCTTGGGTAACTGTTATCTCCATCTGCATAATCCTCTTCCTCGAATTCCGGCTCGGATTCAAAATAGCTTTCTGAGCCGTAAATGTACGCAAACTCATTAAGTCGCCTGCGTTTTTTCTTCTTTTCACGGACTGAACTGAAGTCGATCTCAGGATAAGCCTGATAAAAACTCATTTTCTCAGGTTCTGGCTCAGGTATCAGTTTGGCTTTATTTCCCTTATAGCGGGAATCTACACTGAACTTGAGGATCTTTGATTTTTTTGATCTTCTTACAGGCTTCTTGCAGGAATTTTCATCGGCTACCAGAGCCATTGACCTGGCTCTTATATCCATTTCTGGCAGGAAATCTATATCTGAGAAAGCTGTAAGTCCTTCCTCCAGTTTAAAAACTGGATAAGGCTCTTCAGCTTCGACTTCAAAGGAGGGCTCTGGAAGAAGTTCAGCATCAAAAGTTTCCGAAAAACAGGCTCTATTATAAAATTGATTTTCAAATTCATCCCCACCTTCGAATTCATCCCCACCTTCGAATTCATCCCCACCTTCGAATTCATCTCCATCTTTACTCTCCGCACTCATTGCAGGCAAAGCAGGAACTGGGGACAAAACCTGATTTGCAGGATAACTGGAAAATTTTCCGGAAGGCCTATCTGCAGGACTTCGATTCACACACTCAGCCCAGGCAGAAGGATCTTTAATCCTTGAAGTTTCGGATACTATATCGTTTTTTGCCTGCACTTTTGCCTGTTTTACAGTCATTTTCACAACCTTAAGCAGCTTTTCCCTGCTCTCTTTCGGATGTAAATACCAGTCCGTTGACCATACCCGGTAAATTTTCCAACCCAGCCCTTCAAGCACCTGCTGGCGCAGGCGGTCGCGGTCCCGTGCGACATGCAGGGAATAATAGCTTGCTCCATCGCACTCAATTCCAAGCAAGTACCTCCCTGGATGGGATGGGTCAGGAACTGCAAGGTCAAGTTTGTACCCTGCACAGCCGATCTGCCTGTGGACTTCGCAGCCGTTTTCTACCAGGAAATCGTAAACCGTCTCTTCAAAAGGTGAATCGAGATTTTCTCTGAGGTATGCAGGTAAGGGAAGCCTGCCGCTCTCTGCAAACTCAAGGAAAGCCTTAAGTGCCCGAATCCCGAAAGGTGAGTTTTCATCAAGTTTCAGATCCCTTGATGTAAAATTTGCAAAAACAACGCATTTCTCCCTGGCCCTTGTGATAAGAACATTCAGACGCCTTTCCCCTCCCTCACGATTAAGCGGGCCGAAGTTAAGGGAAAGCTTTCGGTTGCCGTCAAAGCCAAAGCCTACACTCAACAGTATAACATCCCTTTCATCACCCTGGATGGTCTCAAGATTCTTAACAAAGAAGTGTTCACCTTTTCTATTTCCCGAATTAAGATCAAGTCCAGGATTTTCTTTAAGTAGAGCCTCGATTTCTTTCTGAATAGCTTCCTGCTGTTTTATATTAAAAGTCCCGACACCCAGGCTTTTATCAGGATATCTGCTCAATTGTTCGAAAACTGCCCTTGCAACAGCTCTTGCCTCTACCCGGTTTACTCCACTTTTGCCTCTGTCATAAACCGCATCCGGAAGATGCATAAATTTCAGCCCGAGTTTTTCGTCTTTTTGCATGGGTGAGGGATAAACATAGAGACGGTTATCATAAAATTCCTGATTTGAGATTGCGATCAGGGACTCATGCCTGCTCCTGTAGTGCCAGCGCAGGGTCTTTACCGGAAAACTGCGTTTGCACACATTCAGGATACTCTCCATATCCCCGGCTGTAACACAGTCATCAGGCTCACTTTCCGGAGAGTCAAGTATGGTATCAAAAAATTCGGTTGGGGGAAGTTGTTTTGAGTCTCCCATTACTACGACCTGCTTTCCGCGCAGGAGAGCTCCAACTGCATCTTCGGGTCTGACCTGGCTGGCTTCATCAAAGATAATCACATCAAAACGGGTGCTTCTGGGATCAAGGTACTGGGCAATGGAGAGTGGACTCATCAGGAAACATGGCTTGATTTTTTGGATCAGGTCGCCTGCCTTTTTCATAAGGGTACGAATAGGCATGTGTCCCCTTTTCCTGTTGAACTCATTAAGCAAAATGCCCGCTTCCGAGGCTCTTGACGCGCCTGAAGTCAATTTTGGGGTTTCCTTGTAAACCGAGCATGATATCCTTTTTCTGTTTTCCAGAAGGACCTTTTTGTCAAGTTTTCTGAACTTGTCAAGTTTGCCTTCATGAAGTTCCCGGATAAAAGTTGAAAGTGCAGGTCTCTCTCTGAAGGCGCGATTCAGCAGGCTCTCTGCGTAGTTGCCTTCAAACGCAGGAATTGCATCACAAACCTCGAGTCTTTCGGATTCAAGGTCTTCAATTATCTGGGCTGCCTTTGTTTCCAGACAGGCCTGCCTGTAACCAAGATACTGGCTCCAGAGCACCAGGGAAGATGTCTCGTTTTTCCAGCTGGTTACCTGGGTTTTTAACGAATTTAGATTTGTGGTTTCCAGGCCTTTTGGATACATTTTTCCAAAATCTGCGCCTATGCGAGTTCCAACTTTTTTAAATGCTTCCAGGAACTCCTGCGTTGCGGTTAGTACATGATCGGCTGCAGACTCGATGGCCAGGCTGTCAATTCCGGTTTCTAAAAGCCTGAAACTCCTATCTGTGAGAGTGCCTTCTTTCAAGTACTGCCGGAAAAGAATTGTCCATTGGCTGTACTCGTCCAGCAGGGCAGGATCGCTTTCAACACCTTTCCAGTAATCTCCAAAGTACTTCTTCCCTTCCGCACCTGAATTTTCAAGTTCAAGCCTGAGAGTTTTATATTCTAAAAGGCTGTTCAGATCAAGCAGGATTTTACTATCCCAGAAAGGCACTCTTGAGATGTAACAGGCTGAAATCTCTTTTTTGAGCTTCCTGTACTTCGGATTTAAAAGTTTGAGGAGACTACCGGAAAGTTCCTCGAATTCAGGGGTATCAAGGTCATATATCTCAGGGTGAAAAGTTTTGTCTACAAAAGTTTTGAGTTCAAGATATTTTCTGAGTTTCGAAACAAGAGCTTCTGATTCTATTTTTGAGTTCTCGGGTTCCCATTTCGAATTCTGAAGAATTTTCTCAGGCAAGGGTTTTGAGTTTCCAAGGAATTTTGCGGCATTAATTACGTTTGCAATTCCTTCGAGAGTATCGGGCTTTGAGGTTGCGGAAAGGTCATTAAGGGTTTTCATGGCTGCTTCAAGAGCCTCAGAAGCAGCAGCGCATTTGTCTGTAAGAGTTTCGATTTCTCCCAGATCCGAGGGCAGTACAAGCCCTGGATTGCAGCCGTACCATAGGTTTTTCCGGATAGGCCCAAGAAAAGGAAGTATCTGGCTCAGTTTTTCCAGAACAGATTCTGCATTGGCCCAGGCTTCAGGATCCCAGGTTTCAGGTTCTTGAAATTTATATAAGGGTATTTTCAGGCCTTTTGATTCAAAATAAGCCTTTGTCTTTTCCCTTATACCATAGAGAGTATAGAGACTTGAGTAGATTTTTCCAGCGGGTTCTCCAAGGGACAGTGCATACAGGTTGAGCTCATGTTTTAACTTTTCGAGTTCATTAATATCCCTGTCAGAACGTACTGGGGCAGGAGCTTCGCGGTTCAGGGTCTTTTCCAGTTCTTCAAGCACGGCTTTTTTGCGTGTCTGATTGCTGTGAATCTCCAGACAGAGTTCTCCAAGGCCGGCAGAATCCAGCCTGCTTTTTACAACCTGAAGGGCAGCCATTTTTTCACTTACGAAAAGTACGCTTTTCCCCTGAGCTATAAGTTCTGCAATTGTATTTGCAATCGTCTGGGACTTGCCGGTTCCTGGAGGCCCTTCAACAACCAGGTTTTTCCCGGCTTTCACATCTTCAATGACTGCAATCTGGGAAGAATCGGCATCCATTATCTGGTAAGTGTTCTTTACTGGAAGTTTCAGGTCAACTTCTTCTTCCAGGAAACCGGAAACCTCGCATTTGGGGTCTTCAGGATTAAATACTTTTTGGATCAATGGATGGTTGGCAGGAGACATGTCTTCAGGCCAGGTTGCAGGGTCCAGGTCCTTATACATAACAAATTTCTTAAAATTAAAAAGATCAAGGCAGATCTCAGGCAGGAGCTTCCAGTCTCTCTTTCCATGAATTTCTCTGGATACAGCCCTGAAATATCTTTCGACTCCTGCAGCATCCTCTGGCATTTCAAATTCAGGAAGCTCAATTCCAAATTCTTTAATTTTTGCCTGGAGAGTAATTGAAGTGAAGATTTCGTCTCCTGTCCACTGTATACTGAAAATTCGTCCTTTTCCTATGCGTTTGAGTTCAACGGGAATAAGAATAAGAGGGGCTTTCGGGACTTTTATATCTGATCTGCTGTCACTCCACTGCAGAAAGCCCAGTGCAAGATAGAGCACAGGATACCCCTGTTCTTCAAATATGGAGTTTGCCTGGTTAAAAACATAAAAAAGCTTTTTATCAAGGATCTCGCTATCATCCGGAGTTTCCAGAAAAGTTTCGGAGCGGGAAGTCTGAGGTTTATCTTCCGAGACAAGAATATTTCCTATTGTTTTCAAAAGCCGTTTTTCCTTTTCTGAGGCTTCATCTTCAACCTCATTTTCAGCTTTCCTGCCTTTTAACTGGGCTGTTGCCCTGAACCTCATTGATTTTTCCTGAAGAACAAAGAGCGCGTAAATTTCCTCTGGCTTCCTACCTGTAATCGAGATGGTTCTCTTCTGGGAAGGGCGGTAATTGAGAAGATTATTTCGAAGGGACAGATCAAGCAAATTCTGCCTAAGGGCTTCCAATTCCTTAACTACGTCTACCATAAGAATACCAGGCACTTTTGAAACAATTAGTGAAATATATAAAACATTTAAGACTAATAGAACAAAGGTCACTTACTAATAAATTTTATTCCCTCCAGCCGGAAAAGAGCTATGAATAAAGAAAAAAATACAACCCGGATGGCAGAGAGATCTTTTAAGGATGACTTACTTAAGAATAACATATTTAAGAATCTTTTTTTGTTATATTTGAAAACTATTTCTCTACTATTAGAGCCTTTCTAAAAATTACGGCTATTCTTATTTTCGTTATGTTTCAGCCTTCTTGAGTGAACCTGTCGACCTGCAACTGTTGTGCCGCAACCGTTGCGCCGGTTGATCACGCCTATAGGGTTTGGGGATAGGTTCCTCAAATCCAAATGTTACTGGGTTTTCGCTCAAGCCTTTTTTTAAAAGGCTTGCGGACAAGCAGTTTTTTAAAAGGCTTGTGATCACGCTTATGGGGTTTGGGAATAAGTTTTTCAAATTCAAACTTTACTGGAGTTTTCGCTCAAGCCTTTTTTTAAAAAGCTTGTTTTTGAAAAGGCTTGTTTTTGAAAAAGATTGCTGTACTCAGACGTTTACTTTACTTTTCCCCGCTTCCGGTAAGCTAAGGGATTGCAGGCAGTTTTTCCTTGAAAACGGGTTCGTTTTCGGTTTTGCTTTCTTCCTCCAGGCTTGCCAGGAAAGAGCTGGAAAGGATAAGGACACAGCCAAATAGAGTTTCAATAGATATGGGGTCTTTTAAGAGTAGGTATGCGAAAAAAATCGCACTTACGGGTTCAAGCAGGGAAAGTATGCTTGCATTCTGGGCTTTGACATGCAAAAGCCCTGTAAAGAAAAGAATAGAACCCACTGAAGTGATTGTTATCCCTAAAAAGAGGAGAACAGGCAGATTTTGAGCAAGGGTTGTTATTGGGGCCTGTTTTGCAAAAGGAAGCAGTAATAAAAGCATTACTAAGGTTGAGATAAAAAGTTGTTCCAAACCTGAATACTCGTTCCTGAGAGAACGTGAGGTGATGGTAACGCAGGCATAAAAAAGGCCTGAAAAAAGGCCCATAAGCACCCCATAAAGATATGCTGGTTCAATTCCCGGCCCAGAAACAAGGTTTTCAGGACCGATTACCATTACTACACCCGTAAGAGAAAGAACAAGGGCAATAAGGCTCTTTTTGTTATGTTTTTCCTTTAAAAAGATAGGGGCGAGAAGTAAAACGTAAAACGGAGCCGTATAGAGCAGAAGTACGGATATTGAGACATTAGTAAAATCCACAGCCATGTAATAAGAAACCATTGCGCCTGCATTGAAGACTCCAAGCAGTATCAAGTTTTTTCTTTTCCCTCGGAGTCTGATTCCTGACAGTTTTCCGGTAACTGCCAGATAACCTGAAAGTGCAAGAAGCCCGAAAAGAAGCTGGTAAAACACAACAGTTCCTGCGGCCATGTTCTTTACATACATGAAAAAAATTCCTGAAAATCCGTAGATAACGGATGCGGCAATTATCTGGATATTTGCTTTTATGTGCTGCGGCTCCATGACATCTTCAAATAAGGGTTTCTGTTAAATAAGATTATCTTGAGTATGTTGAAAGTAATATCCAGATAATCGGACTATTAGCAGTCTGCATTCTGTGAATAGTAGTCTAAAAATATAGAAAAAATAGTATGTTTAAGGTCCAGGTATGTATGGACTGCTGAATTATCTTTGGTCTGAACCGTAGTTAACTTGCACATCATCAAACTTTACTTTACTTTTAGATCTCTGAACCGTACTTACCCTGTCACTTTTCTTCATTTCGTTTGTCATTTTTCTTCTTTTAATCTCTTCTCGTAATTCCTACTGCAGCTGCTGAAGGATCTGGATTGGAAAGCCTGCTCTTAACTCCAAGTATTCTCACAATCACCATGCTGATCTCAAAAAAGATTAGCATTGGCACTGCAACCATTATCTCGCTGAAGACATCTGTCCCAGGAGTAACGACGGCTGCAACAAACATTACAATGACATAAATGTGCTTGCGGTAGGTAACAAGAGTACTATACTTCACAAGTCCATTTCGGGTAAGAAAAGTAAGTACTACAGGGAATTCGAAGACAAGACCAAAGATTGCTATAGTTGTTGCTATAAATGAGATAAACTTGAAAACTGAGTAGGTCGCAGTTACCCCTGAATCTGCTGCATCAATGTAGAGGAACTTAAGAAATAGAGGCAGCATGAAGAGATAAGAGTATGCAGCTCCAAGAAGGAACATAATAATAACCACTAAACTGAGGAAAATAAACTGGCCTTTTCCAATCGATATTGGAACTTTAATTGAGTACCGTTTCGAGATTGCCCTATAAACATAGAACGCAATAACAGGCAGAGTAAGAAGTACTCCTATTATAATAGACAGCTTTAGCTCCAGCATCATTACTTCAAGGGGTGACACATAAACGAGTTTTGCGCCCTCAGGGAGAAGGTCAACTTTCATTCTCTCGATTATAGGGCCTGTAAACTGGAAAGAGACAATGATACCTGTGAGAAGGACCCCAACAATCACAAGTAACTTATTTCGCAGGGTTTGCAGGATTATACTGAGATTTTCAATGGCTTCAGACATATTGAGTACCTATCCGGAAAAGCAAAAGAAAGTTCTTTTTATCCTATTTAAGGGAACTCTTGTATTCACTACAGTGAGATCTATTAACCGCAGGAGGTTGTTATCGTCAACTTTCTTTTTACCTGTTTTGTTTTTTCGCTTTAGGTCTGTCCGGCTTTTTTCATGGAATTCTCCAAATGTTTCATGGAACTTCCAGCCATTCAGGAGAAATTCAATTAAAGAAAACCATAAACTAAATTACGGAAATAATTATATTTGAGTTTTGGGAAACGGGAAGTAGCAGTTATCTTAATGGATTACATTAATGGATCCCCTTAATATATTCTCTTAGACTTGTCTTAACAGAATATTATTTATAACAAGTATATTATATTAATTGTTCTAATCAGATTACTCAATCAAATTATATTATTAATTAATCAAATAATATTAACTGACATAACATTTTAAACAAACTATATTGGTTAAATTACATTCTAATTGGATTGTATTAATTGTTTTTAGATAATAAACGTTAATGATTTAGTGTCATAAATTTTTAGTGTACAATTCCAGGTATGTAGATATCCAGGTATGCAAATATATAGTAGAAAGATGTTGTGGAAATGAATCGCAAAATGTATTATAAAGATATTCTATTAAGGAAAATTGAATGTCTGCAGAAAGATACCAGATTTACGCTTAATATTATGTCCCGATATTAATATATTTATCAAGGTACATTTAAGAGCAGAAAAAAATGGCTTCACAGTACACAGGCAACGAAACAGCTTCCGGCGGAACGGCATCAGGAATTAACTCATATACTTCCGGTGTCCCAGGAGATATTGAAGAACCTCTAACGGCTCATCTGTTAGAGCTCAGAAACCGACTGGCAATTGTCTTAATCTGGCTTTTTCTCGGAATAATTGTTGCTTTTCCATTCTCAGCAAAAGGGATGCTGCTTATCTGGAAGGAATTTATAAATTCTGACATTTATATGACTGCTTACTCTCCCCTTGAATGGACCTTTGCTCGCCTCAAGCTCTGTCTTGTCTTTGCCCTGGCTACTTCAATCCCATTGCTCTTTTACCAGCTTTACAGGTTCGCAGGCAAAGGACTTTATCCACATGAGAAGCGTTTCTTCCTTAAAATCATCCCTGTATCTTTTCTGCTTTTCATCTTTGGGGCCTCTATAGGTTACTTTATCGTCCTGCCCGTAATGTTCAAGTACATTTTATTTTTCTCAGGCGATATGGCTACAGCGCAGCTTTCCGTCCAGGATACGCTCTCAGCCGTAACCACAATTCTTGCAGGGTTCGGAATCGTGTTCCAACTTCCCTTGCTTGTGGTTTTTGCCGTGAAAATGGGGCTTATACAGTATCAGACCCTTAAAAAGCAGAGACTTCTGGTTTACAGTATAATTATGGCAGTTTCGCTTTTCCTTTCCCCAGACCCTACATTCATTGCCCAAATTCTTGTGGCGCTTTTACTGGGAGTTCTCTTTGAATTTAGCCTCTTATTGATCCGGCTATTTTGATAGCGACTTGCCTATTTACTGGGACCTTTTATGTTTAAAAATAGGAATTATTAAAGAATCACCAACTAAGCCAGTCCACCGCTCATTTTACAAGAACTTTTATATTGGATTGTTGATAATAACCAATTATGATAGGCGCACAGGAATTGATGGTGGTTCTTATTGCAGCTCTCTTCCTCTTTGGGCCCCAGAAGCTTCCCGAACTTGCACGGTCTTTAGGAAGTGCAATGGGAGAGTTTAAAAAAGCACAGCGCGCTTCTGAGCTCGAGCTTAACCAATTCGACGCCTACACTCGAAAGGCTGCGAATATAGTTGCTTCTGAGGAAAAAAAGAAAGAACAAAAGGATAGTTCAGAAAGCAGTACAGAAGTAAAAACCGATACCGATTTGAAAACCGATACCGATTTGAAAACCGGTACAAGCTTGGAAAATATGCCTGAAGCCGAAAAATCTATCCCTGGACAAGAAGAGCCCCGGAAAAACTAAACCTTCGAGATCAAGCTAAGATCAAAGGACAGGTTTAAGGAGACATATTTAAGGCTATAGATTGAAAAGACAAACATTAAATAAAAAGAATAATATATAAATTTAAAATGATAACTGAAAGTAGAAACTTTATATAACATAAAAAATCTTAGCTTAATTTATAGATCTTTCAATTTTCAGATTATTACCTGTTGAATTAAATTATCTAAGAAAACGACAGCTTGAGGTTAAGCCATGATAGGCGTACAGGAACTTATACCGATTTTCGCAATAATTGTACTTCTTTTTGGAGCGTCCAAACTTCCGGAATTGGCCAGGTCCATGGGAAGTTCGGTGGGAGAATTCAAAAAAGCCCAGAAGGAATCCGAACTAAACCTTAGAGAATTTGAAAAATCCATAACGGAACCCACAGCTCCAAAGAGCAAGGTACAGGAAACTGCTCAGAAACTCGGGATTGACATAAGAGGCAAGACCGACGATCAGCTTCTGGATCTCATCCAGAAATCCGCAGAAAAGCCAAAAGAGGTTTCAGAACCTTGAAAATCCTGAAAAGTTAACTTCTTTTTTCTTTTCACGGCATTATTCCAGGTTTAATCTTTTTAGTGAAGTCTGTCATTTTTATTTCAATCGAAATTTTTATTTTTTGGCCCATCCGAATAGGATAGTGAAACAACTTAATAGGAGTGTTTTTGTGGCAGAGCTAATCACTGAAGTCGACAAAAACGATAACTTTCTTGGGCTGCGCGAACGAGAGGAGTTTTATTCGGGAAAGTATATTCACAGGGCTGCCCAACTTATCCTGCTCAACCCTGAAAATAAGATGCTTATCCAGAAAAGGTCACCTCAAAAGCGCTGGTTTCCGGGCCGCTATACATACTCGGTAAGCGGCACTGTGGCAAATGAATCTTACGAAGCCTGTATGGAACGGGAAATGCTTGAAGAAATAGGAATCTCGGTTCCATTCCGAAAGTTATTTAAAATTCCCTGCATCGTCGAAAACAAAGGAGCCTTCCATACGGTATTTTCAGGCCTTTGTTCTGAACAAACCGTAAGCTCAATTCGGCCTGATCCGGAAGAAATCGTATCTGTAGAATGGGTCGAACTTGAAGAGCTGTATAGGGCTGTCAAAAATGGGCCTGAGAATTATACGCCTTCCCTGCGGGCAGGTATTATAAAAATTTTCCAGGAAGGGTATGAAAATATATTTTTTGAGATGTGATAAAAAAAATTCTTCATATAGGGGATCCTGATTGGTTCAGTAGAGAATACCTGACTTATAAATTTCGATTTTGCACCGGATTTCTTTCTCTTCCTATATGGCGCTTAATATTTCAGGTTCAATACTCGTACTCACCAGCTACCTGTTTTGAGCCTTCGTATTTACCTACAATTGGAATATGTTCCCCACATACCGGGCAGGTTTTCTCAGGTGTGATATCATATTTTTCAATATCGAAATAGCCACGCTTGATCAGCATTTTTCCGCAGTTCGGGCAGAAAGTATTGTTGCGGTCACTGCCAGGGACGTTGCCCATGTAAACATATTTTATCCCTTCTTCGGTTGCAATTTTACAGGCTTCCTGCATTGTTTTGACAGGTGTCGGTGAGATATTTTGCATTTTGTACTGGGGATGGAAACGGGTAAAATGCAGGGGGGTCTCAGGCCCCAGATTTTTATATACCCATTTTGAAAGTTCTCTTAGCTCATCAAGGGAATCGTTTACACCTGGAATAATGAGGTTTGTAATCTCAACATGGATTCCCAGTTGTTTTGCAAGGGCAGAAGCCTCGAGTACAGGAGCGAGTTTTGCACTGGCGACATCATGATAGAACTTTTCGTTGAATGCCTTGATATCAATATTGGCAGCATCCAGATACGGCGCTATATTCCTGAGGGCTTCAGGTGTCATATATCCGTTTGTCACATATACGGTCCCAAGCCCTGCCTCTTTTGCCAGTTTTGCACATTCGTAAGTATACTCGTGCCAGATTGTGGGCTCATTATAGGTCCAGGCAATTGAGCTTGAGCGTGAGAGAAGTGCCCTTTGAATAAGTTCGTCAGATGGAATATCCATTGTGTAAGCATCTTCCAGGCATGCCTGGGAAATAGACCAGTTCTGGCAGTGTTTGCAGTGGAAATTGCATCCTATTGATCCGACTGAATAAACATAAGAACCTGGATAAAAGTGATAAAGCGGTTTTTTTTCTATTGGGTCAACTGCCTCGCTTGAAACGGTTTCGTAGATAAGAGTATATAGTTCTCCGTCCCTGTTTTCCCGAACTCCGCAAAAGCCCCTTTTTCCCTGGGAAATTTTACAGCTCTGGGCGCATAGATTGCAGTGTACTTTATTGTCTCCTATTTTCTCGTAAAACATGGCTTCTTTTATCACATATATCCCCATTTAGAAATTGTTTTACAGCATAATAACGTTGCTGTTTCAGATTTTTCCAGTTCCGAAAGAAGATAATAAGTTTAACGATAATTTTTTGTTCTGGTTATCTGATTTGAAACAATGTGATTTTAAACAGTCTGATCTTAACAATGCGATCTTAAACAGTCCGACCTTAAACAGTCCGACCTTAACAATGCGATCTTAAACAAGCAATCTGAAAAAATGCGAGATTTGGAGCAGCATCATGCCCTGATACCATTGCCTGTGCGGAAAAAGCAGCAATTATAATTTATTTTTCACTTTGAACCTCATGCTAAACTCGGTTCCGTTTTCTTGTTTCAGTTCGATTTCGCCTTCCAGCTGATTAACCAGAATGCTTACCAGCTGCAAACCAAGGGTTTTGGGACTTTCGAAGTTTACGGTTTCCGGGATACCTTTCCCATTATCCGAAACCGCAAGTTTAAATTCTGTACTTTTGACTTCGGAACCCATCTCTTCTATGAGGTGTCCATGCTCGTCGTTTCTAGAAAGACTTATCCGAATTTCTCCGCTTTTTCCATCTGGAAACGCATGCTTCAGAGAATTTGAAACCAGTTCATTGACAATTAACCCTAAAGGCACAGCAATATCCATGTCAAAGAAAATATTCTCCTCCAGCTCCGTTTTGAGGTTAATAGCTGCATTTCCAAGCCTATAAGTCTGGAAAAGGTTTCCAATGAGTTTCTTAAGGTACGGCGAAAAGTTGAGCCTCTCAGTTCCCTCACCTTCATGTAGTTCCTCATGGATTAAAGCAATAGAGATTACCCGATCCTGACTTTCCCTGAAGGCCTCAAGGACTTCCGAATTCTTGATGCATTTCCCGTTATTGAACTTTTCAGCCTGAAGGTCAAGAAGGGAAGAGATTACCTGCAAATTATTCTTAATCCGATGGTGAATTTCTTTCTGGCGGGCAATTTTAATGTTCGCAAGAAATTCCTCGGTTTCCTTCCTTTCGGTTATATCAAAAATCGTGCCCTGGTAGAATTTCGTATTTCCGTCTTTTCCCAGAACTTTCTGGTAAATTTCGTGTAACCAGCGAATTTTTCCGTCCCTATGTATTATGCGAAAATCAACTTTGATATATTTTATGGAAGGAGAACTCCGAATTTTTTCCTCTTCTTTGAAAAGTAATGGCAGATCTTCAGGAAGGATTATCTCTTTCCACTTAACCCTGGACATAAGTTCTTCTTCAGTACATCCTGTGATTTCTTCAACAGCTCCGTGCATGAATATGGGAACGAGGTTCTCGTCTGCCTGGAAGGCAATCCCATGGAAATTCTGTATAAGAGAACGGTATTTCAGTTCACTCGCTTCAACCTTTTCCAGTGTACATTTCCATTCTGTAATGTCTTTCATCACACCAATGGTCCGATAAACTTCCCCCTCGTCATTTGTTAGCCAGACGCCTCGAATTTCCATGTAGATATATCTTTCGTCTTTTCTTCTGAACCTGAACTCCATCTGAATTCTTGCTTTTCTCCTGAGGAATTTCTCCAGACTTTTTGTTGTTTTGTCCCTATCTTCAGGGTGGAGGTGTTCTATCCAGAGTAATTTATCAAAGTTTTTAAATTCTTCCGGAGAGTAGCCTGTTACTTCCCGGATAGCTCCTGCCCATTCTACCTCATGCGTATCGAGCCTGAAATCAAATACTAGCTGCCCTGTCTGCTCGGTTGCTGTGCGGTACCTTTCCTCACTTTCTTGCAGGTTTTTGCTTGCAAGCTTTTGTTTTGTTATATCTTTTACGACTCCGGTGACCCTGCTTATACTTCCTCTTGAGTCCAGTATATAGGTTCCGTTTTCTTCAAGATAAGCATAATCACCGTTCTTTTTTTGGAATCGGTATTCCAGGCGGAAATTCCCTTTATTTTTTATATAATTTTTATTGTTTATCCAGAGCTTATGCCTGTCTTCAGGGTGAACGTACTCCATCCATAAGTTCACATCTGCACCTTTTAATTCTTCAGGCATGTAGCCCGTAACTTCTTCAACCGCTCCAAGCCAGTCGACTTTATCATCTATGATGTCACAATTGTACACCATCTGCCCTGTTTTTTCCAGAATGGTCTTGTACATTTCCTCGTTTTTCTTAATTTGCTCGCTCAGTTCATTTTTGGAACTAAGGCTCTCTTTCAGGATTTTTTCTGTCTTCCGAAGTTCGGTTATATCCTGCATTACAGTAATAATCCCGAGAGTCTCCCTTTCTTCGTCGCATAAGGCGGATTTATTTAAAATAAAAATTTTTGTTGTCCCATCTGCAACTATAAGTTCCTGTTCTATGGTTCTCGTTCCACCATGATTCAGGATTTCATTTTCAATCTTGGTCCATTCGTTACATCTTTCCAGGAGCTCACTCTTTTCTACGATATATTTTCCAGGACTATCCAAAATTTTCTTGGCGAGTTCGAAAAGTGTTCTCCCGATAATCTCTTCTTTTGGAAAGCCAATCATCGTCCTTGCATGAGCCTCGTTTACTAGAAGGAAAACTCCATTTTTATCTTTGTATGATACTGGATTGACCATGGTGTCAAGCATATCTTCTATAATATGAGGACAATCCCGAAAAATAAGATTTGAGATTTTGCCTTTTTCACCAGATACTTTAACCTGGCTATAAGCCTCGCCATTTGAGGCTATTAGCTCGCTTGTCTTTTTATCTTTGTTTACCAGTGCTGTTATCTCTTCCTGATATTCTGGTTCTTCCTTGTAGTCCTTCATCTTCCTTCCCCAGAGGCTCTCGAAAATCAAGTTTTCTGGCACTCAAATTAACAGATGGACTCCGTATTTTTATGGGCAATATACCTGGTTAAATAAGTACTTATAAAGTTAAAACAAGTCTTCTGACGTTTTCTAAATTCGGTTTACTGTAAGCCAATAGGTTAGATTATATTTCATGATAATTAATAGTTATCTCTTCAGGAAAGAAAGGAAAAAGTAATTGAGGAAGAATTAGTTGAGGAAAAAGTAATTGAGGAAAAAGTAATTGAGAAAAAGGTAATTGAGGAAAAAGTAATTGAGAAAAAGGTAATTCTTCTGCAAAATTCAGGTTATTTTCCGTGCAAACACAATCCTTGAGCCGTCAGTCATGTCAAGAGCACGGAAGACTTCAAGCCCGTAATTGCCAAGCAGCTCTATATACTCATTAAAGGGAACGCTGTTTTCGAAACTGTAACCTGATCTTCCTTTTTTCACACCTTCAAAAGTCCAGAGGTTCCAGTCAAGACTGAGAAGCGGGTTTGATTTCATTTTTTCGTCAGGCATCTGCCTGGTTACGAAAATGCCTCCTGGATTTAACGCTTCAGCTATCTTGGGGATAAGGGAAGGCACTTTTCCTCCGGGGTTAAAGGAAGAAAAGATAAGGTCATAGTTACTTCCGATTTCCTCTTTAAAAAAATCCCCCTGGATTGTATCTACTCTTGAAGCTCCGTATTTCTCTATGAAATATCTTGTTTCTGCAGTAACAGGAGGAAGGTCGAAAACAAAAGCCTGAAGGTCTTCGTTAAGCTTTGAAAAAGCGACTGCATAAAGTCCGTGCCCTCCCCCTATGTCAAGCAGCCTTTTGATGTTTGTAAAATCAATGTTTTCCGTGACAACCTTTACAGTTTCCTGAAGCAGGCCACAACGTGCGTTTTCAGCCATGCAGTGGACAACTTCTCCAAAAAAAGGTCCTTTTTCGACAATCTCGGGTCCCTGCTTTAGAATCTGAGGAAGATGAGTCCAGCGTTCAACATTTCGGACCCTTTCGGCAAGGTAATGCTGTTGAGAAAACGGAGAACTTTCCAGGAGATAAGTCGCACTGAGTTCCGAGACAAGGTATACTGCTCCACCATTATTTATTTCTTTATCAGTGTTCTCGGATCCGGTTTCGGATTTTCCTTTTTCTTGACCGGCGACTGGATCTGTTTTTACAACTTGGGTTTTTTCTTCTTCCTTATCCATCCCTTCCTCAAATCTATCAAGGAACCCGATATTGTGAAGAGCTTCACAGAAATAAGGCATGAGCAAAGGATCACAACCAAGCTTTTCAGCCAGGTTTCTTGCTGACAAAGGAGTATCAAGCGCTTCAAATACTCCGAGCTCAAGAGCCGAGGCAATCAGACTGTACTCTTTTAAACCCTGAATAGAAGAATCAATAAACTTGAAAAAGCAATCAAAATCGATTTCAGGCTTTTGAAATAATTCCTCAGCTTTTTCAGCATTATTGCCGTCTTTAATTTCGATTACGGCACTTAACTGGCTTTTTACTTCTTCCGTCTCTTCATTTTGGTTATTAAACCTCGGATTTGTTTCTTTATTTTGTGTACTAGGTTCTGTTCCGGGTTCTGTTTGTTGCTTATGAACTTCCTTGTCAGATTCTGCTTTGTTTCCAATTTGAGTTTCCATTTCCTGGCTCCTGATTCTTACTTTCCGCGTATTACTCTGATTCTTATCAGTCTGACACTAATTTCTAAAATATAGTAATATTTTATATGGTTAAAGCTTTATCTTATAACAAAATTAGTAAACATTGTTAACTAAGTGTACTACGCATGAAAAAAGATTTATTACTCAAAAGTGAAGGATAGTTGTTTCACACTCAGACGAAAATAAAAATAAACATAAAAATAAAAATAAAAAATAAATATGAAAAATAAGCAGCCTGAGAAAAATAAGCAACCTAATAAAAATAAAAACTAAAAATGAAAAATAAGCAGCCTACTAAAAATAAACAATCTGTAAGTCAAACTCTTAAAGCAATGTTTTATGCAGAAAAAAGGGCAAAAAATTATAAAATTAAAAACAGAACTTTAAAGGGCTGCGTCAACGTAATCTACCGGTCTTTTAAAAACAGCTGCTATCATACCGTTTTCGTCTATCTCGTCTGCAAATTTGATGAGCTCCCAGCCATCAGTTCCAAGGCTGTTAAGATCTTCTTTTGTCTTTGACCACTCACTGAACCTTATCTCTTTAACATCATATTCCCAGATGGTCACTCTAATTCATCTCCAGTAAAGTTGGGTAAGATTAATCTATATATTAAGTTGTAGTATCTGCTATATTTATCTTTTTAAAAAATAGATTTGCGGTTAAAGCAATTAAAGTTGATTTGTTAACTGATTAAGAATTGATTATTTGTTAATTAATTAAGAATTGATTCATTGGTCATCGGTTAA
>DAQQ01000098.1:0-5151 GCA_002508465.1 Methanosarcina sp. UBA7 | reverse complement strand
CAAAAACTGAAGTTATTTTCGATAAGGACTCTCCTGTCAGGATGAGAGGAACAGTTCAGGATATTACCGACAGAAAACAGATGGAAAAGGCATTGTGCGAAAGTGAGGAAAAGTACCGCAATATCGTTGAGACAGCAAACGAAGGCATATTCTTGATGGATGCCGAATTCAATGTCACTTACGCTAATAAAAGAACTGCGGAGCTAATGAGGTACGCTCAGGAAGAAATTATTGGTAGACCTGTGATGAATTTTATTTGTGAAGAAAGCAAACCTACTGCCAGAAAGAATCTGGAAAAAAGGCGCGGTGGTATTAGTGAGATCTATGAATTGAAGTTAATGTGTAAGGACGGTTCACTCTTCTGGGCATTTATAAGCGCTAAACCGTTATTTAATAAAGACGGGGACTTCACTGGCTCTCTATGTATGTTTACTGATGTCACCAAAAGAAAAGAAGTTGAAACAAAGCTTAAGGAAACTCTTGACAATTTGGAAAACTTGGTAAAAGTACGTACGGAAGAGCTTGAAATAGCTTTCAATTCATTGAAAGAAAGTGAAAAAAGTCTTGCTGAAGCTCAACAAATAGCTCATATTGGAAACTGGAACTGTAACATTGCAAATAATAAGTTGCTCTGGTCTGATGAATTATATCGCATTTTTGGACTTAAGCCTAAGGAACTTGAAGTAACTTATGACCTGTTTTTAACTTATGTGCACCCGGATGACCGGGATTACGTAAACATTGCCTTTAAAAAAGCCTTAATTGGTGAACCCTTTAACATTAATTATAGAATCGTCCTAAATGATGGATCTGAGCGAGCAGTCCACGCAAAAACTGAAGTTATTTTTGATGCAAGTAATTCTCCTATTCGAATGAGGGGGACCGTTCAGGATGTTACTGAACGTAGAATAACAGAAGAAAAACTCCGTGAAAGCGAAGAACAGTACCGCAATATCGTTGAAACAGCAAATGAAGGTATATTCTTGATGGATTCCAAATTCAAGATTACCTTTGCTAATAAAAGAACTACAGAATTAATGGGGTACACTCACGAAGAAACTATCGGTAGACCGGTAATGGACTTTATTTGTGAAGAAAGCAAGCCTACTGCCGGAAGGAATCTGGAAAAAAGGCGCGGTGGTATTAGCGAGAGCTATGAATTGAAGTTAATGTGTAAGGACGGTTCACTCTTCTGGGCACTTATAAACGCTAAACCGTTATTTAATAAGAATGGTGATTTTACTGGCTCGCTATGCATGTACACCGATATCACCAAAAGAAAAGAAGCTGAGGAAGCTCTGGCAAACATTGAAAATACCCGTAAGAAAGAGATTCACCATCGCATTAAGAATAATTTGCAGGTAATCTCATCCCTGCTGGATTTACAGGCTGAAAAGTTTAGAGGCAGAGAGGATATTAAGGACTCGGAAGTTCTTGAAGCCTTCAGGGAAAGCCAGGATCGTGTAATTTCAATGGCTCTCATCCATGAAGAACTGCATAGAAACGAAGGACTTGATAAGCTTAATTTTTCACAGTATATTAAGGAACTTGCGGATAATCTCTTCCTTACCTATAAACTTGGAAATGACGGTACCAGATTCGATAAGGATATAGAAGAAAATATTTTCTTTAATATGGACACTGCAGTGCCGTTAGGTATTATCATAAACGAACTTGTTTCAAACTCTCTAAAATATGCATTTCAAGGAAGAGACTGTGGAGAAATCCGAGTTAAACTGCATAGAGAAGAGGACAGAGAATGCGGAATTGAAGAATGTAATAGTACAGCTTATGTTCTGTCGGTCTCAGACAACGGAGTCGGCGTTCCCAGAGAACTTGACATCAAAAATCTCGATAGTCTGGGACTTCAGCTTGTAACTTCTCTTGTTGAACAGTTGAACGGAGAACTGGAACTGGAAAGGAATAACGGGACAAAATTCACTATAAGGTTCACAGTAATAGAAAAGAATAATCAGGCATCAGTTCCACTCAATAATAATTAATCGAACAATCAACTATCTAAAAAATAAATAAGTGAATAAGCAACTGCTTAAAAAGCCAATAATTATATTGAAAAATACGATAGAAACATGCCAATATGCACTGCCCTCATTCTGCGCATAAAAACCTTAATTTAGACCCTTTTATCAATTCTCAAACTCTCTTATCCTTCATTGTGGTAGTCCACGCAATTAGAAGTGTTGTCATCTGCATCATGCAAAGATGAAACTCCTACAAAGATGAAGCTCCTATANNTATATATAATGCTTGAAAAAACTCAACCTATTCGATCACTACGTGGGCAAACGACAAAAGACCGGGTACTTCTTCGTTGTCAGTATGCCATCAAGTTTTACAGCAGATTTTTATCTGCCCATCTATCAAACACCTTCAATTGCTCTTCAGTGTGAAAGTAATGCTCTCCATGCTCCAGGACTTTAACTGTTGATTGATACCTCTCTGCAAATACTGAGATCTCATCCCATTCAGAGAGATTATCTTCAGAACCATACAAAATGGCAGTAGGTACTTTCCATTCAAAATAAATCGGATTTTCTTTCACGTAGCAATAATAGTTCCATTCCAGTATCTGCCCGATCGGCAATCGGATTTCATGCTCTGCTTTCAGTCTTTCTTCACTTACCTGGAAATCTTCCATTATATTGCGTATAATGCGTTCCATGTTGACGATTGGCGAGAGAAATAAACTTTGCTTTATGTCAAAGTCATGATAGGCAAGCAGACTGAAATAGGCTCCCATGCTGCACGCAAACAAATAAATGTCAGGTGCAAGTGACTTTGCATATTCATAAACGGAAACCAGATCACTTATGCAGTTTTCGGGAGTACAGGCACATTCTTCATCTACACGCTCACCATGCATAGGCAGGTCAAAGCTTAACGCCTGGTAACCTTTTTCAATGGCTTTTTGTGCCATCATGGAAATTACAGTGTCTTCTTTATTGGAAAGGTTTCCATGAACTTCAATCAATAGCTTTTCACTCTGCTTTCCCCATAGGATGGCAGGAACACGAATTTCATTGTTTGAGATATAAAACTGTCTTTTCTCCATTCTCTCACTTATCTATAAGCAAAAATAAATTATATTCGCCTTCATTCGACTCAGTTCAAAACTCTAGTGATAAAGTCAGTGTAATATCACTAAATAAATTCATAGTTTTTATGATTATTTATTTGTGTTGTTAGACGTATAACAGTAATTATAAATCTTACTCATAATATCTTTTTGTTGTTCTCCGCTCCTCCGTTCTCTTAAACATTCTTAATCGTTAATTAAGAATATTCGTTCTCATTTCCCAGTTCATAAGTTCCGTCAACAACAGATTTAAGTCCGGGCTGAGGCTGTTCGCTTCTGCGAAAAAAGGCTGAGAATCCATTTAGCCGATCAAACAATCGTTCGCCAGCTTTTTATTATAGGCGACAGCAAACCTTAAAGCAAGAGAATCAATCTCATAAATAGCCCAGAAATGAGCCTCATCAGTTTAATTGGTGATACTTTCTGTGCCTTTGAAACTTAAATCACTCGGTCACTGCATGGACAAAGAATAAAAGGCTGGATACTTCTCTATTTTTATTTAGTCCATGAAAGTACATTTTTTTGTACTCTTCAGCAGTCACATTGTGAATTTGAGAAAACCCCCTCTCTGCAAGGAAAGCCTTGACTTCTCCTTCCCTGATGCCAAATTTAAGCGGCTCTTCAATTTGTACCAGATAGTTATGAATATTTGTTCCTGCTTCTAACTCACAGCTTCCGTCAACTAAGGACTCGGGATAGTAATCGAAAAGAATAGCACTCCCTTTGCATGAGTTTTTTACAACAAAGGATAATGTCTCATCAACAGCTTCGGGAGGAATATACATAATGAGTCCTTCCATAAGGAAAAGAGTTTTCAGTGATCTGTCGTATCCCTGCGCAGTAAGCCTTTCACCAAGGTTTTCAGTCTCAAAATCAACAGGAACATACGTAACATGATCAGGAAGGGGTCCAAAAATGCTTTTTATTTTTTCAACTTTTACACTCTGAGTATCCGGATGGTCTACCTCGAAAACCCTGACTTTCCCTTTCAGGCCTTCAATCCTGTATGCTCTGGTATCATATCCGGCGCCCAGGATGACAAGTTGTTCAAGCCCTTCGTCAAGAGAGCTTTTTACAAAGTCATCAAAATACCTGACTCGAGCCCGAATGGAATTCGCAAGACCCGGAAAAAGACGTTCGTAGTATTCTGACATCTCTTTTGTCTTTTCTGGATTGGACGCTGCAAATGCCAGTGTTTCTGGGTCAACAAAGTAGACTGCATAAGGATCATAACATATTCGTTCACCCTCTGGCTTTCTCGATTCTGCAACCCTGTGGAGAGCAATTAGCTCAGCCATTTTGCTGGACCCTTTTCTCTTATTGTTTGCTTCATTTGAAACTGTTAAGCTTGTAGGTTCTTGCATTTAGGATCCACCCTAAAATATTTTTGCTTATAGGTTTTGATAATAAGGACGAAAAATTCGCTTTTAGATCTTCGCATATACATGAATATTTTCATTTAGCCTACTTTCCGCAGTAAATTTTCGTAAATTCATATTTTTACCGCTATCGATTTTTAGTTAAACGTGGATTTATTGGATTTTTATGCAGTAGGTAAAAGCAACCATTTGGTGTATTTAGAAACAAAAAACGATATCATTCAATTTTCACCAGATGCCATTAAAAATACAAATTATTTGCATTTGTTCCAAAAACGCTATCAGGAAAAATATTGATTTTCAAAAAAATACTGCGGAATGTGGGATTTAGTGTCCATTTTTTCCGTATATGAGCATACGGTGTATGAAGTCAGCAGTGTCTACAAAAAATTGATATTGAGAGATTCCCTGATTATCCAGTGCTTCTTTGAAGTCTGAGCGCATTTCTGTGAGCCCTTTGACAATAGGGTCAACAAGATGGTCACTTCAACTGGATCAATATCGCGTCGGATCAGACCTTCATCGATCCCTGATTTGATTGCGTTACACGTTATTGTAAATGTATCCTGACGCAACTTGAGAATCTCCCTTGCGACTTCACTTATATCCTTATTATCATCAAGGTCGAACCTTCCAGATCTAAAAATTTCCCTATTTTATCCAAGTTCTCATATT
>DAQQ01000187.1:0-4832 GCA_002508465.1 Methanosarcina sp. UBA7 | reverse complement strand
ACGGTGCAATGCCCAATATGGGATTGTATTATACCCCTGATGGGCCTTTTGAGAACCCCGGTGACCTTATGAAGCTATTCAAGATCGATAAGGCAAAAGAGTCAATGGAACATGCTGCCAAACACCTTACCAGAGACACGATCTGGGTTATGCAGAAGCTTTTTGCCTCCGGTGCCGATGGAGTTAACTTTGATACAACCGGTGCAGCAGGTGACGGAGATATGTACGGCACACTTTATGCAATTCAGGCACTTAGAAATGAATTTCCTGATATGTATATTGAAGCCGGAATGGCTGGCGAGATGGTACTGGGTATGCATGGAGAACTGGAATATGATGGAGTACGGCTCGCAGGTTTGTGGCCTCATGAACAGGCTCCACTTATCGCAAGAGCAGGAGCAAACGTTTTCGGGCCTGTGGTAAACACCAATACCAGCAGGACCTCAGCCTGGAACCTTGCTCGTGCAGTTACTTTCATCAAGGCTGCAGTAGGAGCTTCACCAATTCCCTGTCACGTAAATATGGGTATGGGAGTTGGCGGAATTCCTATGCTTGAAACTCCTCCTATTGATGCTGTTACCAGAGCAAGCAAGGCAATGGTCGAAATTGCAGGCGTAGACGGCATATAGATCGGAGTCGGCGACCCAATGGGTATGCCGATCGCACACATAATGGCTTCAGGCATGACTGGAATAAGGGCTGCAGGAGACCTTGTCGCAAGAATGGAGTTCTCAAAGAACATGCGCATAGGAGAGGCAAAAGAATACGTGGCAAAGAAACTAGGGGTCGATAAGATGGACCTCGTAGACGAGCACGTTATGCGGGAGCTGCGTGAAGAACTCGATATCGGTGTGGTAACGTCAGTGCCAGGTGCTGCAAAAGGTATTGCTGCAAAGATGAACATCGAAAAGTTGCTCGATATTAAGATTAATTCCTGCAACATTTTCAGAAAACAAATTGCCTGAAAAAGGATTTTGGAGATGGCAATTTTATGGACAATAATAATTATTCTCCTGATTATCAAAATAACTCTCAAATAGACTGGCAGTCGGCAGGAGAGTGTAGCAGGGCAAACTGCGAGCTAAAAGAGCTTAAGAGAAGCATTGACTGGAAACAGGGACTTGCAATAGCACTTGGTGTTCCTTTATTGATTCTACCTTCCATAGGCTATCTAACCAATTATGTCTGGGCTTTTTCAATAATAGTCTGGGGCTTAACCGTTATTCTGGGATTTTTCCAGAACATTTCATTCGGAGAGCTTGCAACTGTTTTACCCAGGTCTTCAGGACTACCAGGTTATACCCAAACTGTTTTTGGTTCGAATACAGGTGACAACACGAGTGAAAAGTCTAGGCTGATAGGAAAATTCATAGGAGGTTTCAGTGCCTGGAGCTATTGGTTAGGATGGAGCCCGGTAATTGGAATCTATGCGATCCTTATAGGGGATTATCTCCATGGGCTGCTCCCTATCTTTAGCGTAATTCCCCAGACCCTCTTCAACCTGATAGTCGGAGCACTGGTGTTTGGGTACATGATTATTATAAACTCCAAAGGTCTCAAAAACGGAGCTACTCTTGGGTATATTCTGGCTGTGGTATCCCTGTTACCTCTGGTTATTATCACTATTGCCCCGTTCTTTACTGGAGATTTCCACCTTACCAACATTACAGGTGCCTGGCTGCCCCAGGACTGGAGCTGGGATCTGAAACATATCTTAATTATTCTCGGGCTTTTCGCAATGGCCGAATGGAGTGCCGTTGCCTGGGAAAGTGCAGCAATATTTGGGCCAGAATATAAAAATCCCAATACCGATACGCCAAAAGCTCTACTCGTCTGCGGTCTGATTTGCCTTGTACTCTATGTGCTCGTCCAGACCTCGGTTATAGGGGCTCTCGGAGTCAAAGGTGTACTTGCAGACCCTATATCTCCAATGCTTCCCCTTGCAAAACTGTCTTTAGGTCCTGTGGGAGGCTCGATTTCAATTCTCATGCTGGTTGCAGCTATGATACTTATTATCCAGACTGCCTTCCTATCCTCTGCAAGATCGATCTACTCAATGGCAGTTGAAGGTAACCTTCCAGCTGTCTTTGGAAAACTGAACGCTAACGGGAACCCTGTGAACGCTATGATCGTAGATGGTCTTTTTAACATGGGCCTGATCCTTCTTGGGAGTCCGACTGCAATTCTCTCAGCTTCTGCAGTTGGATACGTCGTCGCAAACGGGATGAGTCTCTTTGCCTATGTAAAATCGAAAAAGGATCCTGAGTTTTCAAAACTGGAAAGGCCCTTTAAAGCCCCCCGCGGCTGGACTGAGATAGCTTTTGCAACCGGAATTCTGAACATTCCCTTTTTCCTGATTGGGATTATATATATCAGCACTCTGGAAAGCGGATGGATTGCCACAGCAGTTGGTTTTGTAGTACTTCTATTGTATGTACCTATCTGGGGCCATTTACAGAATGAGTTAAAAACTGCACAGAAATACGAAGCTGTTGTTCCTGCAGAATGAGTTTTTAGTGTGGCAGCACTGTGCTTGAAATTTCAGAAGATAGAACCTGAAATGGTTCTATCTTTTATTAGTTAAAAATACATGAGATTATCTTCTTTTATGTTCTTATCCTCTTACTCCTTAATTGCAGTTTTCACGGAAGGATAGAGACGTAAATTTATATTTCCGACAGGATGTTAGTTTCGGATAGTTTTGATAAATATTAAATGTTTAATATTTAATATCAACGTCCTTCTTTATCCTCTTCTACTCTAGCATCCATTTCCATACCGGTTTAACCATGATTATTTTCTTTCCGCTTTTGCCGTCAACTTGGATGGTCTCTTCATCGTCCATTGTCAGAACAAGCCCCTGTTCCAGGTCGTACTCATCCAGAGCTTCCATGAGTCCCAGAATTTCTCTTTCCCTTACTACAGGGTTTCCGAAGCAAACCGAGATCTGAATTGCAGCTGAAATTTTCTGACTGTCTCTTTCCTTAATAACAAAATCACATTCTCTTTTGTTCTGGAAGTAGAATACCTGTTTTTCCCTTCTCAGCAATTCAAGGAATACAAGGTTTTCAAATCTCAGCCCAAGGCTGTCAGGGTAGCCTGGATATACTGCCTTGAAAAAGCCGGTATCTCCTGCATAAACCTTGCAAGTAATGTCTTTTTCCTTCCCGTTTTCCTGCAGGCTATTGAGTTTTGGAACCCGATACAGCAAGAAAATGTCTTCGAGATAGTTCAGATAGATGTCTATTAGTTCATCATTCTCGATTCCACTAACTTTTTTCAGGGTCTCAAGAGAGTACTCCGAAGCCATATTCGAGATCAGGAATATGGTAAGCTTTTTTAACTTCTGGATATCATACCCGTGTGCATCTCCTTTTTTTAACTCTTCTTCAAAATATTTACGGGAAAGACTGATGTCATTGTTTTTGATTACATCCGGAAAACCACCGTTTTCGAAATACTGCAAAAACATACATAACAGTTCATCGCTGGAAGTGGTTAGAAAATCAGACTCTTCAATTTCGTTACCTTTAATCAGCAAGTATTCCTTAAAAGAGAACGGAAAAAGCTTTAAAATTTTACATCTACCTGGAAACCTGGACGAAAACTCATTTATTAGTTTTGATCTCGATGAAGTTAGATAAACTTCTGCCCCTTGCCTGTGAAGCCTGTCAACCCAGCTCTCCCACCCCTGGAGATTTTGAATTTCATCAAAAAAATAGAAAATTTGCCCCTCTTCGCCTTCAGTTTCTTTTTTGCGAATTTCGGCTGCAGTCTCCTCAATTGCCTGTAAATATCCAGGTCCTAGCTCCTGCATCCGATCGTCTTCAAAATCAATATAAATTTTTACTCCAACCAGGTTACTGGCAACCTGACTCATGAAAGTGGTTTTACCTGCATGAGCGGGTCCAGAGATGAGTTTAATTTCACTGCCTTCCAGGGAAAAGCAGGGGCAAATCTCTCTGGGGATTAAATCTGGAGTATTTTGAAAGAAATTCTGATGGCTGAAGATCAGGGTAAGAGGCTCTAATTTTTGCTTGTTATCAAAATTTTGCATATTATCAAAATAATTTATGAGGCGGAATTATATAGTTTTTCTGGCGTTAACAAATTTCTCATCCAGTAATAACTTGAGAACATAAAACTGGAAAATTTACAAAATAGAAGAGATATTTGCAGGCTATTGAGCTTAAAATTTTCGTTGTCGGATAACGCTTTCTATAAGCACCTGTATAGGTAAGGTGTCAATTTAACGGGATTAAAAAAAATTCATGGAAACATATAAATAATTGGGCCAGTATGACCCACTTATAAATAAGGATGATATCAGCAGCTAAATATGAGATTTCCTTTAACAGGGCTTTTTAGATTTCATTTGTTTTTGGTTCATAAACTGTTTTTGTCTTCCCGCAACGTGTACACACGAAATACTTTTCTCTCACATTTGAAGAATAAACGTTCAAACCACCGCTTCTTTTCCATTTATGCAGGCCTATAAAACATAAAATGTTTTTTCTTTTGGATTTCCCGGAAATCTGATATGGAGCTCTTGAGCTCAACAATTTCACTCCTGACTGACCTTCTGGAATTTAAGAAAGTTATTTATATAAATAGAGCTCATCCCAAAACCAATTTCATTCCCAAATCTATTATAGAGGACTTCGATAAACCTAGCTTTTTGGCTAGTTGCTTATAAAGGGTATATAAGTAATATGTTGAAATCAGAGGTTTATCGAAGTCCTCTATATTATTTTCATGTTGGAAAACATAATTAGGTGACAAACAGGCAGTAAGCTTTAAAGCACTTATAAAGCTTTGTACGTATACCTATA
>DAQQ01000028.1:0-7923 GCA_002508465.1 Methanosarcina sp. UBA7 | reverse complement strand
TTTGATTTTCAAGTGTGAGTTTTAAAAATCGGACATTAAAAACTACTAAAAAAAACGAAAATATTATATATTAAGTAAATATACGTCACATAGTAACACATATTATTGTGTATATATATTGTAAATAAAATATAATAATATAATAGGAAATGAAAATGCTATGAAACAGCAGTGATAAAGCTATGCAAATGGATACAGATTCGAATTATATGTATCCGTGAATCCCCCAATTTTAAGCGATTTGATACATGTTTGTAAAAGGTGTTAATATTTGAAAAGCAAAAAGGACATGAAAAAACTTAGAATCATTTTAAAAAGATTGCTTCAAATAATTCCTATGCTATTAATTGTAACAATTTTAGCGTTTGCCTTAAGCAATATGTCATCGGGGGACGTGACCGAGATAACCATCCGCAGCCAAGGGTTGGAGGTTACCGAAAAAAACATTGCAGCAGTCAAGGAAGATCTAGGGTTAAATGAACCCCTTGATATTCAGTATATTAACTGGCTGAAAAAAGCAACTGAGCTTGATTTTGGGATATCCTTTCAAACAAAAAAACCAGTTTCCGATGAAATACTATCCAGATTTCCAGCGACCCTTGAACTGGCAATTGCAGCAACAATAATATCCGTTCTTTTCGCCATTCCTATTGCTCTAGCTTCCGCCAGATACAAGGATTCGTTTATTGACCATTTTTTTAGAGTTTTCTCTACTGCAGGTGCAGCCATGCCGGATTTTTGGCTTGGCCTTATACTATTATATCTTTTTGCTGTAAAGTTAGATCTTGTACCTGTTATTTCCGGCAGCAAATTACAAAATATTTTTCTGCCCGCATTTACCCTGAGTGTAAACTACGGAGCTACATACATAAGAATTTTGAGAAACAATCTCATAGAAATCAGTAATTATGACTTTATGAAAGCGGCAAGAGCAAGAGGTCTTAGCCAAAATGCCGTATTGATGAAGCATGGATTAAAAAATGCCGTGCTTCCCTGTATTACCCTGATCGGGGTAAACTTCGGCAAGCTTTTAGCGGGTCAGTTTGCTGTGGAGACCATTTTTTCCTGGAACGGCATAGGGAAATTTGCTGTGGATAGTATTAAACTCAAGGATTTGCCCGTTATTCAAGGATATATCGTGATTGTCGCGGTAACCTTTATTGTAATTAATCTTTTACTGGATATTTTGTACCTTTACATAGACCCAAAAATACAGCTTGAGTAACAGATAAATGATGAACAGAAATGGAAAGAATAGACTCCTTTCCAGGCTATTGGATATGCTGAAATTAAGGTGTACAAGAGAGAACCGTTTCCTGTTGCAAGAGGAGGAATGGTCATCATTTTGAAAAGAAACTTGCTATTGAAATTAAAAAAACAAAAATTAGCCATACTGGGATTAACCATCATCATAATTTTTGTGTTTGCAGGTGTTTTTGCCCCAGTCGTGGCTCCCCACAATCCTTATGCGGTGGATCTCACAAAAAAATTACTCAAGCCCTGTGTAGAATTCCCCCTGGGCACGGACCAGCTGGGCAGATGTATCCTGTCAAGATTGATTTACGGAATTAGGACCAGCCTTGTAACGGCAATTGTTGCTACTGTCCTTATACTAACACTGGGAGTTCCTCTCGGTATGATTGCCGGTTATATGGGCGGATGGCTTGATAATTTCATCATGCGTCTGGCGGATATTGCATCAACCTTTCCCTCAACTCTTTTGGCCTTGGCAGTTGTGGGCGTGTGGGGGCCCAGCATCGTAAATATTATGCTTGTGTTCGTGGTACTTTGGTGGGCACCTTTTGCAAGAATTGTCCGCGGCATGGTAATCAAGCTGAAAGAAAAAGAGTTCGTACTGGCAGCCGTTGCTTCGGGAAGCAGTAGGACGTCAATTCTTTTAAAGCATATATCCTTAAATGCGCTTTCTCCCATCATCGTACTGGCTACCCTGAGAATAGCAGCCGTGATTATGCATGTGGCCGGCTTTTCCTTCATTGGGCTTGGCGCACAGCCCCCAATGGCAGATTGGGGAGTTATGCTGAGCGATAGCAGACAGTATTTGACCTCACAACCGTTATTGTTGCTTTGGCCCGGATTAACCATAACGCTTGCCGTGCTTGCCTTCAATTTGTTTGGGGAAGGGTTAAATGATGTCCTTATTCTTTCTTCCGGCGATGTGTCTGTAGTAAATGGGGGTGATGGGAAAAATGGCTGAAAAGCCGGTTCTATCCATCATCAACCTAAAAACCTACTTTTATTTAGAAAAACAGGTAGTGAAAGCTGTAGACGGAGTCAGCTTGGATGTGTATAAAGGTAGAATTACCGCGCTCATAGGTGGTTCAGGAAGCGGAAAGTCGGTAATGTCATTATCTATCTTTAATTTGGTGGATAAGCCGGGAAAGATTATCGATGGAGAAATATGGCTAAATGGGGTAAATCTCAGAAAACTGAGTGAAAAACAGCTTTTAAAAATAAGAGGCAAAGAAATTTCGATGATATTTCAAAATCCGACCAGCTCCCTGAATCCTGTGCTAAAGGTAAAAGAACATCTTGCCGAGGTAATCCAAACCCATAATAATGAGGTTGGGAAGAGAGAAGCGCTCAGCATGTTCAGAGACGTGCTTTTTCGTGTTGGATTGAAAAATACGGATCAGATTCTTGAAAGTTATCCTTTTGAACTCAGCGGGGGGATGTGCCAGAGGGTGATGGTTGCCATGGGACTACTGGCCCATGCTCATGTGCTAATTGCAGACGAACCTACCTCGTCTCTGGATTTAACAACCCAAGCAGCTATACTGGAAGAACTCATGCGTTTAAAAAACGAAGGATTGGCTGTTGTCCTGATCACTCATGATTTGGGAGTTGTTGCGCAGATGGCAGATGATGTTTACGTAATAAAAGATGGCAAGATCGTTGACAGTGGAACAGTTTATGAGGTGTTCCAATCACCAAAGCACGCATATACAAAATCTCTACTGGATGCAGGTTTTTAATAAGAAAATGGGTGAAAGTGTGAATTTAGTCGAAATAAAAGGCGTTTATAAATGTTATCACAAAAAAGAAAATCCAAAGGAGTACGCCGTATATAATGTGAACTTAAACATTAGGAAAGGTGAAGTTCTGGGTCTGGTAGGCGAATCTGGCTGTGGTAAAAGTAGTTTGGCAAAAATGATCTTAAAACTGGAACAACCAACTAAGGGAAGAATTCTTTTTAATGAGCAGGATATCACAGATTACTCATTTTCTCAAATGCGGAAAATCAGAAACAGAATGCAGATGGTTTTTCAGGATAGTACCAATGCTTTTAACCCGTATTATACGGTAGAGCAGATCATCAGTGAACCCCTAAACAATTATAGCAACGAACCCGAAGAGGAAAAAGAAAAAAAAATTGTTTCCATGCTGGAGAAAGTAGGGCTAAATAAAACATACCTAACCAGATATAGTCGTGAAATGTCTGGCGGTCAGAGACAAAGGATCGGAATCGCCAGGGCTTTGATCCTGCATCCGGAATTTGTCGTCTGCGATGAAGCAGTTTCCAGCATTGACTATGCCTTGAAAAAACAGATTTTAAACCTTCTGACTGACTTGAAGCAGCAGTTTGGTCTAACCTATTTATTTATTTCTCATGATATAGCCGCAGTCAACAAGATCTGTGATCGAGTTATCGTTATGTACTTGGGAAATATTGTGGAAGTTATCTCCAATATCAATGAAAATGTACAGCATCCTTATACCAAAGCCCTTCTTGCAGCAACTCTTTTCCCAGATCCAAAAAAAAGAAGAAAAAATACAGTACTGTTTAGAGAAGGAGAAGGAATAAAAATACCTGAGAAAGGATGTGTTTTTCAAAATCGCTGTTTTTATGCACAAAATATTTGCAAAACCAAGCAACCAGACCTAATGACGCAAAAAGACGGACATGAAGTTGCCTGTCATCTTTATCATCATTGCTAAATTAAAATTTTTGGAGACTCAAATTTTTAGAGGGAAAAAAATGAAGAATAAGTCTTTATTAATCATGCTTGCACTGTTAATTTGTGCTTCATTGATCCTTACGGCTGTCAGCAAAAACAATTCTTCGGAAAACGATCTTGAAAAGTCGAAGGCAAAGGAAGTTGTCGTGGCTATCTATCGTGACGGGGCCATGGATGAATTGGATGCAGCAACCTATAATGGTCCCCATTTTCTATACAAGATGATCTATGAGGGTTTTGTGGAAGACGGAGGAAACGGAACGATTCTTCCCCAGCTTGCTACAAGCTGGAAAATTTCACCGGACGGAAAAACATATATCTTTAATCTCCGCAAAGGGGTAAAATTTTCAGATGGCACTGACTTCAACGCAGATGCTGTGATCTTTAATCTGAAAAGATGGGTTAACAATGATCGCCATTCCATCCTGACGGCGGTTAATGTAGAGAGCATGGAAGCGATTGATAACTATACGGTAAAAATCGTGTTTAAAAACGGAGCTTATCCTATTTTGACAGAACTGACCTACCCAAGACCAGTTCGATTTTTAAGTCCTTCTTCCATCACGAAGGCTCCAGGAGATAATACGGGTAATTTCACAAAACCCGTCGGTACCGGGCCGTGGATGCTGGAATCCTATGTAAAAGATCAGGAGTTTTCCCTTGTACCAAACCCATATTACTGGGGTGAAAAACCTAAGGTAGATCGCATTATATTTAAGGTGATACCGGATGGACAAGCAAGAGTTTTAGCGCTTCAAAGCGGTGAAGTGGATATTCTGGGTGGGGACCTAATCGGAAAAATTCCCATGGAGAGCTTTTTAGAGCTGAAAAACTCCAGTTCCTTTGAAACATTTACCAAAAGAACCATGTGTTCTCATTTTATTGCTTTTAACCAGAATGTAGAGGCATTTCAAGACAAAAATGTCCGTTTGGCCATGAACTATGCCATCAACAAAAAGAGCATTGCGGAAAATCTGTTCAACAACGTTGGCTTAGAAGCTAATGGTTTGTATCAAACAGGTGTCCCTTATACTACGCGGGAAAATAACTATGGTTTTTCCAATGATAAGGAAAAAGCAAAACAATTACTGGAAGCAGCAGGATACGTCGATACAGACGGTGATGGTATTCGTGAAAAGAATGGGAAAAAGATGGAGTTTAACTTTGTGTTATCAACAGAAGAATTCCCTGAATGGAAACAACTGGCAGAGTTTGTGCAATCTGAATATTCTTCTGTGGGCATAAAAGTAAATCTTAATATTCTGGATAAAAACGGATATGAAGACGCCACGATGAATACAAAAGCGTTTGACATCGCTCTGATGAGAACATCTTCGGATTCATGGGTGCCCCATGGTTCATTGCTTGAGATGTTTTCGATTCTTTCTACCAGCAATGCCGCAAAGGTGTGGTACGATGAAGGGCTCTACAACAATATTACCAGAGCATTAAACAGCGTTGACGAAACTGAAAGACAAAAGAATTACGATACGGTATTCAAATATATCAGTGAAGAAGCCCTCACCATCCCCTTATATTACCCTGTTACTTCCTTTGCTGTCAACACAGACAAAATAGAAGGATTTGAAATCGGTGTGAATAACTACGCGCCTATAGAATGGCAAAAACTCGATGTAAAACAATAAAATTAAAAAATATTTAATAAGCAGATACGCTGCCACCTTTATGGCGTGTCTGCTTATACAAATAAAGTAGAGTTGATGGCGATGGACCCGAAACAAAAAGTGATTAAAAATTGGACGGATAGTTCCAGTAACTACAGCAATTTAATAAAAGTGGAGTTAAACTGCTTTAAAAAAAAGGTTTGGACGGATATCATCCTTGAAAATGCCGGGAAAAATGACAAAATGGATATTCTTGACGTGGGCACTGGCCCAGGTTTTTTTGCCATTATCATGTCTCAAGCAGGACATCGAGTGACTGCTATTGATTGTACCGAGGCTATGGTCAATGAAGCAAAGGCAAATGCGGAAAATGCAGGTATCACAGCCGACTTTCGTGTATCCGACGGACAAGATCTGGAGTTTGAAGACGAAAGCTTTGACCTTATAATCAGTAGAAACGTCACCTGGACCCTAATCGATGCCCCAAGAGCGTACCGAGAATGGAAAAGAGTTTTGAAGTCTGACGGTAAAATTATCATTTTCGATGCCAACTGGAACTTAAGATTGTTCGATGAAGCAGCCATGAAGAAATATGAAGAGGATCAAAAGGAGTACGAAAAATTGTTTGGTGAGGCTCCTCCTTCCTACACTGCTGACATGATTGATTACAGAAAAAGTATGCCTATGTGCCGAAGACGCAGGCCCCAGTGGGATTTCAACACGTTGACAGAGCTTGGTTATAAAAAGATTTCCTGCGACATGGATATTGGAGACCGGGTTTACGACGAAAAGGAAAAAGTGAAATATCGTTCCAGTCCCATGTTTATGCTGGTCATCGAAAAGTAGCCCAGTATTTCTAAAGGACGAGCTGAAACTGAAACTTAAGTAAAGGTTATGCTGGAAAAAAATAACAAATTACTTAAACTGCGCAAAAATCCTACCCTTGACATGTAAATCTGTTCGTGTGTCATGTTCACAGACAAGATACAGTACATCCCGAAAAAGATGCAGTACGTCCCGAAACAGTCAAGATAAACAACAAACGACCTGGGATATATTTCTTATCTGGTACATAGGCTACTCTCAACGTGACCTGGTCTTTCTGATAGTTTGAAAGGACTCAGAGTTAATGGCTGGCAAGGTATGGATTTTAATCTTCTAGTGATTTAAGGGGACAGAGAGGCTTGCCGAGTATACTCTATGAGCAGCCTGTCAGTGCTGTAACGGGGCTGAAACCATACTCTGATCTCTTCTTTATGAATTGAACCAGATATGCACGTCCAAAATTGTTACTGAGCCATTTGAATCTGAGATAATTGCGAGGTAAATACACGTTTGTATTTCGCTATATTTTGGTCACGCTGAAATCAGAAGATATCGAAATTGATTTTCATATGCCAATCGATGAGCTTGGCAGATATTCAAGTGCAGATTATAAGCAAAATGTTTCACGGATATCTAAAGCAAGATCTGAGGCTTGTTTAGTTTCTAAACCTTCAAATTATTTTTTTAGTTTTTTGTTCATTATCCTTTTACTTCACCCCACAGCTCACGTTCCTTTTCATGTTCGTATATTATCTCTATCCACTTTTCACGAAGCATGCTAATCCATTCAGGATGTTCAGTACCTTCATATTCGAATCCCAAAAACATGTCTTCACCAAAGTGACTAAACGAAAGTGAAGCAAGCTGTTCGAGTGATAGGTCATCAAGAGGCATTAACCCAAAAATCCCATACGTGGGACGTGTAGGTTGTACAACACCAATTACAGTTTCCTCATTTTCTATATTGGTATCAACACCGTAAGTATTACTACCTGAACCGTCTTGATAAACAGGATTTGATTTAACAAACGTCTTCGTATACTCCCTGTTGTCTAATTCTTTTTCTTTTACTATATACCTGACAATTGCATATCCAACTAAAACGCGCTTTGTAACGTACTCAGAAATTCCATCTATGTTCTCAAATCCAATCTTCATCGGAATAGCACTAACAACTTCCCTGACTTCGTTATATAATTGCTTATCTTCTACCATGCTAATCACTCCCCAGGACAAGCATTAATATTGTCTCTAATTTAGTATTGTCTCTAATTCTTATAAGGTCTTTTGAAAACTGTCCTGCTTGCTCAAACATATACTTTTGAGATATCCACAGTTTTCCACCTTTTGCTGTCATTGAAATTTCCAGCATCCATTTTCTCGAAGTTTCAGTTGAAATAACAATTTAAAATTTTTCAAGCACTGCTCAAAAAACAATAATGAAAAAGGTTATTTTTTGGAAATGTTTATGGGAGATCCGCTTGGAAGATCCACTT
>DAQQ01000131.1:0-13578 GCA_002508465.1 Methanosarcina sp. UBA7 | reverse complement strand
AGTTTATACTGTCAAACTAAGGTCATAATATGGGAAAAGACCTAATATGGGGGAGAAAAAGTAATGCAAGCTAGCACTACTGAAGTTCAGAGCATTTTAGGAAATGTAAAATATCCTGCAACGAAGAACCAGGTCATCGACGAAGCCCGAAAACAGAATATTAGTGGCGACACAATGCAGACTCTTGAGAACATTCCAGACAGGAAATACAACAGCGCTGACGACGTCGTCAATGAATTTGAAGGTTTTCAAAAGGCTGTAGAAGCTTTCCATAAAAGGAAATATCCTGCAACAAAACAGGAGCTAGTCAATGAAGCTAGAGATCTTCATGTCCGTGATGTAATAATAAAAACTCTTGAGGCCTGCCCGGATAAGGAATATTCCAGCCCTGATGATGTTATCAAAGAATGCAGAGCCAGAATCCAGAACAGATAATTCGATTTTAGACAGGTTAGCCGCTAAAAGCGAAAGATTAAAACAGAGGGTTAAAGCAGAAGATTAAGGCAGAAGATTAAGGCAGAAATTAAAGCAGAAGACCAGACAAGATGGAAAAACTATAACTTCGGTTCAGATCGCCTTTGGCCTTGAATTTTTAAGAGGGGAAAATAATCCCTTAAATTTTCCTCAAAAGATAATACTTATCCATCAAAATATGAGTCTGGAAAGAAATATATTAGAGAAATAAACAAATAATTGATTCGTCATCCTTTTCAGGTAATTGGTTTTTTGTCCTCCCCAAGTTTATGAAGAATAGAGTTTTTGAGATTCAAAGCATTAGTGTCTTCCGCACTAATTCTTAAAGTATTCTCTACTGCAGATAGTGATTGCTTATATCTTCCGAGTTCAAAGAGAATAGACCCTTTGTTGAACCAGGCTTCAGGTCTGTTTGGATTGCTCTGCAGCGCTTTATCAAGTGCCTTTAATGCTTTTTCAGGCCTATCAAGCATATAAAGAGTAGAACCTTTGAAACTCCAAAAATTTTCATTTTTAGGATTAATCTCAAGAGACTTATCAAATGCTTCTAAAGCCTCTTCATATCTACCAAGAGTATAAAGAGCAGAGCCTTTATAGCTCCAGATATCTGCATCATTCGGGTTGATTTCAAGACATTTATCAAATTCTTCCAGCGCTCTTACATACTTATCCGGTTCGTAAACCTGCCTGTCTCTGTGCCTCTTACCGGACACTTCAGGAGAGTTATATGGGAGAGTATTCAACTCTTTAATCAGACTTTCATCTTCGAGTGTAGACAACATGTTTTTATATTTCTGGATTTCAACGTCCTCTGGATAAAGTGAAAGGATCTCGTTAAGTGTATCCAGTGCCTCTTTATATCCTCCAAGCTTGAATAAAGCAAGAGCCTTGAACTTAAGTGCATATTTGTAGTTTATATTGTCACTCTTTTTCCATAGGTACAGGTTTTCCTTAGAAATTACCTCTGGTATAGTTTCCAGGGCATTGTCAAAAGCTTCTATTGAATTCCTGCATTTGCCGGTTTTATAGAGTACTGTACCTTTAATCAGCCACGCCTCAGTAAAATATTGATCTTCAGTTATTTCTTTCTCAAGAAAAGCCAGTATTTTCTTAATAGTAAAGCTGCTCTCATCTTCTAATGAAAACTCTTCATCCTGCATTAAAGACCCGATAATGTCAATGACTTCAATATCGTTTTTTCTTCCTTCATACGTTTCTAATCCGATAAATTCCTCTTCATAAAATGAGTCTCTCTTAGAGTGATGAAACTCACGACCTTTATCCGTTGCACTCATATTATCAGAACCCGGAAATATGTTTGTCAGAATTCATTATTAGAATTCATTATTAGAATTCATTATTAGAATTCATTATTAGAATTCATTGTCAGAATTCATTGTCAGAATTCATTGTCAGAATTTTACTTACTTAATCACTTATCAAACGAGATTTGTTGGCTTTACTAAGCTCGCTGACATTAAACCTGCACTGGTTCTCATTAACCCGAAATATTTCCCAAGAAGATATATTTCCCACGGCTATATATTTGCAATGTAATATTAAAATATACTTTTTGAAAAAAGATATTGGAAAAAGTAGAGCTCCCTGGTAAAAAGGTTTGATGAAAAAAATCAAGATTTACTTAGCCACCGATGTCGAATTCTGAGAGAATTTGACAGATTCAAAAATAAATGAGATTTCAATTAAAGTCTTGGAGTCACTTTTGTTATTAAATAATCGACGGTCATTTGAAATTTGACTAAGAAATGTAAATTTAAATTTTTAGACTAGTGTCGAGTCAAACACAAAATGTCGTATAAAATCGAGTGCAGTTATTAGGAATCATTGAATCCTTGATAATTGACTTGACACTAGCAGCTCCTTATATGATTCACCAGTTCTTTTACGCTTTAACTCTCTATTAGGCTCTTTTACGTTTAACTTTCTTCTGTTTTATACTGCATCAAGGTCTACAGCTCTGGCTTCAGGAAAACTTTCAACGAGCATCCGTACGGTTTCTGGATGACAAGTGAAATAAAAGATCTGGTTGTCCGATGCAAGATCCTTTATGGCTTCACAGGTACTTTTGCAGCGTACAGGATCAAAGTTCACCAGAACGTCATCAAAAACAATCGGAAGAGATTCAGAATGTCGGCCGAATTCTCTAATGAAACCGAAGCGTAGGGAGAGATAAAGCTGTTCGGCCGTTCCCCGACTGAGTTCCTGGATGCTCTTTTGACGCCCATTCCGGTCTTCAACATAGATTTCAGTAGAGTTGAGTGGAGAATAAATCCTTGTGTACCTGCCTCCGGTAATATTTGAGAAAAAAGCCTGTGCTTCCACGATAACTGCAGGCTGTCTTTCCTTTTCATAGACTTTGACTGCTTTAGCAAGGATTTCCCGGGCTAAAACCAGAGAAGCCCATTCCCTTGACTTTTCGTGGAGTTCTTCCAGCAGGCTTTCCTGCATTACCCTTGCCAGGGAACCTTCACTTCCATGTTCAAGCTGTTCAATCTGGTTTCGTATCGCCCCACGACTGTCTATAGTATTCGAGATCTCCTGTTCCAGGGTTTTCAGGCACTCCTCAAGCCTGCAATTCTCGTCTTTCAGGCCTGGGAGATCAGAGGCTTGCAGCTCTTCCACTAAAAGCTTGTACTCTTCGTCATCTCTTGAAACCCGCCGGATTTGCTGTTCAGCTTCTCTTTTCCTGGTTTCCAGCTCGGTTCGTTGAGCCCAGAACCGATCATTTTCGTAGAATTCTTCTTCCGTCTCTGCATAACCGGAATTAAGAAGAACTGCAAGCTCTTCTGAAGCCTCTTCATACTTATCCCTGGCTGCCTGAAGTTCAATATTGAGTTCTTTCGATTTCGTTTTCAGCTGCTGAAGGTTTCTTGCCTCATCAGATGACTTTTCAAAGTCTGAAAGGAGTTTTTCAACCCGGGCGTCAAAAGAAAGTCCGGAAAAAGGAACTCCACATTCTTGCAGGACACCGGTTACTTTTGCTTCGTAGGCTTCTATCGACGTTCTGCTGGAAGCTGCCTGTTCTTCAAGTTTCCGGATAGCCCGCTGCCTGTCAAAGCACGTCCGGATTACCGAAAAAATTTCAAGCACACTTTCTACTGAAAGCGAAGGATCAAGTCCGTAATTCCTAAGCCAGCTAGTCCACTTTTCGGATATGGCATCATGTGCCTTTTTCTCCTCAAGGAGCCTGGCTTCCAGCTTTCCTTTTTTATGATTAAGGCCTTCGGACTCAGCCTCAAGTTTTCTCACTCTTTCAGCCTGATTAAATGCAAAACTTATGTCTTCCCTGAGTTTTGCTATTTCACTTTCGATTATGATTCCTGAAAAAGGCCTTCCACATACTTCCAGAACTTTACAGGCTTTTTCTTCGTATTTTCTAACAGTAGCTTCTTTGAGCTTTAACTGTTTTTCCAGTTCTATTATATTCTTTTGTTTTTCCAGGCAGGCGCCAACTGCGGAAACAAGATCAAGCACATGCTCTGGAGAGAGCTCAGGGCTGAGCCCTAAAGAACCGAGCCATACCTTCCATTCCTGAAAAACTTTTTCCTGCTTTGCCTCTTCGGTCCTGAGAGTATCCTTAAGTCCCATATAACTTGCATTTAACCTATCCAGCTTCTTCTGGAGCTTTTCCTCCCTCTGGCGCAGCTCCGAGGCAGTCTTCAACTCAATCATGGCCCTTTGCAGCTCATCGGCTTTCTGTTCCCTTATTGAGGGATCAGGAATATCTTCAAAGCCACATTTTTTTGCACGGGTTTTCATAGATACTTTCAGTGCAGCAATCTCTCTGAACAGCTTTTCCTTTGAGTCCTTTATATCCTGTTTCCGGGATTTAGTATTCTCCGGGTGTTCTTCCCATGCCGGGTGGACCGAGGACTTATTAGTGGCTTTCAAAAAGTATACTGCAGAAGTAGCGAAAAGAAGAAGAAATATGACAAGTCCGGAAAGCAGAGTACCGTTAATACTTTCGTAAACCAGGCCAATGAAACCTGAAAGCAGAATCATTCCTGCAGGCCAGAGTGGAAGTCCGCTCTCATTTTCGGTTTCTCTGTGTCCCAAAGCTGTAAAAAGCATTTCTTCTTTTTCCAGATTTTTGAGTTCATTTTCTTTTTCTCTCAGGAGAGGTTGGGTCACCCTGAGATAGCTTACAGCTTCAAGCTCCTGCTTCAGCTCTTCAGGCCTGGGAAAGGTCGAGTATACCTCAATTTTCTCTTTTAGAGTCTCGATTTCCTCGCAGACTTCTCTAATTTCCTCAAAAGCAAGTTTAAGCCTGTCACAGTGCCTCTCAATTATTTTTTCTGCCTCCTCCATTTCCCTTCGCTTTCTGAGTACAGTTTCTTTTGAAATGGTGGAACGCTCGAAAAGATCAAGGACAGTTTCATCCCATCCCTCCTCAAGTCCTGAAAGAATTTTCCTGAGTTCAGCCTTTCTGTACTGAAGTTCCTGAGTTCCGGAAAGGAGAAAGTCCTTATCAGCCTGGTATTTTTCAATTCCGTTTCCAAGTTCGATAACCTGATCTCTGTGTACAAGGAGGCCTTCTTCAAACAGATTATTTTCCTGGAGTATCCTTTCGATGCTGTTAAGGACCTGCTGAAGTTCGTTTCTGGTCTCTTTTACTTTATCTTCAGTTTCCTCTACTGACCTTCGCATCTGAATAACTGATTCCTTTGCAGGGATAGAGCGGTCAAAACGATCCAGAGCATCTTCATCCCAGGCCGGACCAAGTTCCAGAAGAAGCTCAGTAAGCCCGGCTTTTTCCTGCCTGAGGTTCATTTCCAGAGAAGGAAGCGTTTTTTCTTCAGACCTGTACTTTTCAATTCCTCTTCTCAGTTCCAGCACCGCATCTTTTTGCTGCAGAAGGTTTTCGTCAGGGGAAAGGCTTATTTCTTTAACAGCATTTTTATCCAGTTCCTGCTGCAGCCTCGAGATAGTCTCCCTTATTTCTCCAGTTCGCTCCTTGAGCCTTGTAAGCTTTTCCTTCCCTTTTTCAGGGAAACTTTCAAGCTCAGGTAAGCTTTCAAGGGCGATTTTTGACTCACTGAAGACCTTCCAGTCTTCCCAGACAGAAATTAAGTTTTGAATGTGGTTTAGTTTTTTCCTTATATTCTGAGACTTTTGTTTTAATTGGTTAATTTCCAGAGTTTTCTGTTCCATTTCGAAATGAAGCGAATCGTATTTTTTCTGGGCTCCTTCAAATTCGGAAATTTTTACTTCAGTTTTTCCTATCTCCCTTAATAGCTCATTTATAAGAGGTTTGCTACCTCTAGGCCTATACAGATTGTTTTCAATGCTGCTGATCGAGTTCATCAGTCCTGAAATAGAAACTCCAACTCCCGTGCCAGCACTGTAGAGTTTACTGTTGATGCTCCGGTCGTTAAGGGTCTCGAAACTCTGTAGTTCTTCAAGGCCAAAAGCATAGATATTTTCAAAGACATTTCTGTCCGCATAGCCTAATAGTTTAAGGAGTTCAGCCCTGCCTCCTATATTCCCATCTGGAAGCAAAACCTTTACATCTTCTTTTCTGCCTGCATTTCTCTCTATGACCCATCGGTCTCCGGTGGAATTAGTCACCGCAAGCCGTCCCCCATGCTTTCCTCCTTCAAGTGGAGGATAGAGGTTGCAGAGCCTTGTGTTAGGTATACCGAAAAACATTCTCCGGATAAAAGTAAACAATGTCGATTTTCCTGCCTCATTTGCCCCTGTAAAAACGACCAGACCTGAGGGAAGATCTTCCATAGACAAGCTGGAAAACTTGCCGAAGCCATCAATATGGATGGCATTAATTTTCATTATCTTCCTCCGTAAGTAAGGCATCAAGCAGGATATTTTCAGCTCGCTGAAGCAGAGAATTCATCTCTTCGTTATCAATTCTGGTAATGTATTTTCTTCCGTTCCTGGAACTAAAAAAAAGAGGTGAAAGAAACTCACGGAACTCATTTCGGGCTTTTTCATCAGTCTTCAAGCCCTCTACAATTTTTACCAGATCCCCTACAAAATCTTCCCTTTTCAGAAGAAGCTCTCTTTCTACCGGAAAAAGCGTCTCATTTTCAATGCGCTCTATCCAGATGAACTGTCTACTCCAGTTTTCTCCTTCCCTGAGCAAACGCAGGAGATCTTCAAGAAATCCCTCCTGATTGAGAATGTAATGCAGCAGTCCCCTTCCTTTAAGAATAAATCTGCAAATCGCAGATCTTCCTCCTGACTTTTCCCTTATATCGTCAAGCTGGCTTTGAAGACTTTCTATTAACTCCTCTTCTTTTTCCAGACCTTCTATGGAAATTTCCCTGATATGCCAGCGGACAGAGTCGGTCTCTATAAACCTGGTAGAAGTATCTCCTACTGAGGAAATATCCACAACAAAGCACCCCCTGGCCCCGGTTTCACCGGGATGCCTGCCCTGCGGGTTTCCGGGATATATCACAACCGGAGCTTCTTTGCAAACTATAGAAGGCGTATGGATGTGACCAAGAGCCCAGTAATCATAATTGAGCTCCTTGAGGTCCTGCAGGGTACAGGGTGCATAAGGATCATGTTCCGGGTTGCTTCCCACGCTGCAATGCAGCAACCCTATGGTAAACGGCCAGTTATCTTCTTTTCTTGGAAAGTCTTTCACAAGATTTTTCATTATGTGCTGTGTCGGATAGCTCATCCCCACTATGACGGCGGCAGTTTCCCCTTCTTTTTTGAATTCCACAACCTCGGACCCTTCCCCACTCATGATATGTACATTTTCGGGCCATGTAAGGCTTGCAGACCAGCCGTCAAGAGGATCGTGGTTTCCATGGCAGATAAAAACCTGAATTCCGGCGGTTTCGAGCCTCCTGAGCCCCTCTATAAACTTCACCTGAGCATAAAGACTCTTGTCAGCACTGTCATACACATCCCCAGCAATAAGCAGAAAATCGACTTCTTCATCCATACAGAGCTCTATAATCGCCTCATAAGCCTGAAAGGTAGCTTTCGCAAGCCTTTCCCCAAGCTCAGGGTCAATCCCGGAGATCCCAGTAAATGGACTGTCAAGGTGTAAATCCGCAGCATGAACAAAACTCAAAGTCCCGGCCCTTCCAGCATCTGCCGACATATTTGTTTTTTTCATTGGAGATACCACTAACACATTTATAATATTTATACCTCCAACTGTATATAAACTCAGTTAAATGTTCTGATTTGAAAGCTTTAGAAACATAGGATTAAAGTTAAGAATTATCCCACAAGTGTTTGTTAAGAGTTTAAATCTTCAACCAAAGGAGTCCATTAGAAATCTGGATTTTTGTCTGAATAATTACAGATAGATTAATTCAAAGCTTCCTCTGAAAGATTCTATATGCCTGAACTGCAAACCCTGCATATGGATGAAAAAATGTTTGTTGGTGTAGACGGATGCAGAGCTGGTTGGTTTGCAGTTGCACTAACAGAAACTGATAGTTTTGGTGTATTTCAGTTTTCTAAAATCTCGGATCTCTGGAACTATTTTTATGACGGCAAAATTAATGTGCGTATACTTGTGGACATTCCTATTGGTTTAATAGACAGCAAATCCAATTTCAAAAGAAGATCCTGTGACGTAGAAGCTCGAAGATTATTAAGACCCTACAGACAATCCAGTGTTTTTCCAACTCCCTGTAAAGAAGCAATCTATGCAAAAAGTTATGAAATCGCTTGCGACATCAATGAAGAAATTACAGGCAAAAGGCTTACAAAACAAACATGGGGAATCGTTCCGAAAATTAGAGAAATGAATGATTTTCTTATAGCCACGGATTCTGCAAAGGAAAAAATAATAGAAACCCATCCCGAAGTTTGCTTTTGGGCTCTTGCCGGAAAGCCAATGGAGTATTCTAAAAAGGAGAGTGAAGGTTTTAACGAAAGAAAAAAGCTGCTGCAAGAAATTTGCACTTCAACAGATGAAATTGTGCAGAATGCTCTTTCCAAATATAGGCGTAAAGATGTGGCAAAAGATGATATTCTTGATGCTCTTGTCGCCTCTGTAACAGCAAAATTGTCTTTTCAGAGAGGACTAAAATCGATCCCTGAAATTCCTGAAAAAGATTCTCAAGGGCTTCCTATGCAGGTAGTTTATGCAACGATTTGCTGATAGGATTTACAGTTTCGGAAACTGAAGTTACAAAGATCAAGCACAGGGATTGCAAGATCAAAATGAACCTTCAATAAGGAAAGAAAACTCTCATTATTTTAAAAACACATATAAAACTTATTCATCCAATTGTCCAAAACAGTCAAAACATGAGATAATTTTTAATTTACTACCAGATTAAGATGATTAATGGCATCTTTGTGCATATCTATGGAGGGTGGGCTGATAATTATAGTTTAGTAATTCTTGCTGATAGTTTTAGTAGATTGATAGTTCATGTTTCTATACTGCTAAGTAATTTTCATAACCTAAACACTACCTGGTTTTTTCTATATTTAAAGTCTAAGCTCGATTTGTCCACACCAGATCCAGGCGTAGTCAAATATTCCGTAATTGTTCAAAAAAATTCACTCTTAAACAATTACCTGGAAAATATATTTTTATCAGATTTAAGCAATATAATAAGTGCGGTAAGCTAGTAAAAAGTTCTTTGAATTCCACTAACTATGAGCTTATCCCAAAACTAATTAAATTCCCAAACCTATGAAGTTCCAAAATTATTTTCGTGATCAGAAAATCGGTTGATTCTTTGGAATCTGGATTCTGGGAAATGATGTTAAGTTTTGGTGTTAGCTCTATTACAAGTTCAAACATATATGTCAATTCATTTGTATTCGGCTAAGGATTTTGAGCTGCTGATCTNNATTCCAGTTTTGCATTTGATGAATAATTTATCAAATTTTATGAAAATCAATGCAATTGATAACGATTTTTCCTTAACCGATGACCAATGTATGTCAATTACATTACAAACTTGGGGTAACACCTTCATTTATCGAGAATACATATGAAAAAGTATCGTAATGACTAGATTTAGCATAAAGGGATGAAAAGGTATGGTTACAGATAAAATTACGGACAGAAAGAAAATACAAACGCCAATAGGTAAACAGATACCAAAAGGAAAACAAGTACTAAAAAGAAAACCGAAACCAGAAGTGAATCCGAAAACGGAAGGGGAACAAGAGATAGAAGAAAAAACGAAACTCGAAGAACAACAGAAACAAAAAGAAAATTTTCCCATAGTGAGCATCGGAGCGTCAGCTGGCGGGCTTCGTGCATTCGAAGCCTTTTTTTCAGATATTCCCAAAGACGTCAGTCCTGGCGTAGCCTTTGTAATAATACAGCACTTGGACCCAAAACACAAGAGCATCCTCAGCTCCCTGATAGAGCGCTACACAAACCTGCCTGTTTACGAGATTGAGGAAGGGATGAATGTCAGACCTAACTGCATCTACGTTATCCCTCCTAACAGTGACCTGGTTTATCGTGAGGGTTTGCTCCACTTACTGAAACCTGCCGAACCGCACGGTCATCGAATGCCTATAGATTTCTTTTTCCGTTCGCTGGCTGAAGAAAAGAAAGAGCAAGCCATCGGGATTGTGCTCTCGGGTACGGGCAGTGACGGAACGCTGGGAATACGGGCAATCAAAGCTGAAGGCGGCATGGTAATGGCGCAAACTCCCGAATCTAGCGAGTATGATAGCATGCCACGTAGTGTCATTGACACAGGTCTTGCGGATTATATTCTGCCGCCGAAAGAAATGCCTGCCCAGCTCATTGCCTATATAACTCAGGTTTTTGGGAAATCGTCTCATCCGGCTACCAGGAAAGAAGATTCGATGAATAGGATATTTAACCTAATGTTTTCCCAGACAGGTCACGACTTTTCCCGTTACAAAAAAGGCACCATCATCCGGCGCATTGAGCGGCGTATGGCTGTCCATGCCATTAAACACCTAGATGAATATGAGCATTTTTTGGAGCAAAAACCAACCGAAGTAGAAGCACTTTTTCGCGATTTTCTGATCAGTGTTACCAGTTTCTTTCGTAATCCAAAGGCGTTCGACACGCTTCTGGAAGAAATCATCCCCAAGCTCTTTGTCGGAAAGCACCTAAATGAAACTATACGGATCTGGGTGCCAGGCTGCTCCACAGGCGAAGAAGCTTACTCGATCGGCATACTGCTCCAGGAGCATATGGAGACATTGAGACGAACTTTCAAGATACAGATTTTTGCAACGGATATTGACAGTCGTGCTATCGAACGTGCCCGTGCCGGCATATACCCTGCCAGTGTTGCTGTCGATGTCTCGCCAGAAAGACTGGAGCGTTTCTTTGACTTGGGTCCGGATGGCAACTACCGCATTCGTAAAAATATCCGTGAAATGGTAATCTTTTCCGAGCATGATCTTATCAAAGATCCACCTTTCTCCAAACTCGACCTTCTAAGCTGCCGCAATGTACTGATTTACATGGACGCAGAACTGCAGAAGAGACTTATTCCCCTCTTCTATTATGCACTAAACCCTGGAAAATTCCTCTTTCTTGGGTCTTCCGAAACCATTAATGGGTTCACCAACCTTTTTGACACGCTGGACCGCAAGACGAAGCTATATCAGAGCAGGCAGGATGTTGGAGTTGAGCAATTACATTCCATAGTTGGATATATCCCACCAAGACTGGAGCCGAAGAGGATTCAAACAAAGCAAAGGGAGATTCCTGTCAAAGGCAAACCAAAATTTCGCGAGTTGACTGAAAATATTTTGCTTCAAAATTATGCTCCTGCGAGTGTGCTCGTAAACGAAAAAGGCGACGTCCTTTATATGCACGGACGTACCGGCATGTACCTGGAACAGGCTCCGGGAGAGGGGGAAATGAACATTCTGAGTATGGCTCGCGAGGGACTTCAACAGAAACTGACTATTGCACTTCAAAGAGCGAAAACTGATAGCAAGCCGTTATTCTACTCCGGAGTGAAGGTCAAAACCAACGGCGATATTATAAGTGTTAATCTGACGGTAAAACCCGTAGCTGCAACTCCTTACGAAGCAGAAGGGCCAGGCATCCTCCTAGTCATTTTTGAGGAGCCTACAAAATGGGAGCAGAAAAAAATCGAGGAGGAATTATCCAGTGAGGAAAAAGGCGAAAGTCACGATAGCACAACGGAAACTGACAGACGAATCTTGAAGTTGATGGAGCAGCTGAGGATCAAGGAAGAAGAACTCAAAGCCGCCAATGAGGAGCTGCAGACTTCTACAGAAGAACTCAAATCATCCAACGAAGAAATGCAGTCGGTAAATGAGGAGTTACAGTCGACAAACGAGGAACTGGAGAGCTCAAAAGAGGAACTGCAGTCAGTTAATGAAGAATTGGCTACGGTCAATGCCGAACTGCAAAATAAGGTTTCTGATCTGTCTCAGACAAATAACGATATGAACAACCTGCTTTCAGGCACGGATATAGGCACCATCTTCGTGGATTATGGAATGCGCATTATGCGTTTCACTCCTACAGTTACAAATGTGGTCAACCTGATCCCTACCGATCTGGGACGACATATCTGGGATATTGTCCCGAATATTCTGGGATATGACCGCCTGATAGAAGACATAAAAGAGGTACTGGACAACCTGACGTCAAAAGAAATTGAAGTCCAGACCCGTAATGGTATGTGGTTCCTGATGCGCATCAGACCTTATCGTACCCTTGATAATGTTATCAAAGGAGCTGTAATTACTTTTATAGACATTACCGAGTTAAGACGGTCGAGGGAATTACTGAAGGAGTCCGAAGCTATTAAACGTCTGGCTGTGGTTGTGCGCGATTCGAGCGATGCTATGACTCTGCAGGATCTGGAGGGAAATATCCTTGCCTGGAATCCAAGAGCTGAACATCTGTACGGCTGGAACGAAGCAGAAGCTTTGAAGATGAACATCAGCAGTATAGTTCCAGAGGACAGGAAAAAAGAAGAGTTGAACACGATAAAGAGACTTAGCCAGGCTGAAGTTATGAAACCCTACCGCACCCAGAGGCTCAGTAAGGATGGTAGGATAGTGAATGTGTGGCTGACTGCCAGTTCACTGGTGGACAAAAACGATAATATATACGCTATTGAAACTACAGAGAGGGAAATTAAAGAACAAAGTATGGAAGAAAAAGACCGCGATTAAAAAAGAGATCTACCCGACCGATACCTGAGACTTCCTCAAAAGGTGAAAGAAATAGAGGACAAAAACCTTTCAAGCTCAGGAAGTAGAATTATAATTCAGAATTCCATATCAGAGCTTTTTAAATATTTTATAATCCAGGCTTTTACCTCCACATAGATCTCGTCAGATACTTCATCTAATTCATGTCCTGCCTTATCATATATTTCTATTCTTTTAGGTTCGTGTGCCATATTATAAGCAAGTACTGAAACATCAGGAGATATGGTTTCGTCCTCTTCACCGTGGATCAGGAATACTGATGTGTCTTTTGAGAGGAAAGAAATTGGATCAATCCCACGACCCTGGGTTGAGAGCATAACTATGGTTTTTACTTTCTTATTGTTATAAGCAGCCTGAACGACCACCGCACCTCCAAAAGAGTGCCCTATCAAGCCAAAAGTCCCTACATTTTCCGATTCCAAAAACTCCATCCCTACGAGAACATCTATTAAGGCTTCAGCCAGATTTTTTGGATTCCTGAATTTAATTCTTAGTGAACTTATGACTGTATCCTTCAGGTCGGCAGATAGACGTGGGTAAAGTCTATCTGCTGGAGTGTCAAAGCCCCCACCTATCCCTGTAACCATAATTACTCCTTTATCTGTCCCCTCAGCCCTGTAATAAGCGCAATCTACCCTTCCACGGCTGGTCTCTATCTGAACGAATTCATACAAATCTTTTTGTTCTCTTTTTACGTCAAGAATAATACACTCAAGCTCTCGTTTTTCAATCTTGATTATCTCTGTGCCCCGCAGCTTTGTGCCTCTCAATCCCGTACCCTGCATAAATATAATAGTTAAATTATTACTTATTAGTCTCTTTGGATAACATTAAATTTTTAATAATAAGTGAACCATTGATAATGTTATAGATGTTGATAGAAGCAAGACGTGATAATCAAGTATTAAGTCAACTGTTAAGTCAACTGTTAAGTCAACT
>DAQQ01000124.1:9147-14887 GCA_002508465.1 Methanosarcina sp. UBA7 | reverse complement strand
TAAACACAAACAGCAGGGGATAGTTCTGGGAAACTGATCCGTGGAAAATTAGCTTTTCCAGGACGATCCATAATCCAAAAATCAAACCCAGAGGGACAAGTATCATGCTTGCAAAGTAAAAGAGCACGAGAGGATGGAAGTCGAGTATCATATACTTCATCTTCAGGCGCCATAAGAAACCTCTGAAAAGCATGGGAGCTACTTTTCGGATGTATTTGCCGTATCTGATTTTTGATTTTTCGCTTCCGTAGCGGGCTGGCATTGTTACATCGACTACTCTCATGCCAAAGGCGTTCATTTTGAGAAGTATGTCGTTGCAGTAGCCGTAATAGGTATAAATTGAATCGAGGTCTATGGTTTCCAGGGCATATCTTGAGATTACGGTGTATCCGTTCTGGGGGTCGGCGATGTTCCAGTAGCCGCTGCCGATCTTGGTTAGCATGGACAGCATTCCGTTTCCGAAGGCTCGCCAGGGGGACATTCCTTGGCGCATTTGTCTGGAAAGGAGGCGATTGCCTTTTGCATAGTCAGCTTTGCCTTCAATAATGGGCATTATGAGTTTGGGGAGCTGGTAAGGGTCCATCTGGTTGTCCCCGGCCATGACTGCGACCAGGTCCATTTCGTCGGCAAGGGCTTGTTTGTAGCCGTTTATTATGGCTGCTCCTACGCCTTTGTTTACTTCGTGATGAATTGGGACTATGCGAGGGTCAGTCATACTATTAATGATCTCGGCTGTACGGTCAGTGCTTCCGTCGTTAATGACGTAGATTTTATCCACGTAAGCAGGAATGCTTTCAATTGTTTCCTGGATAAGGCGTTCTTCATTATAGGCAGGTACTACAACTCCGATTTTATAAGCTCTGAAAAGGGAAGCTTCGTGTTCTTCCTGAATGTCGATATGCAGTACTTTTACGTCGCATCTTTGAGCACTATTTATGAGAGAACGCATAGAGAAAAGGGAAATCTGAGAAATGTCTATTTTTGAGAGACAGTTTTTTGAAAAAGCAACAAAACCAATGGGTCTGGATTCCGTACTTTTGTTATTGAGCAAAAGCACATTTTCCGAACTCTGTAGCTTGGAAAAACAAACTCCTACTGAGAGCTCAAAATCTCCATCTTTTATAGGGGCAATCATCCTTGGTATAAGTCCTGGGTCATGACAAACTCCAAGGTTCATCATTACTATAATATCAGAGTCTGATGCTGCTTCAATTCCTTTTTTTAAGGAGTGTTCATTCCTTTTGGCAGTGGGGTTGCGGATTACCTGTGCCCCTGCCATTTCGGCAACATCAACCGTGTGGTCGGAACTTGCATCGTCCACAACAATAACTCTATGAGAATACTTTTTTGTCCGCAGGACAACACTTCCTATGGATATCTCTTCATTATAGGCAGGAAGAATCACGGTTACATTTGGGTGTTCCGTGTCTTTAGCGCGCAGATTTTCGTTTTGGCTTACGTCCTGCGAGCTGTTGCCCGTCTGCAGCTCATTACCCATTTATTACTACCCCTTCCTTAAAATCACTTTTACATTTTTATATTTTTTATATCTTTAAGTGAAAAACGTCCTAGATTTTTTCTTGAGCGCTGTGAAATTTCCAATCCCTGCTGGTAAATAATTATAATTCAACTATAATTTAAATACGCGAATTATAAACTAAATATATTAATTATTTTATAATTATGTGATATTTAGCCGGCTACTGCCTGAATTGGAGCAAAAACATCTAATCAATAAGGTATTCCTTCGTTTGGGTTGGCAGATAAGTCTAAACTTAACTGCTCTACATGTAAACTATAGGGAACAATTATATAAGTTATTTAATCTTATTTAATAAATATACTAAACTAGTTGATTATATATAAAGTTAGTGAGTTAATATAAATGTGTGTTAATATAAAGAAATAGACTGATAATAAAATGGCATTCAGTTAAATATTATTTTATTATTAAACTGAATATTTTAGAAGTATCCTGCAGCCAGGATCAATAATATAATAATTTCAGAAAACAAGAACATAATTACGAAAATAAGATCATTAGTTCTAATGATCTCGTTTTCAGTTTACGGGCATCTATATCTTATCCTGAGTTTTTCAGTGGACCTGTATAATTCAAGTTATATCGTGACTTCTTTTTTAGCTCTCTATATTTCTTACAGGAAAGGATGAAAAAATGCTCCTGGAAAAATTAACTCGAGAAATGTAACCTATCTGCCGATCCCATAGAACATCTATTGAAAAAACTAAACTATGTAACGCCTAATGCATACTCAATCCTTTAAGGATGTTCGGTTATTCAGTTTCAGGGTCAAAAGATTAAGAAAAGGAATCATTTAACATCTTTATATTGAGGGTCAAAAAAGTACGAAAAGGAATTATTTACCACCTTTATATTGAAAAAGAAATAGCTCGTTTCTCATTTGTAGTAATAATTGGACAGCTTTCTCAGGGTGGATGGGACCTTTAAGTTTAATTTTTTCAGTTTTTTTATTTAAATATTTAATACTTATAAGTATTTAATGCTTGTTTTAAAGAATCTAAGCCTGTTTAAGCGTTTAAAACCTATTTCAAAAAATTAGGGTTTTTATTTAAAGTAATAAACTATATACGAAACTTTATATATTATTCACAATAAGATGTTGTGGAATATCAGACAGATCTGCACAAACAGAAGTGAAGTGGCCCTGAATGAAAGAAGGAGTTTCAATGAAAAACACGGTTATTCATACAAAACAAAAAAAGCTGAATTTTATAATAATTATTTCATTACTGAGTCTGGCTTTACTGGCAGTTTCTCCTGCATATTGTAGTGACTTGAATAATTCCTCCTCATCACAGACAGGGCCTGTTTTGAAACTGGTACCTAGCAACACTGGAGAACCGGGATTTTCTAAATTTGTTTTATCTAATGAGAGTTCAGGTCCTTTCCAGATAATCGAACAATATGTCGATCTTGGTTATATTTTAGGAGGGTTCGGGGCTGCATTTCTGATTCTTTTGATGTACCGCCGTATGGCTTCAAAAGAGCAAGAAATGATGGAAAGGCCTCCGCAAGCTCCCTATTCGCATAATGTCTGGAAAAAATTGGGGCTTGAAAAATTATACCAGGATGAGTACGAGGCCACAAGAATCAGGCTTTTTACTGCAATACCTGTCGTGTGCATAATCGTTGCCGAACTTCTTATCTTTTTGGGTCGAGTAGAGCTTGGAATAGGGATGCATGTCGTAATTTTGATCGCATTTTCTCTTTCCAATCTGGTTATAAAGGATCTCAAAGTATACAGAATTTATGAAGCATTAATGCTTCTCCCGATTCTGAGATTGGTAAATCTTTCCATGCCTGTGTTTTTTTCAACTACTCTTTATGCCTTCGTTTTTGTCTATGGTCCTCTTCTCGTCCCCCTTGCAATTATAGTAATGCATCAACGGCAATCCCTTGATAAGATCGGAATTACTTCAAATAAGCTGCTAACTTATGTTGCTCTTTCTATCCCACTTGGTTTTTTGTTTGGGCTTGCAGAATACATGGTCATCAAACCAGGCTACCTGATCCCTGACCTTTCTACCGAAAACCTGCTTAAACTCACCATTATAATGGTCTTTTTTGTGGGCTTAACTGAAGAACTTATTTTCAGGTCATTCCTCCAAACAAGACTTGAAGAGGCGTTCGATATAAGAGTGGCACTCGTAATTACAGCTTTTCTTTTCGGTTCCATGCACTCGGGATACGGTACCTTCTATGAAATTTTATACACAAGTTTTGTAGGACTTGTCATAGGTTTCATGTTCTATAAAACAAGGAGTCTGCCATTTGTCGCAGTTATGCACGGCTTTATTAATGTCTTCCTTTTCGGATTTCTGCCCTATTACCTGAGTGGTTGGAAAGGGTTCTGAAACCTATTAAATCCGATTAAAAAATCAATTTTTCAGACACGGTATACGTGTCATACATTTTTTAGTACTATCACAACTTCCAGGAACCGAATGAAGTATATTACTTTTAAATCATATTTATTTAACCTGGATTCCACTTTTTTAGGAGCATATATGATTTTCGTATATGTGAAGTCAGTGATTGCAAATTAGATACTTTACCTTACACTTGATGTGCTTGAATTTTGGGATGTGCTTATATTTGGTGCATACGTCGATATCAATCAACATCTATTTGCTATCAAACAATATCTATTTGCTTATCAATCAACATCTGTTTGCTTATCAATCAACATCTGTTTGCTATCAAACAATATCTATTTGCTATTAATCAACATCCATTTGCTATCAAACAATATCTATTTGCTATTAATCAACATCTATTTGCTTATCAAGCAGTATCTATAGTCACGAGGCTAAATAATGCAACTACTCAATATGGTAAGATGAGGTCTTTTGTTGCAACATTTACAGGTGTGACTATATTTACTTAAAACCTGTATTCTGAAGTATTTTTTTGAAAGTCAGTACTTTTCCTGATATCAGTATTTTTCCTGATAACGTTTATTACGAAATTTGAAACTTTACTGTAGAAATTGGGTTAAAATTTCGGAGTTAAGATTTTAAATTTACAACTTTTTTCATGCAAATTTAAAGCATTGGATCTCTGGAAAAACAAAAAATATATTGGAACTTAAGTGGAAGCAAGTTCTCTGAAAAAGTAAAAACAAAAAAGTAGATAATTTCTAAAAAACTAGTACAGGGAACAGAACATTCAGAATATGTTCTGTAAAAGGTGCAGTCAGACAATAGCATTAATCTTGAAATAGACAATTCCCATAAAGCATAGGAACAAAGGAATAATTGCTTGATTAAAAGAAATATTAAGATTCTTATTCCATTTTTCAGATGCTGAAGTAATTTCCTTTAGAGAAAGGAGAGATATAAGTCCAATAATTACTACAGCCCCATACTGAGGAAGTCCGGGAGTTGTCACCATAGAAATTGCACTTGAAGCGGCACTTGAAGAAACCATACTAGAAACCATACTGGATGAAATACTACTAAGTAACATACTAACACCCTCTACTGATTAAATCCTTTTTCGAAATGTAAAGATATCCGATTACAAACGCTACGAAATCATAAAAATAATATTATGTTCAAAAATACAATACTACAATAGTATAAAAAAGTTTTGTTTTCAAATGTATCTATTAAGGTAGGACAATACATATTCTCTTTATAATTCAAGTTGTCACAATTCTCTAAAAATCCTAATATTGGCGTATTATTTGTTTTTCCACTTGCATATTATTTGTTTTTCCACTTGCATATTATTTGTTTTTCCACTTGCATATTATTTGTTTTTTCACTATGCACATAATTTGGTATAAAGGACCTTTAGAAAGGAATAGCTATCCAATTAACATACCTGCCTGATGACATAAAATACTATAAAATCGATTTTTTCACTTTATATAAGTAAAAGCCCTTCGCTGCAAAGAGTAAAAGGAAAGGTTTAGCTTTCCTCTACTTTTTGCCTTCCCGCTTCAAAAGCCCTGAGATTCACTTCAATTGTTTTCTGCGGCACAAGGGCTTTAACACTCTCAAGCATAATTTCTTTCGGAATCGGCAGATAGCCTGAAACTGCCCCAACCATCACGACATTCATCGCAAGCCTGCTTCCGGCTTCGTATGCCAGTTCATCGGCATTGAAGGCTTTGACAATGTACTTTTCGGAAAGAAATTCAAGAATGTCCGGGACTTCCGGATATTTCGTAAGGCCTGAAGTAACAGTTAC
>DAQQ01000124.1:8369-9120 GCA_002508465.1 Methanosarcina sp. UBA7 | reverse complement strand
TCAAGGGCAAGCAGAAGGTCTGCACCTTTTTTCGGGATCATGGAACCGTAATCATTTCCAACCCGAATATGGTTTACAACCGAACCTCCTCGCTGGGCCATTCCATGGGTTTCAGCAGCCCGGATAGGTATCCCGGCAGTAACTGCAGCTTTTCCTATAATATCCGAAGCAAGAATTGCTCCCTGTCCTCCGACTCCTGTAATAAGGAGGTCTAATTTCTTTTGCTCAGCCTGGCTCATCGCTTCACCTCCAAAATAGCATCAAACTTGCAGATCTGGGCACAGACCCCGCACCCGCTGCAAAGGGACGTAATTACGGCACATTTGTCTTTCTCGTTAAACTCAATTGCAGGACAGCCGAACTTAACACACTGCTTGCAGCCTTCACACTTTTCAGGGTCAACAAGATATGGAGCCCGACGTATACCAGCCCTTTTTCCTGAAATTACGCAGGGCTGCCTGGTAATGACCACAGCTACGCCTTCGAATTCCTTTGCTGCCTTAAAAGCTTCCTGGGTTTCTTCAAGCCGGTAAGGATCGACAACCGATACGAATTCTGCACCCATTGCTTTGCAGAGCTCTTCAAGTGATACCTGTACGGTTGGCTCTCCTGTTGCCGTATACCCAACGCCTGGATTTGGCTGGTGCCCGGTCATGGCTGTAATGCGGTTGTCAAGAATAGTGACCGTGATATTTGCTTTATTGACAATTGCATTCAGGAGTGAGTTCATGCCTGAGTGGAAAAAGGTTGA
>DAQQ01000124.1:0-8337 GCA_002508465.1 Methanosarcina sp. UBA7 | reverse complement strand
GTCTCAACAGTCCCGTTCTGGATTCCGAGGGTATAACAGCCAATGTCGCTGGGGTAGATTGCGTCCTTTCCAAAGACCTTTTTCATTGAATAGAAAGTTGCCCTGTGAGAACAGCCTGCACAGAGAGCAGGCGGGCGAGGAGCAAGCTCAAGAGCTGTGCCTGATGTTTCAGGTTCGGTCTCAAGGTCGAAAGTTTTCTTAAGAGCCTCAAGGAAGGCATTCACATCCAGTTCACCTTCTCTTGGCACAAAACCGTTAGTTTTCCCAAGCACCGAAACTTCAAGCCCGGCTTCCTGTGCAATCATCTTTACCTGTTCTTCCGCAACAGGCTCAAGTTCCTCGAACACAAGTACGGTATCTACGGTTTCAAGCAGCTCCAGAATCAGTTTTCTCGGGACCGGATACGCTCCGATTTTAAGGTAAGATACTTCAAGTCCGAGCTCCACAAGTGCTTCTTTTGCATACACTGAGGCAATGCCTGCACCTATTACTCCGAATTTTGCATCGGGTTTCAGCTCAAGTGAATTCCAGGGAGATTCGGCGAGTGCATCCTCAATTGACTGCTGGATAGAAAGAAGATGAGTATGGCGTGGACGTGCATTCTTCGGAAGCATGACCCAGCGGTCCAGAAGTTTTTCAAAATTAGGAGCCGTTTTTTCTACGGGCATCTCTCCGAGCTCAATATCTGACTTTCCATGTGAAATCCGGGTTGTGGGCCTGAAGATCACAGGAACTTCAAACTTTTCGGAAAACTCAAAAGCATAGGGCAGCATGTCCTTTGCTTCCTGGGGGGTTGAGGGATCAAAACAGGGCACAAGAGCAAACTGGGCATAACGCCTTGTATCCTGCTCATTCTGGGAGGAGTGGCATGATGGGTCATCAGCAACGATTGCAATCAATCCGCCCTTTGTTCCTGCGTACGCAAGAGTCATAAAGGGGTCAGCTGCAACGTTTAGCCCTACATGCTTCATTGTCACTACAGAACGAACGCCTGTCCAGGCAGCTCCGACTGCAACCTCCATTGCAACCTTTTCATTAACCGACCATTCAATATGGTAATCCGGGTCCTTTCGGGCTGCAAGCGTATCTATAATTTCCGAAGATGGAGTTCCGGGATAGCCTGCAACAACCTGCACGCCGCCTTCAAGAAGCCCGCGGGCAATTGCTACGTTTCCAAGCATGTACTCACGCATTGTCATAATTATTGTCTCCAGTATTTAAACAGGAAAAATAACGTTATGATAACAGATTAAATATATTCTTATTGATTCATATAAGCAAACTTATACAATCTAATTGATTGATGACAGTAAATCTTAGGTTTCATAAAGACAACCAGGCAAACCTTATCTGCTGTCCGAAACCAGGACTTTTACATTATCAAATAACACGATCAATAATATACTTTCGGATAAGTGACCTGAAGTTCTCCTCCTGTACGATCAGTTAACCTGCAAAAAAAGAGAAACGATGAAAGTTTACAGTTTTTGATAGAACACAAAAATAGATTTAAAAGCTGGTAAAAGTCCGCTCACTGCCCGGTACTACCCAGCTCATGAAAAACAATTTAACTTTTTTCAAGAAAGTCCGCAAGCTTTTTGATTTCATCCAGCTCGAAATCAAGTTTTTCGCCTTTAAGGGACGCTTTAAATATTTCTCTTCTTTCCGGAATTTCAGCTACAACATTCATGCAATTTACCGACGCCAGCATCTCTTCCTTTATATCCGGTTCAACCTTATTAAGCACAAAGTAAACCCTGCACCCGCACTGAGATCCAAATTCATCAAATTTTTTTGAAAGCCTGAGTGACTCATAGGAAGGGTCAATAACAACAAGAATCAGGTCGAAGTCCTTATCAACTCCGCGTCCAAAATGCTCGGTACCAGCTTCGGTATCCACGATTACAATATCATCCTTTCCAAGGTCAAGGTTTTCAAGAAACTCCCTTGTCAGAACTCCCATTGGACAGGCGCAGCCCTCTCCGAAATTATGAATTTTGCCAACTGCCATCAGCGTGACTCCGGCTTTTTCTTCTACAAACTCCTGTGGAAGGTCGGAAAAACTCCATCTCTGATTAAAAAAGCGGGACTGCTGCGCTGGCTGACTTGAAGTACTTCCATTGGCTGCAAGTCCTAAGAACTGCGTTTTTTTAGGAGCAGCCCTTTGTTTTTCCTTAAAGCCTGTTTTTCCTCCAAAATATTCCATAAGATCCTTAGGAGCTTTCATTCCTAGTTGGCTGTGCAGCCCGTAATTGGATTCGTCAATGTCAAGTACAAGCACGTTTTTAGTTTTTGCCATCTGCTTCGCAAGGAGCGCCGAGATCGTACTTTTTCCGCTTCCTCCTTTTCCGCACACTGCTATTTTCATATCCAGTTCACCTATCCCAGTAATTTATCATGCTGAATTAAAAACACTTCCTTTAAACATTTTCTTGCCTGAAAAACAGGTGAAAGAAATGAGAATGAATGGAAAAGAAGAGAAGGAGAAGAAACAAAAAATAAGGAGAAAAAGGAGAAAGAATGAATAAAGCCAGAAATTATATCGAGTAACTTCGGCGACATAACGAGAACCAAAAAGTGATGAGACCGGAAATCAAAAGTGGATACCAGTATTAAGAAAAAATTTCCGTTTTTTGTGGAGATTAAAAGCTGGTCATTGGAGAGAGTAATGATCTGGAAATACCCTCTCCGGGCTTGGCATGTGGGATGTTGTGGGAGTGAGCGAACTCCATAAATGTGTATGAAGTTGTAGTATATAATTGCACATGTTTTAGTTTTTTTATGGTAACTCGGATGCTTAAACTCCACTTATTCTACTTACATCTTAGTTGTCAATCTCTATCGAAAACGAAAAATCTTCATCCTTGAAGCTCATAAAAATAAAAAATTATTTTCATACCAAAGAAAAATTGCAAAAGAAATTACACTTATTCTTGAATATTTTCAAAGAACTTTCTTGTATTGAAAAGATCCTGTGTTTTTCCCAAAAGAACACAGGCGTCTTTTGCCAGAAGGAGTGAGTTTCCATCTGGAATATAAACCAGTTCTGAATTTCTACGAATTGAAAGACTTGTTACTCCGTATTTTTTCCTTAATTCCAGATCTGGTAGGTTTTTTCCGTCGAAACTGGAGTTTTCTCCTACTCTTATCACCTGAATATCGACTTCTGAAAGCCCATCTTTAAGACTAAGCTCGCCGTTAACACCTGTACCTGTATCGACAGATAATTTTCTCATCATTAAGTAGCCGTCAGCTAGCAAGTCGTGAACCAGCTTTTCAATATCTTCCTGCGGAACCAGATATTTTCTCAGCACACAGAAAAATATTTCTACTAAAGTTTTTTACTCTTCGGGGATAATTTCATCTGCACCGAGGTCATTGAGATATTCCATTTCCTGTAAGTTCCTTACTTGGCAATAATGTAGACATTAGGGTTCAACTCTTTTGCCTTCTCGACTATTTTCCTTATAGCAGCCTCATCCAAGATCCAGATTACAAGAACTCTTGCATTCTTTATCCCCGCATGTTTCAGTACAGCTTCAAATATCGCATCCCCATATTGTATACGTTCCCCTTTCATTTTTTCCTGTTTGACCGTTTCAGGGTCTGATTCTACAATAATATACGAGATTCTTGTAGTTTTTGCAGCTTTTGAAACTGCCTTTCCGGAAAAAACGAAGCCTACAACGATAATATGGTCCTTTATGTTAGGTTCGATTTCTATTTCCTCTTGAAAAGAACTTGAGCAGAAGCCATTTACAAGTTTCATACCGAAAGCCGTATCTGAGGCCTTTCTGACAATAAAGTCAGCAGGCTTGTAGGAAGTATTAATCAAAAAGGTTAGCAGCCACAGTAAGGATTGAAATTGCTAGAAAGTAATGGTTAAAGATGTTTCCTTTTTCTACTATAAGTTACTCACGTAAAATCAATTATCAGAGTATGTCTAGCGTCTCTTTCCCTCAGTCTTGAAACTCCTAACTTAGAAGCCTTATCTTCTGCCTTCCGATAAACTCAGAAAGAAGCTACATGGCTGTTGTCCTCTTAATTACGAAGACTTACTGGAGACAGTACAAATCGGAAAACAATAGAAATCATCAAAGAAGCGAATAGTCAGACTAAACATCCAGTACTGCACTATAAGAGGTAATGGGAGACTATTATTATGGCAGTCAATGAGGACGAAATGAGGATTAAGATAATCAAAGACGGACCGTATCGCGTTACAGGTAGAGTGCCGCTTTTAGAACAGGTAATTGTCACCGATGACGCCGACCACACTAGAGAATTAATTGATATAAAGGAATACCCCCGGCGGGAAGCCTATATTTTATGCCGCTGTGGCTCATCCAAAAACAAGCCCTTATGTGATGGGACTCACCGCAAGGTCGGTTTTGATGGTAGCGAAACAGCCAGCAGGAAGCCTTACCTGGAAAAAGCAGAAACATTTGAAGGTCCTGATCTAAAACTCACCGATGTCCACGAGCTCTGCGATCATTCCCGTTTCTGCCAGCGGTCTGGAGGAATCAGGAATCTCGTACAAAAATCAGACGACCCGGAAGCCCTACAAACCGCCATAGAGGAAGCCATGATCTGCCCGTCAGGACGGTTGGTCCTGTGGGACAAGAAGACAGGCAAACCCTTTGAAAAAGAATTTGAACCATCTATTGTATTGGTTCACGACAAACAAAAAGGTTGTGAAGGCCCCCTTTGGGTTCGAGGCGGCATCCCCATTGAATCTGCAGATGGCAGCATGTACGAATCCCGTAATAGAGTAACCCTCTGTCGCTGCGGGAAGTCAGAGAACAAACCCTACTGTGATGGCAGCCACTGGATGAACAGCCAGCAGAAGCTCGAGTTCAGGAAGAAGTGGGGTCTGGAATGAGTGAGTTCGTTGATTAATAGAGGTTCTTAACTTGCGGAAATATTAATCTCACATAATAATCAGGTAATCCAAAAGCCAAAGTGAATGCAATCAATGGGCTATTCCGCGATAAAAATAGAGATTTCGAGGATAGTTTTCTTTATTTCAAGATATCCTCGAACTCCTTTCGGCTCTACAGATGCTACTAAAGTCTCATCATCTGCTACAAGTTTTCGATCGCATGTCTCTGAATAGCTGGAATGGTAACATGGCTCAGGTCAGTCACAAGGTTGCCAATCGTATGTTCCTGCCTTGTCAAGCGACCAATACCTTTCTCCAGCTTGAGCAAAGTCGTTTTTTTTGAAGATCTTCAAGTCCTTGAGGACATTTATGCTACGATCAGGCGAGGTCGAAGCGATCGAGGTTCATTACCTTGGTCCAGGCTTCCACGAAGTCCTGGACAAACTTCTCCTGTGCGTCCGCGCTTCCGTAAACCTCAGCCAGAGCCCGGAGCTGAGAGTTCGAACCGAATATGAGATCTACACGGGTGCCGGTCCACTTGACTTCGCCAGTCTTGCGATCACGCCCTTCAAATATGTCCTTTTCGTCCGATACCGCTTTCCACTCCGTGCCCATGTCGAGCAGGTTCACGAAGAAGTCATTGGTTAGTGCTTCCGGCCTCTGGGTAAAAACGCCGTGCTGGGTCTGCCCGAAGTTGGTGTTCAGCACGCGCATGCCACCAATGAGCACCGTCATCTCGGGCGCCGTCAGCGTCAGCAATTGCGCTTTGTCAACCAGCAACGCCTCGGCTGATACGGTGTATTTGGCCTTGAGGTAGTTGCGGAAGCCATCCGCGGGCGGTTCGAGCAAGGCGAAGGAGACCACATCAGTCTGCTCCTGCGAGGCATCCATGCGCCCTGGCGAAAAAGGAACAGTCACATCATAACCGGCATTCTTCGCAGCCTGCTCGACGCCTACGCAACCAGCCAGGACTATCAGGTCAGCAAGCGAAACCTTCTTGCCGTCGGAGGCCGTGCTGTTGAACTCGCTCTTGATACCTTTTAGAGTGTTCAGCACTTTCCCCAGTTCGGTCGGCTGGTTGACTTCCCAATCCTTCTGTGGCGCGAGGCGAATCCGTGCGCCGTTCGCACCGCCACGCTTGTCGGAGCCACGGAAGGTGGACGCTGATGCCCAGGCAGTCGAAACCAGTTGCGAGATTGACAGCCCGGAGGCGAGGATCCTGCCCTTAAGGGAGGCAATGTCCTTCTCATCGATCAACTTGTGATTGACCGCGGGGATGGGGTCTTGCCATATGAGCTCTTCGGCAGGAACCTCCGGGCCGAGATAGCGGGCGTGCGGACCCATGTCGCGGTGCGTCAGCTTGAACCACGCGCGGGCGAATGCATCCGCTAATTGATCCGGGTTCTCGTAGAAGTGCCTTGAAATCTTTTCGTAGATAGGGTCAAACCTCAAGGAAAGGTCAGTGGTCATCATGCTTGGCGCGTGACGCTTGGAAGGGTCGTGAGCGTCCGGAATCGCGCCGGCACCTGCGCCACCTTTAGGTTGCCACTGATATGCACCGGCCGGGCTCTTCGTCAATTCCCACTCGTAGCCGAAAAGGATCCTGAAGAAGTTGTTACTCCACTTTGTTGGTGTGTTGGTCCAGGTGACTTCCAGGCCGCCGGTAATCGTGTCATCGCCTTTGCCGGTGCCGAAGCTGCTCTTCCAACCGAGGCCTTGCTCTTCTATACTGGCCGCTTCTGGTTCAGGCCCTACATGAGACGCAGGGCCGGCGCCATGGGTTTTACCGAAGGCATGACCGCCAGCAATGAGCGCAACGGTCTCTTCATCATTCATGGACATGCGAGCGAAAATCTCGCGGATATCCTTGGCCGCTGCGATCGGATCAGGGTTGCCGTTCGGGCCTTCCGGATTGACGTATATCAGCCCCATCTGCACGGCAGCGAGCGGATTCTCGAGGTCCCTGTCACCGGAGTAGCGTTTATCGCCACCCAGCCACGTGTCCTCAGAGCCCCAATAGACGTCCTGATCCGGCTCCCATACATCCTCGCGACCGCCTCCGAAACCGAACGTTTTGAATCCCATCGTTTCCAGGGCGACGTTACCCGCAAGAATCATGAGGTCGGCCCATGAAATTTTCCGACCATACTTCTGCTTGATCGGCCAGAGCAGGCGGCGTGCCTTGTCCAGGTTGACGTTGTCCGGCCAACTGTTGAGCGGCGCGAAGCGCTGCTGACCCCGACCGCTGCCGCCACGACCGTCACCGGCGCGGTAGGTGCCGGCGCTGTGCCACGCCATGCGAATGAACAAAGGGCCATAATGGCCAAAGTCCGCCGGCCACCAGTCCTGTGAATCAGTCATCAGCAACTCGAGATCTTTCTTCACAGCCGCCAGGTCGAGGCTCTTGAACTCTTTCGCATAGTTGAAGTCCTCGTCCATAGGGTTGGACTTGGAAGAATGCTGGTGCAGGATCTCGATCTTCAACTGGTTCGGCCACCAGTCACGGTTCAACGTGCCTCTTTCGGTTTCTAGTTTGCTCGTTCTGTCCATTACGGAGTTCTTTCTGTCGTCAGTCATAACGTTACCCACCACTGATTATGAATGAAAGACCAAATCTCTAGTAGCAATCTCTTCAATCTTATCTCCTCTTGGAAAAATTGAGTGCCGATTACTAGAGGGCTTAATTTCGGTCCGCGTTACAAGAGCTTGAAATTCTTACATGCTGTTTTGCCATGTCCAATTTGTTATCTTTAAGGTATGAACGACATAAATCTATTATTCAAACAGTCATACTCTTGTCGAGTTTGTCTCTCCAATCCTGGAAGTCCGTTACTTTAGGTTTTACGACTCCTATTTTGGTTGTATTCCCCCTTTAATCATTAACTAATAGTTTACTATCCTTGAAGAACCTATTCTAGTTCAGTAGTCAACTTCTATAACCATGGATATCTGTTTAATATTGATTATTACATAATAATGAGTATGAATGGCCTTCAGGACTCAGACTCATCCATAATCAAAGCTCTCCGCGGAAAAGGATACAAGGCTACGCCCCAAAGAATCGCGATCGTTCAATTTGTTCTCCACAATCATACCCATCCAACGGCTCAGAAAATTTATAACGAAGTCAAGAAGGTCTATCCAACAGTCAGTCTTGCAACAATATATAAAACTGTTCAAATCTTGAAAGAGGCAGGTTTGATCCAGGAATTGGATTTAGAGAAAGATCAGGCCAGATTTGATCCCAATATGAAGCCACATGCGCATCTGGTTTGCCTCCAGTGCAAAAGCATCAATGACTGCACAGACCCCATGATTTCTTAAATTGTGGATCGGATGTCAAGTGAAGCAGATTTTTCTGCTGGAGAGTGGAATCTTGACATATTTGGCATTTGCAGCAACTGCAGACGGAAAAAAAGTTTATGTGACAAATAGAAAAGGAAAAATTGTTGGGT
>DAQQ01000092.1:949-10931 GCA_002508465.1 Methanosarcina sp. UBA7 | reverse complement strand
ACTGGTAAAATTACAGCAACAGGAACTGCAATACAGCCCGCAGCTGGAAATAAAACACCGTCAGCGGTGGATGATACACAAAATAATGCTGGAAATAGAACAGCAAACATCGATCAGACACCTGAGAGAACTCAAAGTTCAAACACCTCTGGAAAAGAAGGCACTAAAACGTCGGGATTTGAAATAACCTCTGGTATAGTCTGTCTTCTGAGCGTACTCTTGTACAAAAGAGGATAAAAAGGAATGAAAATGCAACTAATGTAGGGCCCTTGATCAAACTAGGAGATAGACATTTTTGTCGATCTCGCTATTAGTCAATAACTTCGTCAATAACTTCGATACTTCCCCTACTATCGTGAACTATACATGTGAATGTACCTTTTTTCAGGCTTTTTTTTGTAAGCTCGATACCCTTTTCTCCTCTCCTGAAGTCCACAAAATTCTCATACAGGCTAAGCATGTCCTCAAGCTCCGAAATAGACCTGAAGAGAAGATTCTCTGCCATTTTTCGGCTGTCTTCTATTGAAATCGAGGATCCAAGACCTTCACATTCGCAGGTCTGTAATTTCAGCTCTTCGATATAAAAAGGATAAGTGCTACAGAGCATAGGGCGCACTGGATAGATCCGGCATTTGTACGTACCCCTTTCAAGAAAAGTACAGTCTCCGTTCCTCTTCTGCCTGAGGATCCATCCGAAGGCATGAATCTTGCCCTCATAATCAATACATTCTTTAAGAGATTCAAGAATGTAAGGAGAAAAAGACTCTTCATTTTCCTTAGAAGCTATTAATGAAGTTTCCGGACATTCTTCTTCAAACTTTCCTGTTCCATCCTGGATAGGGCCCTCAATCACAAACGGTCCTGCAACCTCCAATTTTGAGAGACCTGTATACTCCTGGATTCTTTCAATTTCGGAAGGAATTACAGCTACTCTATTATCTCCAAAAGCCCGCCTGCAGCATTTTCCACAGTGCTGGCAGGAGAAACCGATTTTTCGGATTTCAGATGCAAGTTTTTCAGGGTCAAGTTTGCGAGCTATTTCGATTTCTTTCTTGAGAGCGGCAATAAGAAGGCGCCGATAACTTGTTTTTTCTGATTTTGGCTTATTGCCTGTGCTGGGAGCTTCCATGCAAATAATCGTGCCCTGCTGGTACATCAAACTAACGCAAGCTGCAACTGATGCCAGGGATATTCGGTAATCTCACCCTGAAGACCCTTTACTATACTGACAATGGATTGCAATAAGAAACTATATATCAGGGAACCCGGTTTAAACTTAAGTTTATATGTGGCAGACATTACTTAAAAAGTTTGAAAAATACCCTGCGCAGGCAAAAGTGCTTAAGTTGCTTTTTGAACGCGGGTTTCAGGTAAATGAAGAAGGGAAGGTCACCTCAGGAAGCATTGAGATTGCACATACTCAGCTTGCAAAAGAAGCAGGCGTTGACCGGCGAGTAGTTGACGCAACTACAAAAACCATTATTTCGGATGAGCTTCTAAGCAGAATTTTTAAAAATGTTCACTCTATTCCCTTCCTCAGAGACGTAGCTCCTTCGCTTGGCCTGGGAGTAATTATTATTATTCCTGAAGATGCCGCTGACGTGGGCATTCTTGCTGAGGTTGCAGGCCTGATCTCAGGAAGCAAAGTAAGCATCCGCCAGGCTGTTTCGGATGATCCTTATTTAACTGATAATCCAAGGCTTACAATTGTTACCGACAAGAAAGTGCCTGGAGAACTCGTTGACAAAATCCTCGAACTTCCCTCAGTCAAAGGAGTAAGCATTTACTGAATTTTCTACCAGAAATTAGGATCCTATAAACAAAGTGAAAGCGAGATTGGAAACTTCACTTAAGAGACTATTTTTCAATTGAAAAAAGTTTTTTCCTTCAGTATTAACTGCGAACATAACTGTGAGTATTAACTTATTTTCTGCCTCTTTTAAACGTGGAGAGTCCCAGAGCTATTACAAGAAATCCGAAAAATATAGTACGCATAGAAATATTTCTTATTTTACTTCTGGATGCTGAGTCTTCTGTAAGGTTTTTAATAGTATCAGCAAGTCTGAGAATTTTGTGCTCTACCTCTGGTTCCACCTCCGCAAGCGGTGGGGTTCCAGTAAAAGACAGGACAAAGTTCTCAACAGACTCAAAACTTTTCCTATTCAGAAATCCCCTGGTGCGGTTACCCTCGTTTCTGCGACTTGAACCTGAGTCTCCGGCATCTTCCGAATTAACAATGTGTGAGGCATCTTCCGGACTAACAGTGTTTTCGATCGAGGACTGGTTTATTGACTTCAGGACCTGAATAACAACGCAGGCTGAGGAACTGCCATTATCATTCTTTGCAGTAAGGGAAATTGTATAATTTCCTGGACAGCAGAAAGTATGTTTTGGTTCCGGGCAGCAAGACTTCTTTCCATCTCCAAAGTTCCATGACAGCGAGGCTGCATTCCTGGAAAGATCAAAAAACTGGATAGTAAGCGGAACATGCCCGATTGTCACATTGGTACCAAACTTAGCCTCAGGAAATATTGGAACTGAAGGGTCCGGAGCTTTCAAAACATTAATAACCACGTTGGCCGAATCACTGCCATTCTCGTTCGTGACATTCAGGGTAACTGTATTATTACCTTCGTTGACAAAAGTATGCGAATAGTCCGAAGAGGTCGAAACTTCCAGGTTTCCAAGGCTCCATAACAGTGAGCTGGCGTTTTCTGAGATTTCCGTAAACTCAACCGTAAGAGGCGCGTATCCTACTGTCACATTGGAAGTAAAAATTGCTTCTGGCATCACGGGAAATTCCGGAATGAAATTCATTAATGGCCTGTAGTCCATACTCTTCGTGAGGCGATTTACGGCATATGCAGTATCGCCTATACCATCTCCGTCCTCGTCCTGACCTGTGTAATCACTCCAGCAGTTGCCTGAGATCCGGTTCCAGGTATTGAGTTTACTGTCCCTGGCATTATTTGTATTATTGAAGAAATTGTTGTATATCGTATTGCTTGAAGAGGCAGACAACTTGATTCCGCAATCGGCGTTTGAAGATACTATATTATTGCTCAGGGCATTGTTTTCTGACTTAAACAGACAGATCCCGATATCATTCCCCGAGATAGTGTTGTTATTTATAACACAGTTTTGAGCGCCATTCAGGTAAATTCCATATTTACTGTCGGTTATTGAGAAACCGCTGATTGTCACATTGCTGGCAACTATCTTGAATACATTGCTCTCCCTATTCTTTCCGGTAATAACCGTATCATAAGACTTTTTTGAGTACGAGATTATTGTCAGGTTATCCTGATCGATTTGAATGCTTTCATTATATTCTCCGGGCTTCACAAGAATGGTGTCACCCGGAAAAGCATTATCTACTGCTTCCTGAATCGATTCTCCTGGGGAAACATAAGTGTTTTCTACTGCTCCGGTATTTGGCATAAGAACCAGAACCAGAAAAATTGCAAAAAAGCATATCCGTCTGAAAGTTCGAATTTTTGTCATTTTAACCCACATATCAATCCAGGAATTTACGGAATTATTTTTTAAAAGGATGCATATAAAATTGTTGATTTAAACAAATATTAAAGAATAGAAATGAAAATCAGAAGTTACAAAAAAGTTCTATTTGGAAAAGTAAGTCTTTGAAGACTTTTTTTCTTCAAAAAACCTGACATATAAAGTTATGAAGTGGAAAGTGACGCAAGGACCATGTATAAATCCTCTACCAAGTTATAGGGTTAGGTTTAAATTCCAAAATATGATCTAAAGCTTAAAGTCTGATTCGGTTAAGCCTGATTCGATTATACCGGATCTGGTTATACCTAATTCGGTTAAAGTTAGTTCATTTAAACCCCGTTCAGTTAAATCTGATTCGATTAAATCTGATTTGGTTAACATTATCCAGTTACACTAACTAATACTTCATGTTAAAAAGCACAAATTCTAAAACAGAAGTTAAAAAGAGAAATTAAAAATTAATTAGACTTTAACCGTCATTTTCCGAATGTTATGAAATAACCTTAATCTCTAAACCCGGTAAAATGGTTTTATTTCTAAAGCTGTATGTTTGAATCTGCCAGGATTCAGTTCTTCTATATATTTATTACAAAAAATAAGACTATAGAAACAAATGATAACGTATATTAATTATAATTTTCAATGGGTCTGGAAGAAAAAAATCTCTGTAAAGCAGGTATAAAATCTGCAAAGACAAAGGTTTTTAAGTAGATCTTAGTTAATTCTTGAAAAATTCAGCTGGAGAATACGTATCATGCAGGAAAAAATAAAAGAAATTGCAGATCGAGTACATGAACTGCGTGAACTCTCGGATTTCACGGTCAAAGACATGGCAGAATATCTAAAAGTATCCAATGAAACTTATGGAAGATATGAAGATGGAACTGAGGATATTCCGGCAAGTATACTTTTTGAAATTGCACACAAGCTGCGTGTAGATATGGCTACTCTCCTTACAGGGGAAGAGCCACGTATGAATATATTCACAGTTACACGGGATGGAAAAGGGGTCAACGTTGAGAGGAGGAAGCAGTACAAGTACCAGAACCTGGCTGAAAAATTCATTCATAAAAAGGCTGAATTTTTTGTAGTTACAGTCGAACCCAAGCCATACGGGACAAAACCTGAGACTAACTCCCATCCTGGGCAGGAGTTTAACTATGTGCTGGAAGGAAGCCTGAAAGTCTATATTCACAATAATGAGCTGATTCTGAATGAAGGAGACTCAATTTACTTTGACTCCACTTACGAACACGCTATGGAAGCCCTGGAAGGAAAGCCAGCCAAGTTCCTGGCAGTTATAATATAATAATTTAATCCGTTAATTCAACCTAGTTTGATATTATTCGATTAAACATAATTTGATGAACTCATTAGATCCAATATAATTCGGTTAAACGCAGTTCAGATTAACTTGATTCGAGTTAATCAGATCTGGATTCATGTAATTTGAATAATGTGATTCAAAATAATGTGTTTCAAGTTTATGCAGTTTGGTTCATTTGATTCGAGTTGATATAGTTCGAATTGTGTTATTTGTGTTAATATTACTTGATTTCAAATCCGATAAAATCCGGTAAGAAACCCTATGTCCGGGCTAAAACCTTGAAACTCAAGTGATGGCTTGTAGCCTTCATAAATCTAGAAGCTATATATAAATAGATAAAACGGGTGTCCAGAATGACTTCTTTACTCAGCCAATTTGTTTCTAAAACTGACTTTGAATCCTATGAGGACTTTGATAAAAATTTTAAAATCCTTGTTCCTGAAAACTTCAACTTTGCCTATGACGTAGTCGATACCTATGCAAGAGATCTCCCTGAAAAGATCGCAATGATCTGGTGTGACGATAATGGGGAAGAGAGAATCTTTACTTTCAAAGACCTGAAGTACTACAGCGATAAAACCGCAAATTTTTTTGCAAAGCATGGGATAGGTAAAGGCGACTACGTAATGCTCACCTTAAAAAGCCGGTATGAGTTCTGGTATTGTATCATTGCACTGCATAAATTAGGAGCCATTGCTGTACCCGCAACCCATATGCTCAAGACACGAGACATTGTATACCGGATTAAAAAAGCCGGCTTGAAGATGATCGTCTGCATATCTGAAGACGGAGTTCCAGAACAGGTAGATGAAGCACACTCCGAATGCGGAAATATCACGCTCAAAAAAGCGGTCGTAGGAGATAATGTCCGGGAAGGCTGGATTGATTTCAAAAAAGAACTCGAAGAAGCCTCTCCGGATTTCAAACGTCCTTCGGGTGAAGCTGCTACAAAAAACAGCGATGTTTCTCTTGTCTATTTTTCTTCAGGAACAGCCAGTTTCCCAAAAATGGTAGAACATGACTTTACCTACCCTCTAGGGCATATTCTTACCGCAAAGTACTGGCAGAACGTGGAAGATGACGGGCTGCATTACACTGTTGCAGACAGCGGTTGGGGAAAATGCGTATGGGGAAAACTATATGGGCAGTGGATTGCAGGTTGTGCGGTCTTTGTCTATGACTACGACAGATTTGAAGCCAGGAGTATGCTTGAAAAAGCTTCAAAGTATGGAGTTACAACTTTTTGTGCTCCTCCGACAATCTATCGGTTCCTAATTAAGGAAGATCTCTCAAAATACGATTTTGGTACCCTTAAATATGCGGTTGTTGCAGGCGAACCTCTTAATCCGGAAGTATTTTACCGATTCCTTGAATTCACCGGAATAAAGCTTATGGAAGGATTCGGGCAAACTGAAACCGTTGTAAGTATAGCAACTTACCCCTGGATGGAACCAAAACCAGGATCTATCGGAAGGCCATCTCCTGGATATAAAATTGAACTTATGGATAGAGACGGAAGACTCTGTGAAGTAGGGGAAGAAGGAGAACTCGTAATCAACACAAAGGAAGAACAACCTGTAGGACTCTTCGTCCACTATGGGAAAGATCCTGAGAAAACTAAGGAAGCATGGCACGATGGCTATTATCATACAGGGGATATGGCCTGGAAGGACGAAGATGGCTACCTGTGGTTTGTGGGAAGGGCTGACGATATCATAAAGACCTCAGGATATAAAGTCGGGCCTTTTGAAGTGGAAAGCGCCCTTATCCAGCACCCTGCAGTACTAGAATGCGCAATTACAGGTGCTCCTGATCCTGTAAGAGGTCAGGTTATCAAGGCAACCGTTGTGCTCACAAAAGGNNTACACACCTGGAGAAGAGCTTAAAAAAGAGCTCCAGAAACATGTAAAAAGTATCACTGCCCCCTATAAATATCCGCGCATAATTGAGTTTGTGGACGAACTTCCAAAAACCATAAGCGGAAAGATTCGCAGAGTCGAGATCCGGGATAAAGACCAAAATGAGTTAAACTAAAGGTAATTTAATAAATAGAGATAGATTAGAAAATGAAAATAATATAAAAGCAAATGACACCTGATAAAGCAAATAAAACTTGTTGTAAACAAAATCTGTTAAGCAAACAAATCTGTTAAGCAAACGAGACTTAGTAAAACAAATAAACCCTGTTTTGATCCGGAAGCAAATGAGTTTCGGGTCAAAACAAAAAAGGAAAAAAAGAAAGAAATAAGTACCTTAAACTTTCTGGAAAGTTTGCTCTAAGAAGATTTGGTTCTAATTCACTTTATATTTTTATCTCAATTTTCTGCTAACTTACTGTCTAATAGATTATACAATTTACAACTTAAGTAAGTGTAGAAACCTTAGGCTCTTCTTTCTGTCATAGAAGACCGGTTGAGTAAAATAATGACTGGAGAATTCCGGATAAAAATTGAAAACTCCGGAACCCTATATCCGGAAATAGGCCTGAGACCTGAGAAGAGTCCAAAGAGAACTGAAAAATGAGCAAAAAGAGGATCTCATATGTCAAAGAACGATAAAAAAGAACCATACCCTGTAATTAATACTCTGGAGTGTAAGGCCTGCGGACGCTGCCTTCTAGCCTGCCCCAAAGACGTACTTTCTATGAGTGAAAACCTGAATGCCAGGGGTTACCATTATGTGGAGTACAAAGGAGAGGGCTGCTCAGGCTGTGCAAGCTGCTATTATACCTGCCCTGAACCGCTTGCAATCGAGATTCATATTCCCTTGAAAGAAGAGGAAGCCAGGTAAGGCAGGAAAGGAGGAAAACTATGACAACACAACTAGTAAAAGGCAACTCCGCAGTAATCATCGGTGCACTATATGCCGGATGTGACTGTTTCTTCGGGTATCCTATCACTCCGGCAAGTGAGATTCTACATGACGCATCCAAACATTTTCCAAAAATAGGAAGGAAGTTCGTTCAGGCCGAATCCGAAGAGGCAGCGATTAACATGGTCTATGGAGGAGCATCGGCAGGGCATAGGGTCATGACATCATCTTCTGGCCCTGGAATTAGCCTGATGCAGGAAGGACTTTCCTATCTTGCTGGCGCTGAGCTTCCATGCGTGATTGTAGATATTATGCGGGCAGGGCCAGGCCTTGGAAATATAGGGCCTGAGCAGGCAGATTACAATCAAGTGGTGAAAGGCGGAGGGCACGGGAACTACAGAAATATCGTGCTTGCCCCTAATTCAGTGCAGGAAATGTGCGATTTTACCATGAAAGCTTTTGAGCTTGCTTTCAAGTACAGGAACCCAGCTGTGGTGCTTGCGGACGGAGTGCTCGGACAGATGATCGAGTCACTCGAATTCCCGAAGCAAGCTATTGTTCCTGAGATTGATACTACTTGGGCGGTCAACGGTACAGCTGAAACCAGGCCTAATCTGATAACCTCCATCTTTCTGGACTTCGATCAACTTGGAAAGTTCAATGAAAAACTGCAGGTAAAGTACGAGCTCATAAGGCAGAATGAAGTCGATTACGAGGAGTACCTGACTGATGATGCATCAATTGTCCTTGTTTCTTATGGAATAAGCAGCCGGATCTGCAGGTCAGCCGTGGATCTTGCCAGACAGGAAGGCATTAAAGTGGGGCTTTTCAGGCCAAAAACTCTATTCCCGTTCCCTGAAGCGCAGTTGAAAGCCCTGGCAGATAAAGGTTGTTCCTTTATTTCCGTGGAAATGAGCAATGGACAGATAATACATGATGTCAGGCTTGCAATCAATTGTTCACAGCCTGTAGAGCTTGTAAATCGTATGGGAGGAAACTTGATGACTCTTGACCAGATTATGGATAAAATCAGGAAAATGGCAGGAGAGGCATGAAAATGGCAGCAGAAATAATTAACGGAGAAAAAGTAATAGGAAGGCCAAAGGCCCTGTATGCGGAATACCCTCGCAAAGGATCAGTAGCCTCTACAGCCACTCATTACTGCCCAGGCTGCGGACATGGGGTCCTGCATAAGCTTGTTGCCGAAGCAATTGATGACCTTGGTATTCAGGACAGGACCGTTATGATAAGCCCTGTAGGCTGTGCGGTCTTCGCTTACTATTATTTTGATACAGGCAACATTCAGGTTGCTCACGGCCGTGCGCCTGCGGTTGGGACGGGAGTCTCCAGGGCTGAAGAAAACGCTGTGGTGATCTCCTATCAGGGAGACGGAGATCTGGCTTCCATTGGTCTGAACGAGACTCTCCAGGCTGCAAACAGGGGTGAAAAGCTTGCAGTCTTTTTCGTAAATAATACCGTTTACGGAATGACAGGCGGACAGATGGCACCCACAACCCTTGTAGGGGAAAAGACCACTACGTGCCCGGAAGGTCGGGACCCCCGTTTTGCAGGTTATCCTCTACATATGTGCGAGCTGCTGGACAACCTTAAGGCTCCGGTCTTTATTGAAAGGGTTTCAGTTTCGGATATATCCCATATCAGGAAAGCCAGAAAAGCCATACATAAGGCGCTTGAAATCCAGCGTGCCGGGGAAGGATATGCTTTTGTTGAAGTCCTTGCCTCCTGCCCGACTAACCTCAAGATGGATGCGGAAAAGGCCATCAGTTTCATAAATGAGGAGATGGAAAAGGAATTTCCCGTCAAGAATTTCAGGGATAAATCAGAAGAAGTAGAACCACTGCACCGTGGGGTCAGTGACTTTACAACCAAAGCTCTTGAACAGCTTTACGGCATTGAGGCAGAAGCCGAAGAAAAACCTGCCAGAAAGGACTTTGCCCCGATCCAGACCAAGATTGCTGGTTTCGGAGGGCAGGGTGTTCTCAGCATGGGAATAATTCTTGCGCAGGCCGGAGTTAAGGCAAATCTCAACGCTTCCTGGTTCCCTTCCTATGGCCCTGAACAGAGGGGAGGCACCTCTAACTGCTCTGTCGTGATTTCAGGCCAGTCTATAGGCTCTCCTACGGTCTACACTCCGGACATCCTGATAGCTATGAACCGTCCTTCTCTTGAAAAGTTTGAAGGGGCAGTCCGAGAAGGAGGCTTTATCCTCTATGACTCATCCATCGGTGAAGTCGAAACGTCTTCACATGTAAAGGCAGTTGCTGTTCCTGCAACCGAAAAAGCCAAGGAAGCCGGTTCCGAGAA
>DAQQ01000092.1:649-932 GCA_002508465.1 Methanosarcina sp. UBA7 | reverse complement strand
AGGAAGTGTTTAAGGAGGCTCTTGCCGAAAACTTTTCAGGAAAAACCAGAGTCATTGAGTTTAACCAGATGGTTCTCGAAGCTGGGGCACAGTGGGCAAGAGAAAATGTTAAATTCTAAGGATTTAAGGTTTGAAAAAATACTAAGTTTAGAGGGATACTCGAGTTGCGTAAAAACAGGTGGAGAATATTTTTTCTCTACCTGATTTTATTAATAATTTTCAATTAGTTTTCAATTAGTTTTCAATTAGTTTTCAATTAGTTTTCATTTGTATTCGGTTAAGG
>DAQQ01000092.1:0-600 GCA_002508465.1 Methanosarcina sp. UBA7 | reverse complement strand
CTTAACCGATGACCAATGAATTAGTTTTCAATTAGTTTTCAATTAGTTTTCAATTAGTTTTCAATTAGTTTTCAATTAGTTTTCGAGCAACTATTAAGTAAGCTCCTTGTGAATTGCCAGTAATTCTCAAATGGTTTTATCTTCTTTAACGGTCAAATGTTCCATGTTATTCTTCCTTAGCTATTTTTCAGGTTGTTCTGAGTAGAAAAAGTTAATCCGGGGAAGTGTACACTTCTATGTACACTTCTAAGAACTCAATGGAGAAGTCCCAATTTTTATTAAAAAAGAGATATTCAGGCATATGCATCATCTTATAAAACAATCATAAACTTTATTAAAGCTAAGTACATTGTAAGAATAAGAAAATGCCCTATATATTAATTTTAAATGTGTCTGCTAAATGATGTGACTTAAAAGCGATTTATTAAAAAATATTTTATTAAAAAAGCATTTATTTGATCTAGAATCAAGTTGGCAGGGATCGAGTTCCTATTCTCGAATCCCTACCTGTGATCCAACCCAAGATTAAGAGGAAACCCTATTACTCTTAATCTAACAGAAGTAGATGGTAGGGGTTGAGTCCCTATTCTCGAATCCCTA
>DAQQ01000021.1:0-3861 GCA_002508465.1 Methanosarcina sp. UBA7 | reverse complement strand
AAAAGATTGTCTATTTTATTGACTAGTATCTTTTCATGCCTGAATATGTTAATATTCGTGAGCAAGATCCACCAATAGTTAAGTGATTATGAATATTCTGGCTTTTTGTTTTTTCATGGATTATTAAATTAAGCAATTCACAGGAAAAAATCATAAAGTTAAAAAATACTAAGGCCTTACATCTATTCTCAAAAAAGGAATTCATATAGGATAATTTATACTGAAGATGCACGGACAAGCATTTTAATTGAATAGATGGTGGTCGAAATTAAAGAACAGAACAAGTTAACTAATTCCGTATTTAAAATTATCTGGATGGTTTCTGTTTTTAATTTATTACTTTCAGGCCTTTTTCTCTACATGGGAGAATATATCTCAGGTAAAGAAATGTTAAGCGATTCTATCGGACCATCAAAAGATATCGATAACGAGGTCATACTTACTGAAAACGAAGTGGTGACCTTTGTGTTTAAAACAGAGGAACCGTACTCCAGCTCTGAACTGTTAAGGATCATCATAGTTGATCCGGGAAACATAGAGCATTCCTGGGAGAAAGATTTCTATGGATCCACAATTGGCGGGTCACGAGGGACTGAAAGAGGAGCTAAAGATTACTTTTCGTTTACGCCTGAAGTATCAGGGATGCATCACATAAAAATAAGTAACGCCGACTTCCAAACAGATGTTAAGCTGGTTTCGGGAATGGTAAACCCACATGAGCGACCTTTCCTCTTGACAACACTGTTCATATCTTTTCTGGTCATGTCAGCAGGTATTTTATCATTGAAGGACGGAGCAATCAAGGAATTTATAAAGTCCAGACGTTTTTCGATTAACGGAATACTCAACTTTTGTATAGCCCTATCTATAAGCCTGGTTATAGTGTATAACGTGGTTGGTCTATGATGCATTTACATTTGGATAAAAGAGACAGTAGACAATGATAACTATCGTCCGGTTGCCTTTGACGCAAAAATAAGCTTTTACCTGGAGAACGAAAAATCGAGGTTTGAGTACATTCCAACGTATTATGATTTGCTTCTGATAAACTTACAAGAACGTTATCTAAAGATCAGTATCCTGCTTTTTTTACGAAAGAGGTAAAACTGTGAATTTTTGTGAAATAGTATCGTTTTATATCGAAAATATTTCTATTAGATTAATTTAGAAACCTGGATAATAAATTGTTTCAAGTTATCATACACAGTTCAACCGGGAAATGGGTCCCAATTATATAAGGATTGAAATAAAATACTGAGTATAGATGTGGAGTATAATATTATGGAGTATAATATTATGGAGTGTAATATTATGGAGTGTAATATTATGGAAAATGAAAGATATGAAAGAGGATGGTTGAAATTAAAAGAAATCGATGGGAAAGTAGGGGAAGAGATAGTTAAAAATTTAGAGAATATTTCTCCAGATTTGGGTAAATACATCATTGAGTTCTCTTTTGGAGATGTTTATTCGAGGGAGAGTACCAGTTTAAAGCAAAAAGAAATTGCAGTTGTAGCTGCACTGACCGCAATGGGAAACGCCGCACCTCAATTAAATGTCCATATTAACGGGGCATTAAACGTGGGCTGTTCTGTAGAAGAAATATTGGAAGTTATAATACAGATGTCAAGTTATAGCGGATTTCCAAGTTCATTAAATGCAATAAATGTACTGAAGGAAGTCATAAAAGATCGAAAAATAACCTTTGAACCTGTTAAAGAAGATAAAAACGAAAATAGATTTTTAATCGGACTTGAAATGTTATCACAGTTAGAAAAAAACCAGGTACAAGTACTGAAGGAAAATCTGGATGATATAGCCCCGGACATGGTTGAATATATCATTGCATACGGTTATGGTGATGTTTACAGCAGGAAGAACTTAAGCTTGAAAATGAGGCAGATCGCCACAATAGCTGCACTCACAGCCATGGGTACTGCCAGACCTCAACTTGCTTTCCATATCAAAGCAGGTTTAAACATCGGATTAACAAAAGAAGAAATAACTGAAACTATAATCCTTATGTGCATTTATGCCGGATTTCCTGCTGCATTAAACGGCATAAGTACTGCAAAAGAGGTCTTTGAGAATCTTTAAAATAGATTCAAAAATGATTTTTTTAGAACCAAGAGCAAGATCCGTTAATACACTGACTGAAACTTACAACTACCATTNNCCTTAACCGAATACAAATGAACTACCATTTGTTTTCTTTTTTCTGTAATCATTCGATAGCAAGATCCAATAAAACAAGGATTGAAACAACTCTTCAACAGGATCAAAGATCTGCATCAGCGAGGAGTTCCTTAACTTTTTTAATTATCTCCTCTGAGATCATTGTTCATTTCCCTTATTTTAAGGTGATAATATTATGGATAAATATACGAAAGAAGAATTAGAAGAAGCTCTGCAAATTGTGTCTTCAGCTATAAGTAGATGTGAAAAAATACAGCCAAAATTTGCAGAGGGTACCTCTCAGCACACACTTCTTAAGAACAGGATAAAAGCAATGTATATTTCAAAATCATTAATAACAGATGAAAATATTATGGACAAATATACAAAAGAAGAATTGATAGAAGCACTACGACCCGTATCTTCAATTATCAGCAAGTGCGAAAAAGCACAGCTAAAATTTGTGGAGGGCATCTCTCATCACACACGCTTTAAGAACATGATAAAAGCAATGTATATTTCAAAGTCATTAATAACAGATGAAATTAGGAAAAGGTGTTAATTCCAGCTTGTCGGTAGGATTATGAGCATGATAGAAAGCCTATTGATGCCATATCTATCGTGAAAAAGTGCACGTGCGTTTGAATTCGTGCCTACAAAAACGATTCGAGAGCAAGATCCAATAAAGCAAGGATTAAAACTCTGATAGTATAGCAAGGAATATCACGTGAAGAATTCGAGAGCAAGATCCATTGAACCAGGGCGCTTCCCATTACAGCCTCGAACTCGGCATTAACTCCCTGACACTAAAATGTATATCATTTCTCTAGCCGCTAGCCGTTTGGCCCTCTGCTTTTTTCCTGCCTGTCCGGTGCTGGTCGAGGAGCCAAAGGTGCAGGTACAGGTGAAAATAGGTTTGCAAGTAGGCCCTTCAGCCTTAAACGAATAAGCCGGTAAGGGAAGTTTCTTTGCCTGACAATACTCCTGCAAGGCAAAAATTGGGTCTTTTGACGTGTTAATCGTCACTTCTTCATTACTGGCCGGCAAATCTATTATCTTGGTATTCAAGTTTGGAACTGGTAAGCCCAGGATAGTAGCTAGCAGGTCTACGGATGCCAGCTGAGTTGCTCCTTTCTTTGTCAAGTCCTCGTATACAGCAGACCGGTACTCTATATTATTTACTCTGATGGCGCCCTGGGCAGTAAACACTGGTAAATTACCACGAATCGTATTGGTTACTTTGTATACTGGCATCTGCCAGTCCAGCATATGCTGTGCGATGTCGAAGACCGAGATTGCCTTGTGAGGCGCAGTTGCAATTTCCTCCAGCAATGCTCTTTTAAGCTCAGTCCATCTTTTGCCATCAGGGGCTTGCAATAGTACTAGCTCCGCACAGATGATCGGCAGCTTTCCAAGGCGTCTCCGAAATGCATCGCAGTAGGCCTCGGGACAGTCATCATCTTTGCGGATAAGGAATTTGGTGATGAGCTCGAAGTCTGTATCGCTCGCACTATCTATCCGATTTCCCAGGATGGCAGACTCAGCTTTTTTATATGCCTTTTCCTTCATGTACTCACTTTTAGCCTTGTCGTTTTTAAGGTGCATCAGGTTGATATGCGATGCAATTGCCATAATCTCCTCTTTAGAATGGGGCAAGGGTTCATTCTGGATGTGAGCCCGGATCTG
>DAQQ01000230.1:0-13221 GCA_002508465.1 Methanosarcina sp. UBA7 | reverse complement strand
GGAAACACAAGTCAGGTACCAAAGCTTAATATTAAGAAAAGGGTAACTGTAAATGCAACTGTTATTGGTGCAAAAGACAACCGTCTGCGTGAAACCTCACCTGAAGGAGTCTATTCTGACACATCATTTATCGATGTGGGAGAACTAAGTGATGTTGGAAAGTATAGGGCTGTTATATCATTTAACTTAAGTGAGTATACCAGTAGCACAGAGGTAAATAGTGCAACTCTTTCTCTTTTCTGGTATTATCCTTCCAGTACACGACCAAATGATACTGTTATCGAGGTTTACAGGCCTGCTTCCTGGAACCCTGACTATGTGAGCTGGAATAAAAAGAATGCAAATGTTGCATGGAATAATGCCGGAGGAGACTGGTATGACAGAAACGGTGTCTTCCAGGGCAGTACTCCATATGCTACGTTAACTCTAAAAGCCAGTAGCTTACCGGATAACAGATACTATGAGCTTAATGTAACCGATCTTGTAAAAGAGTATGTTAATGGCAAGTATGAAAACACAGGTTTTCTTCTAAAAGCCCGCAATGAAAATGGTAACTATATCGCCTTCTATAGTGCTGACTGTGGAAACACTAGTCAGGTACCAAAACTGAGTTTAGTGTACAAGTAAAAGTTTACATTCTCAAAGAGTTCCATCACTTCCGACCCAGAAACAAGCTTCTATTGTCGGATGTTTTTGGAACTTTTAGATTTACTATAAAAACATAAAATTTTAAAATTATCCAAGGAATCATTTTAAGCAAGTTAGTATGGTTTCTAGACCTACTAATCGGGATTAACTTACTTATTTTTGCTCCCAAGATTATTCTTCTTTGCCAAATTTATCTTTCTCTGTAAAAGTTTTATTCCCAGCTCAGAATCTCTTTTGGATCCAGGCCTACGTTGCGTAAATTTATAATTCGATTCTCTAATATGTCAGAACTTATGGTAGTTGCATTCCTAATTCTTTTTATTTCATTTATTTATCTATTTTTCAGGAAGTCATATCAGATGCTCATTGAACTTCTGACAAAATTTATTTCAACACAAAGGCTTTTATCTTTTGTAGAAATCTCTTACTCGGGGTAGCTAAAATTTGGTTGTTATTAAAAAAAATGAGCCTAAACAAGTTTAAAGTTAACACTAAATATGAATAACGATATACCTAAGCTTTTGAATTAAAATTAAAGGTATTTTCCATAAATAAAATTTTTTATGATGTGGTTATAAATAAAACTTCTACTGAGAGGTCAAAACTTGAGCCAAATAATCAGCGTTCACAAGGATTTAAATTTCGGGCTAGAATAGTTAGCTGGTCAAGTCGTAAGAAAAACTTTCTTGTAAGACTATTTTCAAGACTTCTTTCACTGGAAATTCTTTAAAACGGATTCTTTTAAGGTGATATGGTGTCATATCAAAAGTTTGCAAAGGATGTTGGTTTTATCGGGACAGTTCAGGTACTTACAAGCCTGGGAACTTTCTTCTTACTTCCGATAATCACAAAAACCCTTGGGACATACGACTACGGACTCTGGGCTCAGATCAATACCACTGTATCTCTCATCTCCCCTCTTGCACTGATGGGCCTCTCTATGGGTTTTGTCAGGTTTTTATCCTCTGAAACAGAAATAAAAATAATAAGGGAAGCAGTATATTCCATTCTCTTTTTTGTAACTATAGCCGGTCTGCTTGCCTCGTTTTTACTCTATACGTTTGCTGAGCCCCTTGCTACCTTCGGTTTTAAAGATCCTCATGCAACTTATTTTATTCAGGCAGGTTCCCTTTTAATCCTCCTGAGTGTAATTGAGTCAATATCTCTTTTTTATTTCAGGATTTTCAGACAGATTCAGACATTTTCTTACTTAACCCTTTTTGAAACGTTTGGAAAATTATTTTTTATTCTCTTTCTTCTTAAAATGGGGTATGGGCTTCTTGGCGTAATTGCGGCTACTCTACTTGTGCAGGGCTCCATTTTTTTAATTTCTCTTCTGACAATTATATCACAGATTGGATTCGTAATCCCTCGGTTTACTTACATAAAAGAGTACTTGCAATTTTCTCTACCGCTAACTCCCAATTCACTTATTAGATGGATTACGGAATCTAGTGACAGATATATGGTTACTTATTTTCTCGGTCTTAGAAGCGTAGGCGTATATTCGGCAGCCTGTTCAATTGGCAGTCTTATACAGCTTTTTGTAAGCTCTCTTCAGCTCATTCTTCTCCCCGAGTTATCAAAGCTATTCGATGAAAATAAAACGGATGAAGTAAGAATTTATATGTCTCATTCTCTAAGATATTTCCTTCTTATCTCAATTCCTGCAGTTTTCGGGCTCTCAGCTCTTGCGAAACCTTTGCTTGGGATCCTTACAACTGATGATTTTCTTTCTGGTTGGTTTGTAATTCCTATTATTGCTTTTTCCGGTCTTCTGGCAGGAATCTTCCAGATATTTGTCAATACAATGCTCCTTATCAAAGAAACAAAGACTACGACCTACATCAATATTGTTGCAGCAGTTTCGAACGTATTGATCAACCTTCTGCTGATACCTTCCATTGGAATTGTTGGAGCTTCACTTTCAACCTTATTCTCCTACTTTTTAATGGCTGTGCTTTGTATGCATATTTCCTTAAAACACTTTAAACTTGATTTTTATCTTCATGATATTGTAAAAAGCGTTCTGTCCTCAATAACTATGTATCTCTTTGTTTCCTACTTCATTATCTCAAGCATCTTTGAACTCTTTGAGATTACAGGTATGGGTGTACTTATTTATCTGGTTATGATGTTTTTAGTAGGCGGATTCACCGACCACGAACTTTCTTTAATACGAAGGTACTTATTCAGAGCCAAAAGCGAGGTCAAGCAGTAATTTTACCTTTATTTCCATACTGGTCGACAAAAAATTGTTTAAGAAAAATGGAATATAAGTTATTCTACTAAGTTTTTATCAAGTAATGCTCTTGCTGTTTCTCTAATGCTTCTCTCCGATGTATAGACCGGTTTCCAGCCCAAACTTTTCATTTTTTCAATCCCTAATCTCATCCTTGGCACATCACCTTTCCAGCCTCTATTCCCTCCGGTGTAGGTAAATTTGACATTAGAAAGACCTATTTCTTCTATAACAGCCTTTCCTATCTCTATGGCACTGATAGTGTCCTCGGAGCCGATATTAAATATATTTACTTTTTCGTAACTATTCTCAATTACAAACAATATTGCGTCAATGCACTCTAACACATGGAGGTAGGATTTTTCTTGCTTGCCATCGCCCAGGATTTCCAGTAAATTAGAGTTTTTTCGCAGTTTCTTTACAAAGTCAACCGTAATTCCATGTGTGCTACGTGGGCCTACAATATTTGCGAAGCGAAATATCCAGGCCTGCATATCGAAAGTATGAGAATATGAAGTAACCAAGGCTTCACAGGCTAGTTTTGAAGCACCGTAAAGAGATATAGGAATAAGAGGGCCGTAATCTTCTGGAGTAGGCATAATGCTCGCTTCCCCATAAACTGTCGAGGTGGAAGTAAATGCAATTTTTTCATTATTGTTTTTCCTCATTGCTTCCAGAAGATTATAGGTCGCCATAATATTCTGATTTAGGTGAATTCTTGTATCGGAGGCTCCAAGCTTGACATCAGGATTCGCAGCTACATGAAAAATAAAATCAATACCTTTACAGGCCTTCTCTATCGCCTCCTGGTTAAGCAGGTCTCCTTTTATCAGGGTAAAGTCCGGGTTTTCAAGATGTTTTTCTATAAATTCCATTTTTCCTGAACTCATATTATCAAAAACAGTGACCTTGCTTCCTTTTTCTACAAGCCGGTCTACAAGGTGGCTTCCTATAAAACCGGCTCCCCCTGTCACAAGTATTTTATTCTTTGCAGCCATGGAAAATACCAAATAGTCTTTCTTTCGATTAATACTCTACTACTATGTCTTAAAGTGGTCAGAAAATACTTTTATTTCTTTCCCTATAGATGGGATGAGTAAATAACCGGAGAAAATTAAAGATTCTCTGGTTAATAAGTATTTTTAACCCAACTATGTGAACAATCGTTTCACATAATTCTTTTACCGGAGAGTTTACTTTGACCGTTAAAAAAGCGCTTATTCCAGCGGCTGGCCTTGGGACCCGTTTCCTACCTGCCACCAAATCAATGCCAAAAGAGATGCTTCCTATTATTGACACACCTGTGATCCAGTATGTTGTAGAGGAAGCTATTGCCTCGGGAATTGAGGATATAATCATTATTACAGGCAGGGGGAAAAGGGCAATTGAAGACTATTTCGACGATTCTCCTGAACTCGAAATGCATCTTGCGAAAAAACATGACAGTGAACTTCTAAAACTTGTCCGGGACGTTTCTTCCCTTGTTGATATTCATTACATCCGCCAGAAAGAGCCCAACGGGCTCGGAGATGCGGTTCTCAGGGCAGAAAACCATATTGGGGACGAACCTTTCGCCGTGCTTCTAGGAGACGATATTATTGTGAATGACAAGCCCTGCACTGCCCAGCTCATTGAAAATTTTGAAAAGTATGGTAGATCCACACTCGCAGTGGAAGAAGTTCCTCGTGAAAAATTAAGTAGCTACGGAATTATAAAGGGTAAGCCTCTTAATAATTCCCTCTACGTACTTGAGGACATTGTCGAAAAACCGTCACCTGAAAATGCTCCCTCCAATCTGGGAGCAATAGGTCGCTATGTTTTCACTCCTGAAATATTTGACTGTATAAAAGAAGCCGGAACAGGGGTAGGAAATGAAATCCAGCTAACTGATGGGATTCGGGTTCTTAACAGGTCGCAAATGATCTACGCATGCAGGTTCAAAGGAAAAAGATTCGATACAGGAGACAGGTTGGGGTACGTGAAATCAATAGTAGATTTTGCTCTTGAGAATGAAAATCTTAGAGAAAACGTACTTGAGTACTTAAGAGAAATTCTAGTCGCGGTAGAGGAGCCTTCAGACAAATCAGACTTATAAAGGCAGTTGAAGGTCAGTAAAGCTAAAATATATAAATTTGTGTAAAAAAGGAAATAATTTCTGCCGGTTTTTACCAGCAGAGTCCCTCACAATCTATATTTTTCGCTTTAATTATCCGTCTTCCATCAATTACTATCTTTTCCTTCATGCCTTCAAATTCAGAGTCAAGTTGATTGAACTCATCCCATTCTGTCATTACAAGGCAAGCATCAGCACTTTTAAGAGCGTCTTTAGCTTTCTCGGAGTATTCAATTGTTGGAAAGATTCGCTTCATATTCTCGGTTGCCATTGGATCGTAAGCCGAAATCTCTGCTCCTAATCTTAGAAGTTCAGCAATGACAGGGATAGCCCTGGATTCCCTTATATCATCCGTATCGTTCTTAAAAGCAAGCCCAAGGACTGCAATCTTTTTGCCTGCAAGGCTTCCTATTTTTTTCTGGAGTATTTCGGTCATAAGAATTGGCTGTTTTTCGTTTACTGCAATTACCGATTCTAGAAGATCTGGAGAATATCCTATTTCTTTTGCCTTCCCTATAAGTGCTTTTACATCTTTTGGAAAACAGGACCCTCCAAATCCTGCTCCAGAATTCAAAAACCTTGGAGATATTCTAGAGTCCTTACCTACAGCTTCCATAACCTCGTAGGTATCAACATTTAACCTTTTGCAAATATTTCCAATTTCATTAGCAAAGGATATTTTGGTTGCCAGAAGGGAGTTATTTGCATATTTAATCATTTCCGCTGTCGATAGACTCGTGTGGGTGACCTCACATTTAAAGGTCCGGTAAAGTTCCGAGACAAGATCTCCAGACTTCTTGTCAATTGCTCCAACAACTATTTTATCAGGATGCATAAAGTCGTAGACAGCTTTTCCTTCTCTAAGGAACTCGGGGTTCATTGCAACTCCAAAATCTTTTCCGGCTATTTTTCCTGAAGTTTCTTCAAGAATAGGAAGGACAAATTTTTCAGTTGTTTCGGGCACAACCGTGCTTTTAACAACCACTACATGGTATCCATCTTTCTTTGCCAGTACTGCTCCTATACTTGCTGTTGCTGCACGAACAATTGAAAGGTCTATGCTTCCATCTTCTGCGGAAGGAGTTCCTACACAGATAAAGGAAATGTCCGTATTCGTGATCGCATATTCATAGTCAGTAGTTGCAGTGAGACTTTTTCCGGCATACTTTTGCAAAAGCTCTCCAAGTCCCTCTTCATATATCGGAGAAATACCTGCATTTACCTGATCCATCTTTTTCTTGTCGATATCTACGCAGACTACTTCATGCCCGACTTCTGCAAAACATGCGGCGGTGACTGAGCCCACATATCCTGACCCTATAACGGAAATTTTCATAAATTTGAACCTCTTTATTGAGAATTGGAGAGTAATCAATTCCAATTCTTATTTATTTTTTGATAGGAACTCTTTTCGGGTTCACTCTGGAAATTGTCAATCTATATGATTTTTGGTGCAAAGTTCTCAATAATTCTTTATATGTTATATAGTTTAAAGGTTATACCTTGTATAGTTAGGATTTGATACATGTTAGTGATTCCTTACAGAAACTTTGAGGATTTTATAATGTTTTCAATACTTGGCCTGGGTACAGAGTTTACAGCGGGGAATTCTCTTCCATATTTAGGAATCTGCTTTCTTTCAACGGATTTTGGAATCCCTATATATTATCGAGTAACGGTTGCGGGACTAATTGCTCTTGTGGGTATGAAGGAGATGCTGCTGGCTTCCAGAGAAGAAGATGAGTTTTCTGTGGATTCTATGGATATGGGGGTTTATCCTCTTGTAATATGCTTTATTGCTAGTTTTCTCTTTGCAGGCTTCAAGATAATTTTCTCAAAGTAATCCTCTTAAAATTTATAAATAAATTCATAAAGTACTTTTTTCCTTTTAATAAGTTTATTTTTTGTCTAAATAAAAAAGCTAAATAACTTTTATTTTTTACTTTTTAGAATATCTTGTCTATATTTTTCAGCTAAATAACTTTTATTTTTTTACTTTTTAGAATATCTTGTCTATATTTTTCAACACTGAATGTTCTAGTTATCTTAGTTCAGTAACTATGTTTTCCATAATTATTTATCCTTGAGCCATTTATCTTCTAATCATAATTTAGTCTGTTAACACTTCTAACTGAATTAAAAAAATGAATTTGATAGGGGCACTAATAAGGGCATCTTCAGCCGCTGGAGATGGACAGTTATTATTTTTAAGATAGAACTAGGCGGGGAGTTCTATCTGATAGAACAGTTTGAAATTGGGGTTGGGTGAAAACCAGGATTTGACTGAACACGTTTGTTAAAGTAAGAGAGAATAAAGCAGGAAGATTTTCTGATTTGTTGATATTAATTTGTCTCATATACTTTCAAATCAGGTTGGGGGTTAGTTTCCGACCTCTCAATTTCAAAAGACTACTCGAACAGACAGACTTTCTTTCGGTGTATTATAATTATAAAAGTATTAATTGGGGAGTGAAAAGTTGAGAGTTCTTGTCGATATAGGGCATCCAGCCCATGTTCATTTTTTTAAAAACACTATATGGAGTCTTGAGAAAAAAGGACATCAAGTAATGGTAGTCTCGCGAGACAAGGATGTAGTAATAGAGCTCTTGAACGCTTACGGAATTCAGCATACTGTTTTGAGTAAAGTAAAACCAGGAAAGATCAATTTACTTGAAGAATGGTTTATAAGAGAGTTTAAAACTTTTAAAATTACCCAACAGTTTGATCCTGATATTTTTATAGGTATCCTTTCTCCAGCTATAGCTCAAGTAGCCTGGATACAGCGGAAAAGATCCATAATTTTTAACGACACCGAACACGCAGTATTGGCGCAGAAGTTAACCTATCCCTTCTGTGACATAATCTGTACTCCTTCATGCTATCTAAAAAATGAAGGACGAAAACAGATAAGGTATTGTGGATATCATGAACTGGCTTATCTTCACCCATCTTATTTTACTCCTCGTCCTGAAATTCTGAAAGACATTGGGGTAGAAGAGGGGGAGCCTTTTACAATCCTTCGCTTCGTTTCATGGGGTGCGCACCATGATGTAGGCCAACATGGAATCAAAAATAAAGTAGCACTTATCCAGGAGGCTGAAAAATTTGGAAAAGTATTCATCACTTCAGAAGGACCCCTGGAAACAGAGTTTGAGAAATATAGAATCTGGGTCTCACCAGAAAAAATTCACCACTTGCTCTATTATGCCACTCTATATGTAGGTGAAGGAGCAACGATGGCTGTTGAGAGTGCAATTCTGGGAACTCCATCAATTTATATCTCCACTCTTGCAGGAACGATGGGGAACTTTTCTGAACTCGAGAAGAAATACGGTTTACTTTTTAACTACAGTGATTCTCAATCTGCCCTTACAAAAATTACAGAACTTTTCAAAGATTCGGAACTTAAGAAAACCTGGAGCCTGAAAAGAGCTGCTCTTCTCAGGGATAAAATCAATGTTACAGAGTTCGTGGTCAAACTCATAGAAAGTCTTCCTGAAAAAAAATCTGGACTTTCTTTACCTTCGGTTTCGGATGAGTCTTATGTATGAATTACTGAAGAAAAATCAGGATTTATGGGATCTTTTCACCCGAAAAGAAGAGTATTTTCCTGAAAAGCTGGATAAACACCAGCGTTTTCTTTTCTCTGAAAAATATCTCCAAAACGCTTCTGAGCCTGAGGTATCCAGATATCTTATAGAAAATGGGATGCAGGTTGAATTCCCTGAAAATCAAACATTTGCTGTTTGTTTGACTCACGATGTAGATGATATTTACCCACCTCTTTCCCATAGCTTGTTGTCATCAGCTTACAGTTTTAAACGGTTAAATTTTAAGGATCTTGCAAATCAGTTACTGTGGAAACTGAGGGGAATAGATTACTCTCCTTACCTCAATTTTTCTAAAATTATGGACATTGAAGCCATTTTTGAAGCAAAGTCCTCTTTTTATTTCATTACTGCAGAAGTCGATCCAATAAGATTCAGGTATGATATTGAAGACATAGAACATCATTTGGGAGAAATTTTAGACAGGGGAGGGGAGGTTGGTCTTCACGGAGGTTACTATTCATACGACAGCCCTGAAAAAATAAAAAAAGAAAAACAAAGACTTGAAGGTGTTCTGGGTAAAAAAGTAATAGGTTTTCGTAATCATTACTTAAGGTTCAAAACTCCAGACTCTTGGGAAATACTTACAGATGCCGGTTTTAATTATGACTCCACTTTCGGGTACTATGATTGTGCAGGTTTCAGGAACGGAATGTGTCATCCTTTCAGTCCATATAACCTTGACACAAGAAAAGAAATAGATATTCTCGAAATTCCACTTGTCGTTATGGACGTTGCGCTTTTTGCTACTTCAAAATCTTTCGAGGAGGCCTGGGAGCGCACAAAAAATCTGATTGATACTACAGCAAGCTTCAACGGTGTTATTACACTGCTATGGCATAATTTCGTATTTGGTTGCAGTTTCCGAAACGATTGGGTAAAGTTGTACGAGAAGGTGCTTCAGTACTGCTTCGACAAAGGAGCCTGGATGACAAGCGGAGAAGAAATTTTCAGGTGGTGGGCAGATCGAAACTGAATTAAAAGGAAAGTATCTGCTGGTTACTCCTGCAAAGAACGAAGAACAAAATCTTCCGGAAGTTTCAAAAGCTGTAATAGGGCAGGAATTAAAACCTGAGTTATGGATTATAGTCGATGACGGAAGTACGGATGGAACATCACGTATCCTTGAAGACCTGCAGTCAAAATGTTCCTGGATCCAGAGCATAAGATTGCCTCCAAGGCCAAGAGATATTACTTTTCACTACAGTTATGTTTGCAAACAGGGTTTTGACTATGCGCTTGAATATTCTAAGAAAAATAATATCGAGTTCGAGTATATAGGCCTCCTGGATGCTGATACAGTTCTCGAAAAAAATTATTTTGGAAAACTTCTGGCTGAGCTTAAAAAAGACAGTTCTCTGGGAATTGTAAGTGGGGGAATATATTATGATACTGATGGAAAACTTTCCCTGGAAGCAACTGCAAAAAATCTTCCTCGAGGTACAGGAAGGATCTGGAAGAAAGAGTGCTTCCTCGAAACTGGCGGTTATCAGGTTGAACCGTCTCCAGATTCGATTTCTAATATAAAAGCTCTTTTGCGAGGCTGGCGCCTCATGCAGTATACTGAGGTAATCCAGATCCAAACGCGTAAAACGAGTGCAGCCAACGGCCTATGGAACGGATACCTCAAAAACGGCTGGATGGCTTATTACCTTGGTAAAAACTTTTTCATGGCCCTCTTAAATGTATTTCGTCTTTCCGTGAAATCTCCTTACTATACAGGTATCGCTTATTTTTGGGGATATTTTAGCTCGGCAATTAGAAGGGAGAAAAAAATTCAGGATCCAGAAGTAAGGGCTTATTACAAAAACCAGGGACTTGGAGGACTGTTATCCAGAATATCGAAAAATGTTAGCTCAAATTCAAGAGACATAAAGGAGAGAGAGCGGTGAATATTAGCAAACTTCTAGAAGGAGCAGTTCACTTACAGGTGATAATTTGAAGATGCTTTTTCTGGATATGGTAAGACCTCTTTCTCTTGCTGATGGCTCACTTATTCACAGGTACGAGCTTGTTAGTAATCTTGCCAGGCTTGACAATGAGGTCCATATTTTTACTGTAGGTGAGATCTCTTTTTCAAATCTGGCTAATGTTCATAGCCATTATGTCTCTCCTGGAAATTTCCTTTCACTTACTGTCAACTATTTAAAAATTTCTATACGTCTTCTGGGCTCCGAGACTTTTGATGTCCTATATACCCGCAATCCCAATTTTGGCTTTCTTGCTGGATTATTCTGTAAAAGCAGATGCAGAAGAATTGTTTATGAATTAAACGGAATTCCTGAAGACGAAAAGAACCTCCTCAGGGAAAAATCTGAAGAAAATGAGTTTCCGCATGCAGAAAAGAAAAACAATTTTTCAAACCGATATTTTTCTGCACATGCTAGATTAAAACTGTTTATTCTCAATAAAGCTCTAGGGTTTTCGGACAGAATCATTGCTGTGACTCCAGGAATAAAATCAAATCTTGAGAAAGGCTATAAAATTCCTGGAGAAAAAATATTTGTGGTTTCTAACGGTGCAAATACTTTTCTGTTCCAGCCACTAGAACAGGAAACGTGCAGAAAAGAACTTGGTCTGGACCTTAAAACTCCTTTTGTATGCTTCGTGGGCAATCTTGCTCCCTGGCAAGGAGTCGAGTATCTGATAAAGGCAGCTTCACATATTCTTTCCACGTTTCCGGAATGCCACTTCTTGATTGTCGGAGATGGTGCCATGAAACACAATCTTATTAAGCTCTCCCGGGAACTTGAAGTTGAGGACAAGTTCATTTTTACGGGCGTAATTGCCTATGATCGCGTGCCTCTATACATTAATGCTAGCGATATCTGTGCCGCTCCTTTTATATTTGCCAGAAACGCAAAAATAGGCCTGTCTCCTTTGAAGTTATATGAGTACATGGCTTGCGGAAAACCTGTGGTCGCAAGCAATATCAGTGGTGTATATGAAGTACTTGAAGCCGGGGGGGGGATTCCTGTCCTTCCAGAGAACCCGAAAGCTCTTGCAGAAGGTATCTTAAAGCTGCTTGAAAATCCCGATTTAAGAATGGAATTGGGTTCAAAAGGTTTAAGTTATGTTACTGAAAATTACAGCTGGTACAGCGTTGCGAAAAAGGTTAACGAAGTCTGCAAATCAGCATTTGAGACCGAGAAATGAAGGCTTAAAATCAGTCTTACGTTTTCCTATAACTCATCACAGAGAATAATTATTTATTTGTACGGGGCTTAAAATGGACGAAATTGAAGTTAGAGAATTAGCACCATCTGAATATAATGAATGGGATTTGCTCGTAGAAAAAGCTCAGCCTGGTACACTCTTCCATACAAGTGAGTGGCTTGGAATTTGCAGGGACGTCTTGGCAAAGGAACTTAGAATTTATGGTTGTTTCAGAAAAGGTGAGCTTGTGGGAGGATGTCCTCTTTTTATTAAAAATATTAAGGGGGCTCTTAGAATCGCGAATTCAACCTGTGATATGACTAGCTACAGCGGGCCTCTTATAAAAGAGAGTGCCAGCTCTAAAGCAAGTAAACAGGTACAGGAAGTTCACGATATTCTTAATCCTCTCAGGGAATTTCTTTGTAAGCAGGGATTTGATAGTATTCACCTTACGTTTGCTCCAGGTTTTAAAGACGTAAGACCTTTTACGTGGTACGGATGGGACTCCACTGTACACTATACCCATTATTTGAATCTGAATGAAGATGTAGACGATAACGTTTCAAGAAAGATTCGAAGGGAACTTAAAACTGCAAATGAAGCAGGACTTAAAACCAGGATATGGAATGATCCTGAGACATATTACCATTTGCTCTCAATGGTCTACGAAAAACAGAAATTAGCCCCTCCTCTTCCCAGAGGTTTCTTCGAAAGAGTGTTTAAGCTAATTCAGGAAAAAGATATTGGCTATATGTTTGTCACAGAGACTCCTGAGGGCGAAGCTATTGCGGCTCACTTAAATCTGTATGGAAAGAAGTGTAGTATAACCTGGACCTCAGCCTTGAACCCGGACTTTGGTCGGTTGGGTCCGAACGCTCTTCTGTATTATAACGAATTTCTTGACCTGAAATCCCGAAACTTCGAGTATATGAACGTAATGGCAGCAAATATTTCCAGGTTTGCAGATTTCATTATGGGTTTTTCTCCTGAGCTAATTCCTTATTACAGTGTAACTCTGGAGAGCAAAAAATATTCAATTGCAAAAACCCTGTATAAAACTACTCACAAAGAAATTTACTGATAAAAATCGAAATTTTAAAGATATAAAATTAGGGAATATCCCTAAATTACTTTTTTATCATTTTTCTAATGGCCTTTCCCTAATTTATTCTGACTGAAATTCTGCTTTTCTTCTATAAACGTGATTTCTTCAGAGATCAACTTTCAGTAAGTTTTTTCTAAAAGGGAATTCATTTGTATTCGGTTAANNGCAATGAAAATAACACGTTTCTTCTAAATCGTATCTTGACCGAATACAAATGAAAGGGAATTAAACCCTTTCAGGTTCTGTTTTTTATGTTCACGAGAAAGGCTGAAAATATCCTCTTGAATGTAGGATCATCATGAAGAGCTATCCCATAATAGATAGGGGTTATGATGATAGCTGCAAGCAT
>DAQQ01000185.1:0-3403 GCA_002508465.1 Methanosarcina sp. UBA7 | reverse complement strand
TTTTCAGAGATATTTTTTTCAGATAATTTTTGTTCAGGGCAGTATACAAAAGAGTCTTTATCTGAGCCTTCACTTACTTCTTCAAAAAGAGAAAGGGCTTTATCGTACTCTCCGGATTCAAAACTGGCAATCCCCAACTCAAATTTTACTTCTTTATTGTCAGGGTCAAGTTCCAGTGCTCTGGAGAGGGTTTCAGCTCCAGATTTATAATTCTTTAACTGCAGGAAGCAAATAGCTTTTTTATGAAGTGCAGAAAAACTCTCCCGATTTCTTTCAAGTACAGCATCAAAAGCTTCAAGGGCAGCTTTGTATTGTTCGGTTTCAAACAGACAGATGGCTCTGTACTCGAGGGCTTCTTGCATTTCTGGATTAAGGCGAACTGCAGACTCAAAGGCATATATTGCTTCCTCTAACATATTTATCCTGTAAAGGCTAAGGCCTTTGTAATACCAGAGAATATCGGAATCCGGCTTTTCTTCAAGAGCACTCTCAAAAGTTTCCAGGGCAGGAAGGTACCTTTCAAGCTGCATTTGCGCAAATCCTTTGTAAGTACGGGCGTCCTCATAGTTAGAATTCTCGTCCTTGTAATCAGGACTCTCTATCTCATCGCGTTTGGGGTTATTTATATCATCAGGATTGAGATTTTTTTCATCAAGATTGAGATTTTTTATCTCATTATAGTCAGAATTATTTACTTCTCTATAATCTAGATTTTTTGCAATTACTTCATCAAAAGCTCTTATAGCCTCTTCAAAACGTTCCAGTTTTATCAGGGCAAGCCCTTTTCTATACCAGGCTTCCCTGGACTCTGGATTCTCACTGAGTGCCTGATCAAAAGCCTGAAGCGCAGTTTCATACTTTCCAATCTTCATTGCAAATTTCCCTTTCCTGAAATGGATTTCCGAATCTTCGGGACTTTTAGCAGCTAGTCTTTCAAAGGTTTCCAGGGCTTCTTCCTGCTTTCCGAGCTCAACCTGGGTAGCTGCAAGGCTATATAATAAATCGGGATAATCCGGATTAAGAGACAGGACTTTGTCAAAGCATTCAAGGGCAGTTTTCATTCTTCCTAGCTTTAGCAGAGCCGTTCCTCTGTTGTAAATGGAATCAAGGTCTTCAGGGTTAATTTTAAGAACTTCATCAAAGGCTTCACAGGCTTTTTCATATTTGTCGGCAGCCAGTAATGTTAGTCCTTTATTTCTCCAGGCGTCTTCAAAGTCAGGATTGAGGCTCACAGCTTTTCCAAAAGCCTCAAGAGCTTCTTCTGTTTTTCCAAGCTTTCCGAGTACTATTCCTTTATTATTCCAGCCTTTCTCAATATATGGGTTCAACTGCAGACCTTCTTCAAAGGCTTCAAGAGATTCTTCATAACGTTCCAAAGAATAGAGTGCAAAGCCCTTATTCATCCAGCAGGCTTCATTATCGGGCTTGAGTTCAGCAACTTTCTCAAGAGCTTTCAGGGAAGGCTCGAATTTTCCACTGTCAAGGAGAATTAATCCTTTCTGGAGCCAGAGCTCGTGGTTTTCGGGTTCTTTTTCAAGGCTCCGTGTAAGAGATTCAAGAGCCTCTTCGGTACGGCCTAACTTGATCAGCATAGTGCCCCTGAACTTTTGGGCCTTAACAAGTTCTGGGTTCTGTTCAAGCATGAAATCGAAGGCTTCGAGGGCTTCTTCATATTTTCCTTCCATGGCAAGAAAACGTCCCTGCTGGTACAGGGCGTTTCCATATGAAGGGTCCAGTTCGGCAGTTCTTGAAAACGACTGTGCAGCCTCCCCAAAACGCTGCAGTTTCGCAAGAGCAAGAGCTCTGTTATACCAAATTTCCTTCATATCAGGATATATTTCAAGCACAGAGTCAAAGGCTTCAAGGGCTTCTTCATAAACCTCAAGCTTCATCAGAGCAAGGCATTTGTAATTCCATGCCTCGTAACATGTGGGGTCCAGCCTGATTGCCTCTTCGAAAGCTTTTATGGCATCATTGAGCCTGAGTAGCTGGATAAGAGCAAGACCTTTCTTGAGCCAGATTTCTTTATTTCCCGGATTTATTTTCAAGATTTTCGAAAAAGTTTTCTCGGCATCTTCGTAACGGGAAAGTTCATTTAAAAGAGTACCCTTTTGATAGAGAGCAGTCTCGTTGACAGGAAATTTCCTTAAAAATGCATCAATGCATTCCAGAGCTTCTTCACTCTTCCCAAGCTTTATGAGCAAAGAGTATTTTTGTTTCCAGGCCTCTTTATATCTGGAATTTTCCCGAATCAGAACATCAAAGCATTCCAGCGCTTCTCCATACTTCTCAAGCTTTGCAAGAACCAGGCCTTTTGCATAGCAAGCGTCTGTATTTTTCGGGTTGATCTTAAGTGCGTGTTCAAAACATTCCAGGGCTTCTTCGTAACTTCTGGCTTTTCCAGTTACAGTGCCTCGGGCATACCAGGCTATTCCGCATTCCGGCGCAAGTTCAAGTGCTTTCTCAAAACAAAGAATTGAAGCCTCAGTTTTTTCCAGTTCGGCAAGCGCTATTCCTTTATTGTACCATATTTTTGTACTGTCAGGATTTATTTCAAGTGCGTTGTCATAAGCTTCTAGAGCTGCTTCAAACTTTTCAAGAGTGGTCAGAGCGATTCCTTTCTTGTAGAGAGCATCGAAATTTTCGGGCTCAATGTGCAGGATCCGGTCAAAGGAGTCGAGGGCATCTTCTGGTTTTTTTATTTTTAGCAGGGCGAGTCCTCTATTAAATAGAGCTCCTATGTGACCTGGATCTTTGTCTACAATCTTGTTAAATACATTAATTGATTTTTCGTACTTTTTTTGTTTAATCAGGCCAAGTCCTCTTTGAAAAGCTTCATCGTGATTGATAACCAACTCCTCCGGTTCTTTTCTCTAATCCTGTTCCTATATTCCTGATTCTATTTCAGCACTTTCCTGACTTTGTTTCTGCACTTTCTTGACTCTGTTTTAGCACTTTTTGATTCTATTCCTGAAAGCCCGAAGATCTGAAACTTGAATATTAGTCTTTTTATCAAACCTTTATAATATTTTGCTCTGTTTTCTCCAACTTCTCATTTTTTATGAGTCTTTCCTCTCACTCATCACCTAAAACTCTTTTCTAAAATAGTAACTGTTTTTTAGTGTTAATCGCTAAGTTTATTATACATCCAACTCGAAATCTATTATCATTATTAATTTTTGTTTAGAATCTAATTTCCTAACATTGTATATAAACGATCCTCAATAATTAAGCGTGGGGAAATAATTTTTAGTCTATTTTTTAAATATTTTTAAAAAAATATCCATGGATTCTGCGGATAACTTGTAATATAAATAAACTGTTAATGAAAAATAAATATACAAACTCTAAATAAAATCTAATAGAATCTAAAATTAATTAAAATCTAAATCTAATTAAAATC
>DAQQ01000015.1:0-27967 GCA_002508465.1 Methanosarcina sp. UBA7 | reverse complement strand
CGCGTTCAATAAAAAAGAGAAGGAAAACTTATATATAGCGATATTAATAATGAGATAATGAAGTGCTAAATCCTGCTATTTAAGTTAAAAATACTTACCTCACTAAAACATTTTTTTTAGCGACATTTTCTCATTTTTAACTTATTATGAGGGTATGTTTATGGATAATGACAAATATCTAAAGGGCACAACTACCGTAGGAGTAGTTTGTACCAATGGTATCGTGCTCGCAAGTGAACAGAGAGCCACAATGGGGAATTTCATCGCAAGTAAAACTGCAAAGAAGGTTTATCAGATCGACGACCTTGTAGCAATGACCACTGCCGGTTCGGTAGGGGATGCCCAGCAGCTTGTGCGGCTCGTAAATGTAGAATCACAGCTCTACAAGATGCGCAGAAATGAGTCTATGACAATAAAAGGTATTGCAACTTTAATGTCAAACTTCTTAAATGCCAACCGTTACTATCCCATGATGGTCCAGCTTCTTATAGGAGGAGTTGACAAAAACGGGCCTGGAATCTACTCACTTGACGCTCTTGGAGGAAGCATTGAAGAGACAAGGATCTCGTCTACGGGCTCCGGTTCTCCCATGGCATACGGAGTACTTGAAGACCAGTACAGGGAAGACATGACTGTAAAAGAAGGCCTTGACCTTGCTATCCGGGCAATCCACAATGCGACTAAAAGGGATTCAGCATCCGGAGAAAACATTGATGTAGTGGTGATTACTAAGGAGGCGTTCAGAAGACTGGACCCTGAAGAAGTAAAATCTATAAGAACTTCATTATCTAAATAACTTAAACTGTTGGTTTTTTATTTTAACACTAAACTAACATCTTTTTCAATCTATTATTTTTTCCAATATCTATATACTTTTTCATTTTTTGACAAAAAGGAAGATTCTTGATGCCTATTGAAGATGTGCTACTAGACCTCAAACACAAAATTGAGAAAAATCTACCCGCGGGAGTTACGATTACCGACGTGGAATTTGAAGGGCCTCAGCTTGTGCTATATACCGAAGAGCCCCGAAAATTTGCAGACGATGGGAACATTATTCGCAACCTCGCAAAAGAACTCAGAACGCGGATTGCCATGCGCCCTGATCCCAGAGTGCTTGCAACTCCTGAAGACTCTATTTCTATAATCGAAGAAGTTGTTCCAAAAGAATCCGTAATCTCAAGCTATTATTTTGACCCAGATTCCGGAGAAGTAATTATTGAAGCTGAAAAGCCTGGTCTTGTGATAGGAAAGCATGGAGCTACTCTCCGTGAAATCACAAAGCAGATTGGCTGGATTCCAAAGGTTGTGAGGACTCCCCCTATCAAATCCCGTACGGTTAAGAATGTTAGGGAATTTATGAGAACCAACCTTAAGGAAAGAAAAGAGATCCTTAAATCGGTGGGGAGGAAGATTCACAAGGAGTGTACCTCTAAAGACCAGTGGGTAAGGGTTACATCTCTCGGGGGGTGTAAGGAAGTGGGACGAAGTTGTTTCCTGCTCTCGACTCCTGAGTCCAGAATTCTCATTGACTGCGGAGTTAATGTTGGGTCGGACGAAAACATGACTCCTTACCTGTATGTTCCTGAAGTTTTTCCCTTAAATCAGATTGATGCCGTGATAGTTACTCACGCCCACCTGGACCATCAGGGACTTGTTCCTTTGCTTTTCAAATACGGGTATGAAGGACCTGTCTACTGTACGCCTCCAACGCGGGACTTGATGGTGCTGCTCCAGCTGGACTACATCGATGTGGCAGCAAAAGAAGGGAAGAAGATTCCCTACGAGTCAGGCATGGTAGCAAAAACTCTCAAGCACACAATTCCTCTGGACTACGAGGAAGTAACGGATATTGCTCCTGATATCAAATTGACTTTCCATAATGCAGGGCATATTCTGGGCTCGGCTATTTCTCACTTCCATATTGGAGACGGCCTCCACAACGTCGTCTTTACGGGAGACTACAAATATGAGAAGACACGGCTTTTTGATCCTGCTGTCAATAAGTTCCCAAGAGTTGAAACTGTTATAAGTGAAGCTACTTATGGGAATTCTAATGCTTTCCAGCCCTCACTTAAGGACGCCGAAAGACACCTGCAGATGGTAGTTAAGAACACTGTAGAAAGGGGGGGAATTTGCATCATCCCGGCTTTTGCAGTGGGTCGAAGCCAGGAAGTTATGATAGTGCTTGAAGAGTCTATAAGAAAAGGGGTGATTCCTGAAGTTCCGGTCTATCTGGATGGAATGATCTGGGAAGCAACGGCAATTCATGCTACACATCCCGAATACTTGAACAACGATCTGAGAAAACTGATCTTCCAGAAAGGCCAGAACCCCTTCCTGTCCGAATGCTTCAAGCCTGTTGATTCCCACGACATGCGCCAGAAGATAATTCAGAATCCTCACCCCTGTGTAATCATCTCTACTTCGGGTATGATGAACGGAGGGCCGGTCATGGATTATTTCAAAGCCTTTGCCGAAGACCCGCGTAACTCTCTGGTGTTTGTAGGATACCAGGCCGATGGAACAATCGGGCGTAGAATCCAGAAAGGGTGGAAAGAAATCCCTATGGCAGGAAAGGGCGGAGGCACTGAGATCCTCAAGTTAAACATGGAAATCCAGGTAGTTGATGGTTTCTCAGGTCACTCCGATAGGAGGCAGCTTATGGATTACATCAAGAGAATGCAGCCCCGCCCGGAAAGGGTATTTACCGAGCATGGGGATGAAAAAGCCTGTGTTGACCTGGCAAGTTCGGTTTACAAGAAACTGAAGATTGAGACTCGGGCGCTTACAAACCTTGAAACCGTAAGGTTACTGTGACCCCATAAGGGGTCCAATTCTTTTTTGAAGAGGTTAATTAAACTTTTTTACGTTGAACCCGTGAGCTGGTTCAATACTTAGAAGATGTTGTATTAACTGTCTGTGATCTCCTACCACAAGGTCTGCTCTGTCAAGCTGTGAAGGCTCCAGATATGTGGGAACACCTATGCAGTAAATTTCGGCTTTTTTTGCAGCTTCTACACCCAGAATGGCATTTTCTATTACAATGCATTCTTTCGGCTGCACATTCAGGAGTTCAACAGCTTTAATAAAAGGGTCGGGATGAGGCTTTGGGTTCTTAATGTCGTCTCCCGTAACCACAATATCAAATATACCAGGGAAAAGCTGGTCAATGATATCGTGAACAATGAGATGGTCAGAGCCAGAGACTACTGAGAGCAGAAAACGTGTTTTAAGGACTTCCAGGCACTCTCTCATTCCATCGAAAGCTTTCAGCTCAAAGATCCGTTTGAATTCTTTCCTGTAGATTGAGGTAATAGTTTCGAAATCATATGCTTCTGGTTCTTTTCTGGCTTTTTGAATAAGCAAGAGAAGTCCGTTTTTGGGATTTGAGCCTTCAATTGCATAAACATCCTTGTCCTGGATTTCCATACCCATATCAAGGAAAGCTTTTTTCCAGGCCGCTGCATGGAAGGGCATAGAGTCCACGAGAACGCCATCCATATCGAAAATTAATGCCTTTAACACGGTTTTGACTCCAGAATTACAGCTTAGTGATTGGAAGTTAAGATTCAGGGAAGTAATTAGCCATTACTCTTAGTAGTTAATATAACCAGAACTTCTGGGTCAAGTTAACTGAGATTCCTGGGGATTAAGGTCAAAATGGTTTTGAAGCCTTAAAATTTTCCCTGAAATTCGGAATAGAGTTATAGTTTAATTGAATTATAGTTTACTAAAATTATAATTCAATAGAATTATATTTTTAAGGTACTTCCTGTGATTTCAAATTTATTTGTTTTTTTGTTTGTTTGTTTGACGCTCTTTCTTCAATCGATCTGGATTTTCTTGATTTAAAATCGCTTACCATGACTTTAAAGTACTTTTATTATTCACGAAATTTTTCTATAAGTTAACATATTTTTTTCTTTAATTTATATATTTTATCATTTGACACACTCCTTGTCTATTTGATACTTTTTCTGGTTTCATAACACTATTAGTTTTTGATGTTCCTTTCCAAACGTACTTCCTAAACTATACACTAAATAAATTGATTCAAAGTTTTCTATACAAATAAAGTTTAGGAGAAAACCTGGTGACTATAAATATAGAAATATTTATATTAATCTAAAAAGCATTAATTGAAGAATCAAGCAAGAGCTTCCAAATTCTGGAACAATACCGAAACAGTTTTTAAGAGGGTAATTCTAGTTAAAAGTAATAATATAAACAGTCTAATTTAATTACAAGAATCTGGTAGAATGTTTTATCAAAAACCAATGGCAGGATTGTAGTGTTAGTCCCTGAAGTCAAGCATGGCATAAAAGAATAAGAAGATATGAAAATTGCCCTGACTTAGGTAATCAGGAGAGTTTTGCCTTGGGACAATAAAATTTTCTATACTAAGTTACGTTGATATATATAAACATTTTGGCAGTCCCTCACCCTTCATCTTTGAGAATTTAATGCTAAAGGTAGTAAAAGAGTGAGTATATGAGAGTTATGGGTGACATATTTAAACTTGATAAACAATTTAAGAATATCATTTAAATAAGTCCGAAATGTTTAAGTTCGGCAGAGTGCCAACTTATTAAAGATGACGGATGAAAAACTTTAATAGATTTTGAAAGTTATCGCATAACTCCACTCAGAGTATTGAAAGATATGTGACCCCCGATGTAACGGGTGGGGAGTCAAATGTAAAAATCAGACACAAATCCAGTCGAGGGGATAGAAGTGCAGTCATTTGTACAGGAAGCAATGAAATTCAGTGAAAAAGAGAAAGAATATCGCAAGAATTCTTCCTCTGATAATGATTTTGAAGATTTCGGACAACCGCGAATCATGATTGTTGGATGTGGCGGTGCCGGAAACAACACTGTAAACCGTCTATATAACATGGGAATCGAAGGTGCAGAAACGGTCTGTATTAATACCGACAAGCAGCACCTTGACAATGTAAGAGCTGACAAGAAGATCCTTGTGGGAAAAACTCTCACTCGGGGATTGGGAGCAGGCGGTTACCCCGAGACAGGAAAGAAAGCTGCAGAACTTGCAAGGGGCACACTTGAAGAAGTGTTAAAGGATGTTGACCTGGTTTTCATCACTGCAGGATTAGGTGGAGGTACCGGTACAGGAGTTGCCCCTGTAGTTGCCGAAGTAGCAAAAGAGCAGGGAGCAATTGTTGTAGGAATGGTTTCAAGTCCCTTTAGAGTTGAAAGAGCCAGGATTTTCAAAGCCGAAGAAGGTCTTGAAGATCTGCGCAGGGCAGCCGATACCGTAATTGTCCTTGATAATAACAGGCTGCTTAATTATGTGCCAAATCTTCCTATAGATCAGGCTTTTTCCGTAATGGACCAGCTAATTGCCGAGACCGTAAAGGGAATTACAGAGACCATCACAGTGCCCTCCCTGATAAACCTTGACTACGCCGATATCAGGACTATCATGAGTTGTGGCGGGGTTGCAGTTATGCTTGTAGGTGAGTCAAAAAACCAGGATAAGAGCACTGAAGTGGTGCGTACTGCTCTAAATCACCCTCTGCTTGATGTTGATTACAAGGGAGCAACCGGAAGTCTTGTCCATGTAACCGGTGGGCCTGACCTGAGCCTTAAGGAAGCCGAAGAGATAGCATCAATGCTTACCTATGAACTTTCTCCAAGTGCAAATGTCATCTGGGGTGCAAGGATCAGGGAAGACTATGAAGGTAAGGTCAGGGTAATGGCCATAATGACAGGTGTGCAGTCTGCCCAGATCCTGGGCCCTCAGGCAGAAGCCGGAATTCTGGAATCCAGAACCGATGCTGAATCCATGAAGGAAAGAAGGTTAGGAAGAGTAACGGCAGACAGATTAAGGAATTCTTCAGGGTCCCTTAGAAAGAAACATGACGATTCAATCATTGATTTTATAAATTAATCAGGCCCAGGTAAAAGTCCTGATCTTAAAATTAAAAAATTAGGGCTTTTTACTCTTTACACTTTTTTTACCGATGAGTTTTAAACAGATACTCTTTTTTATTAGTGCTTCTATCTAAAAAACATGAAAATTTTGATTGCAACAGGGCGGCTTGCGGAAAGTACCGTCAGGAAAGCAATCGGGGAAAAAGCCGATGTCCTCGTAGCCAATATTGATATTGCTGCCTTCATCACTCCCATAAAACTAATTAAAACATTTCAGGAAGCTAAGCTTTCGAAAGTGTATGACCTCATTCTGCTTCCAGGGCTTGTAGCAGGAGATTTTTCAAAAGCTTCCGACGTGTTGGGGTGTAAAATCCGGCTTGGACCAAAGCACGCTTATGATCTTGGCTTTGTGCTCTCCTTTGTCGGAAAAGTTGAATTTTCCGACAAAATCCCTGCATGTGAACTCCTTGCTGACGTTCGAAAAGAGATAGCTCTCGAGTTAATAAAGAAAAACGAAGAAGAAGCTTCCTCTCCTTTTACGCTCAGAGGTGTAAAACTCGGAGGAAAGGCTCGCATGAAGGTTATGGGAGAAATTGTAGGGGCTTTGGAAATGGACCCTCCTGCACTCCAGGCAAAAATCGAAGCTTCCATCGCTCGGGGGGCAGATGTAATCGATCTTGGGGCTACCCTTAATACCCTTCCGGAACAGGCTAAAAGAGCCGTATCCTTTGCAAAGACTATTACGGATACTCCGGTAAGCATAGATACCCTGGATTCCGAACTGATTCGGGAGGGAGTAGAAGCAGGAGCAGACCTTGTCCTGAGTCTCAACAGTACGAATCTTGAGACTGCAGGTCCGATCGTTGCCAAGGCAGGAACTGCAGCCGTTATAATCCCTGATGAGGAAAGAAGTCTGGAAAGCCTTATAAGGAATGTTGAAGCTGCCCGCAGGCTTGGAATTGAGAGAATTATAGCCGATCCTGTGCTTGATCCAGTGGGTCATAATATAACCGAATCCATTGTACGTTTTCATGAGTTTCACAGAATATACCCTGAAATTCCATTGTTCTTAGGTGTTGGCAATGTCACTGAGCTTATGGATGTGGATACCATAGGAGTTAATGCCGTACTTTGTGGAATAGGTATAGAGGTCGGAGCAAGCATACTTTTCACCCCCGAGTTCAGTGACAAGGCGCAGGGTTCGATTACGGAGCTGAAAAGGGCTTCCGAGATGATGATGCTTTCAGGTATAAGAGAAAGTTCACCAAAAGACCTCGGGCTTGATCTCCTCTGCATTAAAGAAAAACGCAGGAGACCTGAGTCTCCACTTCCGGAAAATGCTATTCAAGCCAGGTCTTCAAAAGGTTGGCGTATAGATCCTGCAGGTCCTATCCGCATCCGTACAGTAGCTGACAGAATAAGTGGAAAAGGCGGATTTATTGTAGCTGAACACGAGAATACCTCAGTTGTGGGAAAAAACGCCAGAGAGGTTATGGATACACTGCTTGAACTGAAATTGGTCTCTCGTCTGGATCATGCCGCATATTTGGGAAGGGAACTGGAAAAAGCAGAACTTTCCTTGCAGTTTAACCGAAGTTATGCTCAGGACGATGCGTTCTGAGTGCAAAAGCACAGACAAAACAAAGAAGTGAAAGAATGAGACTCGAAGATGAAGATAAACAGGCAATTTTTGAAATCGTGGCAGCCCGTTATTTTACAACACAGAGCTGGAAATGGGTAAATTTGAGGAAAGATATTAACAAAATCCTCAAAGCTTTTGATGAGCTGAATGAACAGTATGCTTCCTACTCTTACGTGAGCAGGGACTGGTACGTGGAAAATATGGGATCTAAGTACATTCACATGTGCAGTACCTGGGAAGAACTTAAAAATTTTGTTACGTTCTTGAATACACATGGAAGTGCTTTTAATTTCCTTGTAAATACAGGAAACCGGAAATCTTTCTGCATCGTAAGCGATACAAGGGATTTGAGTGAAGTTCAGGCAAATGCAATTAAAGAAGTTCAGAAACTCGGGTACAATACTTTTATATTCCTGGCTACAGTCCCGGATGAGATTGAATTCCAGTTACTGCAGGTAAGGGGAGTTAACTGACCTCTCCTGACCTGTTTAACTTTTGCCTGTCTATTTTGTAGTTTGACCGAAAAAATATGAATAGTAATTTTGTCCTTTTAATTTTTATGCTTCCTATTTTCTAATTTTCAAAATCTGAAACTTGCTTGATTATTTCGGGTACCATTTTTAAAGAAGCAAGATTGAGTTTCAGAACTACTTTTAAAAGTTACATTTTTCTTTTTTATTGAAATTGTTTGAAAAAAGATATAGTACAACGGCATTCTTTAATCATATTTAGCCAAAAATTATTACAAAATAGTGTAAATTACAAATGTTGGGAAATTATAAATACTATTAAATAGTACAACGGTTACCGGCTTCCTGATCTTCAAACTAGGGATAAATACCAACTAGGGTAAAAAAATGAAACAGACGGCAATCTATAGAAAAGGTAAAATAGGAATATCCACTACCACGCAAAATCTTACTGCAGCCCTTTCGACCGTGGATAATAAAATTTTGCTTGTAGGTCGCGACCCGCAAGCAGATTCCATCAGAATGCTGCTTGGTGATCTGAACCTGAAGACTGTACCTTATACATTGAGAAGTGAAGGAGGTGAAGGAGTTCACCTTGAGACTGTCTTGCATCCGAGCTTTGCCGGCATAAAGTATGTGGAATCTGAAGGGACTGAACCAGGTGCAGGGTATGCAGGACGAGGAATTACTACTTCAACCGGGCTACTCGAAAACGATCAATCAAATGACCTGATAAAAAATTTTGTTTTTATGGTTTTGTATAGGAACCCGGAAACTTATTACCTTGCTGAATAGGTATATAAATATTTAAAAAATGCAATTTACAAATAGAACTGCTTTTTTCTATCAGAAGTTTGTCGATATCTTTATATATGTAGTAACTTAACTGACAAAACGTAGATAGGAATTTAAATGAAAAAACGTGGAACGACCCCGTTAAATTGTAAAATACCGAGGGCTTATATCCCATCAAATTCCTATTACCGCAGTTCCATTTCTTTAAATTGTCTAACCAACATGTTATATATTTGTATCTTGTTTGGATCTCAGATTGGAAATCTACAATCAGGAAAATTTCTAAACTATAATAATTTAAAAATTCTCACTCAGACAAAGGTAAAAATACTTATACAAAAGCAACTGATTACGCTTTTGTCAAAATCAGGCTTTAATAATTCAAATTCAGTTTACTTCACAATTTATTATCAGAAAATTACGAGCCGGATTAAATGATATATTCAGGAATCATGAACGTTTATAAGTTAGTTTTAGAGCTGACTTTGCTATCATGACTACCTATCACTACTATAATTCCTTTGATGTGCATTGCAATTCCTTCGATGTGCATACTTATACTCTTTGCGACAAAGAGTACGTCGTGAATTACCTTGTACGGCCCTTTCCCTTTGGGTAGTTCCATTATGAGGCGCATCAGTAGTAATGCAGATCAAATAATAGACTTAAGACTTATTTTTGAAGGCCTTGTCGTGAGTTGCATTGTAGTAGTGCAGATATGCACTCTGACTCATAATACAAGAATCAAAAAAAGCCTGAAATTCCAGTCTAAGTCATCTACTAGAATAGAAATAACACTTTGGATTTTAAGGTATACTGGAGAAGGGCAGATATAGGTGCAACGCATTTAAAAGACCCTAAATTCCCACAAAGTTCACAAAACCGTAAAGATAATCGCTTACACTTTCGTTAAAATTAACCTTTAACCAATTTATCTGTCAAAAATGTAATGAGAGAAGTGATCGGCTAAATGGAGATTATAACCAAAAATAAGGTGGTCAAGGCAACACTAGAAAGCCTTTTTTGCCTGGCCTTAATGTCGCTAACACCGGCAATAGCAGCTGCCAGTGAAGCGAATCTTAAAATTCCGAATTTAAGCCAGGAGCAAAACAATTTGCTGCTCTGGGGTATCGTAGTCTGTGTATTAGGTATGCTGTTTGGTCTTTACCAGTTTATGAAGGTGAAAAGAATCAGGGCTCATGAGTCCATGCTGGACGTGGCCGACACAATTTACGAGACCTGTAAAACTTATCTTATCCAGCAGGGTAAACTGCTGTGTATATTATTTGTTTTTATCGGATTATGTATAGCCTTTTACTTTGGCTTCCTTCAGAAAATGCCTCTAAGCGGAGTATTGCTCATCTTGGCCTGGACTATTTTAGGGATACTGGGTTCTTACGCGGTTGCATGGTACGGAATTCGTATGAATACCCTGGCTAATAGCAGAACCGCATTTGTTTCACTTGAGAAAAAACCCCTGAAACTATTAAATATTGCTCTTGACGCTGGGATGAGTATAGGCGTGCTTCTGGTCTGCGTTGAGCTGATAATGATGCTAATTATACTGCTGTTTGTTCCTAGAGAATTGGCAGGATCAAGCTTTATAGGCTTTGCAATCGGAGAATCTCTAGGAGCCAGCGCCTTACGTATTGCAGGCGGGATATTTACCAAGATCGCCGATATAGGCTCCGACCTGATGAAAATAGTTTTTGGGATAAAGGAAGATGATCCGCGTAATCCTGGTGTTATTGCCGACTGCACCGGAGATAATGCAGGTGACAGCGTAGGGCCAACAGCAGACGGATTCGAAACTTATGGTGTAACCGGAGTCGCCCTCGTTTCCTTCATAGTTCTGGCTGTACAGCCTGACCTGACCGGCATCCTGCTTACCTGGATCTTTGTTATGCGTATACTCATGATCATTACCTCCGTAGTCTCTTTCTACATCAACAGGGCACTCAGCCAGGCAAGATTCGGCGGCAAAGATGATTTTGATTTTGAACAGCCTCTAACCAGTCTAATATGGATTACCTCTATTTTTTCTATAGTTGGAACCTTTGCCGTAAGCTATTACATCTTGGGACCTAACTCCGGAGTGCCTGCCGTGTTGGAGAATCTCTGGCTGGTACTCTCAGTAATAATAAGCTGCGGTACCCTGGGAGCGGCTTTAATCCCCGAATTTACCAAAATCTTTACCAGCCCGAATTCCAAACACGTGGCTGAAGTTGTCAAAGCTTCCCGAGAAGGTGGCCCGTCTCTTAACATTCTTTCCGGGCTGGTTGCAGGTAACTTCAGTTCATTCTGGATCGGTATGGTTTTCTTCTTGCTGATGTTCGTTGCCTACTATGCCAGCGGGTATGGTTTAAGTGAAATTATGATTTACCCTTCCATATTCGCATTCGGACTGGTAGCTTTCGGGATGCTGGGCATGGGCCCTGTTACCATAGCAGTTGACAGTTATGGACCTGTAACAGATAACGCCCAATCAATTTACGAGCTGTCGCTTATAGAGACCATTCCCAAAGTAAAGGATCAGATCAAGAAAGAATTCAACTTCAAACCCGATTTCGATAAAGCCAAACATTATTTGGAAGCCAACGATGGAGCAGGAAATACTTTTAAGGCTACAGCCAAACCGGTTTTAATAGGTACAGCTGTTGTCGGTGCTACAACGATGATCTTCTCTATGGTTCTTGTTATTAGAGATGTGCTTGGAGTACAACCTGAAGAAATCCTGACTCTGCTCAATCCCTATACAATCTTCGGATTATTAGCAGGCGGCTCTGTAATTTTCTGGTTTACCGGGGCATCAATCCAGGCCGTAACTACCGGAGCCTACAGGGCGGTTGAATACATCAAGGAAAACATCCAGCTGGATGAAAACGCCAGCCAGAAGGCATCCACGGAGAAATCAAAAGAAGTGGTAAAGATCTGCACCCAGTATGCACAGCAGGGCATGTTCAATATTTTTATTGCTATATTCTCCTTTACTCTAGCATTTTCCTGCCTCTCTGCTCCAGTAGCCGGAAATGATTCTGTGGCGCTTTTTGTTTCCTATCTTATTTCCATTGCGGTATTCGGACTGTTCCAGGCCGTGTTCATGGCAAATGCCGGAGGATGCTGGGACAATGCCAAAAAAGTAGTGGAAGTAGATCTGCAGGAAAAAGGCACCGATTTACATGAAGCCACTGTGGTGGGCGATACTGTAGGCGATCCTTTTAAAGATACTTCCTCGGTTGCCCTCAACCCAATCATTAAGTTTACCACGCTATTTGGCCTGTTAGCTATGGAGATCGCTATTTCCGAGTCATTCCGAAATATCGCTCCTTATGCAGGTGGCATATTCCTGGTGATTGGTCTGGTCTTTGTCTGGCGTTCATTCTACAGAATGAGAATTCCGACAAAAGAATAATTAAGGAATAGCTGCTAACCAGGAATGTGGGATCAAGCCTTACAACATCAAGTGTTGTGAGGCTTTTCCTGAATAGTGACCTTTACGAAGCAGCAAATCTTATTTTTAACTTTTTACAGTAAAAACAAATACTATTTTCGAGAGAGTACTTCTTCTTTTTTTTCAGCATAGGAAAAAGGAACTGCGGATTCTGAAAAGTTAATAGCAATTCCTCAATTTATATACGAATCTGGGTTATTTTAAAGAAGTAGTGAACTAAGAAGTAATGAACTAANNTAATGGACTAAGAAATAATGGACTAAGAAATAATGGACTAAGAAATAATGGACTAAGAAATAATGGACTAAGAAATAATGGACTAAGAAATAGTGAACTAAAAGTAGTGGACTAATAAACTAAAAAGTGAAAAAAGATTTTGATCATTCTAAAGAAATGACGGACTAATAAGCTAAAAAGTAAGAAAAAAAATTCAATTGACATCTGTTAGATTGATAAGTAGAAGTAGTGTGAGCGGGTTGGGGAGTGGGGGGTCATATGGGGAGTGGGGGGTATGGTATGTGAAAAAAGTTTCCCGCTCACATTACTCACATTACCCCTATTCAAACTAATTATATAAATAGCTATGCATTCTATCTCATTTATTATAATAACAGTGTTATAATCTATTGTCAACTTAAGGCTTAGCATCCATGTTTGATCTTCTTACATACATTATAACTATGCAATGGATATAAATCCCGTGAAGAGCTGAAGGAACCTTTAAAAATTGTCTCAGGGCATTTTAACCTGTGAACGGTGTTTTTTTCGAAAGCTGTTGAGGACAGGAAACTACGGACAAGAATCTATATACCTGGTTAAAGGTTTTTAGTCCTATGAACCTTGACAGGCTTTTGATTTACGGAGCAGCTTTTACCATAATGGGACTCTCGAATGCTGTCATTCCTATCCTTCCGGAGCTTGCAAACCTGAGTAATAATTATTCTGGAGGGTTCGCCTTAAGCCTGTTGTTTTCCGCCTACTTCCTCGGAGCTCTGGGAACAATGCTACCTTTTGGTATTCTTGCGGATAGGTTCGGCAATTTTAAGTTCATAGCACTGGGTATCATTCTTACGGTAATTTCAGGGTTGACAATTCTACTTTCCGAAAACGTCTGGATTCTTTTGATTGCAAGGTTTATAGAAGGTTCTGCCTGTGGAGCCTTTCTTCCGGCTGCTTTTGCCATATTATCCAAACTCAGTAATCCAGGGCGCTATTTAGGAGAGCTGACTTTTCTTTTCAATGCTGGCCTGGCGACAGGAGCTTTTCTCTCAGGGCTGCTGGCAGACACCTATCTGAAAGGAGCAATCCTGATTTTTACAGTTCTTACTTTCCTTTTGACCACTTATTTGTTATCCAGATGCAGAGGCCTGGTTGGTCTTAAAAGCTCAGAGAAAGCAGGTGCATTAAAAAACTCCGGTCTTTTCCAAAAGCCTTACGAAGAAACTAAGAAGCTCCTCGGCCGCAGCAATTTCTGGATTTGGTTCAGTTCTTTTCTGCTTAATGGAGCCATCGGAGTGCTTCTAGCCTACTATCCTGATTACAGCCTGGGTACTATAACAAAAGCTCAACTTGGGATCTCGATTTCCAGTCTTTATGTCTGTGCAATGATTACCTCTCTGCTTGGAGGACGTTTCAAAGTAAAGGAAAAAAATTTAATTAAAATTGGACTGGGGTTTTCGGCTTTTGGGGCTCTCTCTGCAATAAAATATCCCTTGCTGGGGTTCTCAAGTATTGGTGGAGGGTCAGGAGTCGCAACTGTAGGTTTTGCCCTCGCTGTTGGCAGAATGAATGCTGACAGAGGTCTAGCAATGGGGCTTTTCAATACGACTATATATGCAGGGCTTTCTCTTGCTCCGATTATTGCAGGGTTTTTTGTAGATTTTGTGAGTTTTGAAAAACTGTTTATAGCAAATGGGTGTATCCTTGCAGTTGGTATTATATTGAAGAATTAAAGACCCCTTGTAGGGTGTTAACCAGATTTTAGTTCGATAAGTTTCCTTTAATTGAATATCAGAGGATCTTGCGTAAGATATTTATTCCATGGAATTTCCTGAGCTATTCAGAAAGAGTCTTTAGAAACAAGATTACGTTTAAGATAACGTTTAAGATNNAGATAACGTTTAAGATAACGTTTTAGAAACAGTAGACATCTTAAAATAAAACTACTTTTTAGAATGATAGTAGCACTCAGGATAAGAGTACTTTTCAAGAGTAAACGGTTTTAGAAACCAGGAAAAATAAAGATCGAGCAGAAAGTTAGCATATTACTGAGTATATATAATAATAGGAAAGTCTATGAATATCAGAAAGTTAACGCTTTATTCTTCAGTTTTTGCGCTTCAGGGACTCTCAAACGCAGTAATCCCTGTTCTTCCGGAACTTGCTGGAGGAGATCGCGGAGATGTTGGGGTTTTCTCAAGCCTTCTGTTCTCCGGGTATTTTATTGGAGCCTTGCTTGCCCTTGTACCTCTTGGGATCCTGGCAGACAGGATAGGAAACCTGAAGGTGATAAGATTCGGAATGCTTCTTACTGCTTTATCGGGTTTTGTTATTGCATTTTCTGACATCCCATTGATTCTTGGAGTTTTCAGGTTCCTGGAAGGAGTGGGGTGCGGGGCTTTTTTTCCTGCAGCTTTTTCCATAATTGCAGAATGGAAGGACAGCCAGCAAAGCCTTGGGGAATTCAATTTCCTGCTAAACGGTGGGCTGGCTGCAGGTGTTTTCTTCTCAGGAATGTTTGCAGGGTTTGGAATTAAAACTGCAATAACCAGCTTCACAATTCTTGCAGGGCTTTCCTGCCTTCTCCTCCTCTCGAAAGCCGGAGAACTGCTTTCTCCTGATAGTAACGGGAAATACTTTAAGCGTTCAGGAAGTGAAATTTCCATAAAAAACCAGCAGAAAACGCTTTTACTTCCCGAATTAAAAAGTTACCTGCAAAAAGCCAGGAAAACTCTGTTTCAGACCAATTTCGGAAAGATCTGGGCAACTTCAGTACTTCTTTATGGAACCACAGGGCTGTTGAGCGCGAACTATGCAGATTACAGTGCTGGCTTTCTGACAAAACCAGAACTCGGACTGGCAATTTCAGCTTCTTATCTGGCTGCAATGCTGAGTTCCCTGATTGCAGGCAGAGTAAACATCAATTATAAAAGTATAGTAAGGACGGGAATAACCCTTGCAGTTGCAGGTATTGCCCTTTCGGTAAAGCTGCCTTTACTTGCTTTCTTCCTTATAGGAGCAGGAGGTGGAACAGCAGTTGTAGGCCTGATTACAGCTGTTTCCAGAATTAGCTCAAGCGGCTTTGTAATGGGGCTTTTTAATACAGGAATTTATGCAGGACTCGGACTGGGTCCGGTTATTGGAAGTTTCTTTCTCGAACCCTTCGGTTATGAAACTGTATTTTTCGGAAGCGCCATTATACTGCTTACAGGGCTCTTTGCAAAAATTGATTGAAAGCACCCTGAAAGATTTGAAGTAAACACTCAAAGTGCAAACTAAACCTGAAACCTGTCTCAGGAAATCCCAGAGCTCCACATAAGTTTTAAAAAGCACAAAAACCCTATGCTATAAACAAATATAACATTTGAAAATCCGGTGATTAATTGAAAGTAAAGTCAAGAGTTCAGCTAAGGAAGAATGTCAAGAACAAAATGTTGAAAGAACTTGTATCCACTTTTGGCGAAGAGCTGTCATATTTGGAAGATAAAACTCTGGAAAAAATTACCCTTGAGGAATACGCCCTTATTCTGGTGGACGGCAAGCCTTTGCTTTTTGAAATAGAAGGACATCTTTTTCCTACCGTCCGCGGAGCTCTTGAGATGGGACTTCAAAAGCGTATNNGGAGTTGCGGCAGCTGATCCCGAAATAAAAAAAGGAGACTTCGTAATTATAGTAGAAGAAACTCATCAAAAACCTCTTGCAATTGGAAAAGCTATTATGGAAGGGCCGGAAATGGTCGAAGCTACTTCAGGTAAAGCCATAAAGTCTATAATCCATGTGGGAGACAAACTCTGGAACGCGGAATTCTGATAGTCCTTTATAAAATATACTTTTATTCACGGAACCTGCGGGTAGGGACGCGAACCTCTTAAATTGAATGAAAACCCGGATCAGCTTTATAATAGCAAAATTAATTAATATAGATTTCAATATAGGACAATGCGATTCGAATTTTAAAAAATATAAAAGGTGCGCATAAATGGCAAAACTCATAGACAAGCTCCTTGGCAGCAATGTAAAAAGTCCAACCAGTCCAGAAGATTACACTGAGATTGATCTCAGCAAGTATGAAGAAGTTCTCGAGGACGAGCCTGCAGAAACTTATGTAAAGATTGCAGAGATATCGAGTATCAACCAGGTATCCCAGCTCAAGCAGGAAATTTATAACGGAAATATCGTTATTGTAGATATTTCAAACATCAGGGGTGATGACCTGCTTAGAGATAGGGTTTTAAAAGAGCTAAAAGATGTTATTATCGATGTCCATGGAGATATCGCAGGGGTTAAAGGAAATACCGTAATTGTAACTCCTACAGGCATTAAAATCGACAGAGCTAAAATTTCTGGTGGAAAATATTGAACCCGGATTTCTTAAAACAGGAAAGGTTTGAAACAAAAATCTGCTGCCCTTTATGCCAGACAGATCTGGTAATGAACTGGCAGAGAGATAACATTCCCTATTTCGGGGAGATCATGCATATCAGTGCAAGATGCCAGTGCGGTTTCCGTTTCGCAGATACCATGATTCTCTCGAGTAAGGAGCCCATGCGCTATGAGATGCCAGTTGAAACCAGTGAAGACCTGGATGCAAGGGTCATCCGTTCAACCTCAGGAACGATCCGCATCCCGGAGATGGGAGTTACCGTCGAACCCGGATCAGTCTCGGAGTCATATGTAACGAATATCGAAGGTGTATTGCAACGGATTCGGGATGTTCTTCTGACTGCGAGCAGGTGGGTACAGGGAGACGAAGAGAAATCCTCACGTAGTGAGGAACTCCTGTGTATGCTTGAAGATGTGATTGAAGGCAAGAGAAAAATCACAGTCATAATTGAAGATCCTCTCGGAAACAGTGCGATAATCTCAAAGAAGGCAAAAGCTACCACACTCTCCGAAGAAGAAGTCCAGAAGTTAAATACTGGAATGATCGTTTTCGATGTTAACAAATCCGAGCTCGTAAATGACGTCTCAGACAATGTTCAGCCCCTCGGAGATTAATTCTTTTTTCCGGTTTTTCACAGCCTGACAATTCCGGGGGCATTCTCCAATATAGTTATTAACTTCTATCCCATAAAGGCAGACATATTACGGGCTATGAAGGCAATTTCATGTCAGGATGCTACATCCTCAAGGTGAGATTTCTCAAAATATCCCCAACTCAAAATGTGACTGCCCGGAAAAACTTTCTACAGGACTTCAGGAAAAAACATGCTTGCTGCAAAGATTATTGTAATCTCCTGAAGCAAGCCCTTAAATTGCCCAGTAGAGCTGTATATTTGATTCAAGAAATTCTGATTTAACAGAAGATATAATAGAAGATATAAAGATAGATTTTATAAAGANNATCATGTCGTGTCTATCAAAATCGCGTCAATTTATACATTTGTTTAATTAGTTTGGAAGTTTACTCAGTTTATAATTTACGAATTCAACTATTTCAGATTGCTATAATACGGTGAAGGTATGGCAGAAAGCGAAAAAGAAGCAGCATTATCTCCAAAAGAGGAATTCAGCGAATGGTATAACGAACTCCTGTGGATGGCCGAAATAATGGACGTCCGCTATCCCGTAAAAGGATTATATGTCTGGTATCCCTTCGGCTTTGCAATCCGGAGAAATACATATAACATTATAAGAGAAATTCTTGACAACAGTGGACACCAGGAAGCCCTTTTCCCTCTTCTTATCCCCGAAAACGAGTTCATGAAAGAAGCCGAGCATATTAAAGGCTTTGAAGACGAGGTATACTGGGTAACCCATGGCGGAAGAGACCCGCTTGATATTCCTCTGGCCCTTCGCCCAACAAGTGAAACTGCCATTTATCCTATGTACAAAATGTGGGTCAGGTCCCATGCGGATTTTCCTGTCAAAATTTATCAGATAGTCAATACTTTCCGCTATGAAACGAAACATACCCGTCCTTTGATAAGGCTTAGAGAGATTACTTCCTTTAAAGAAGCCCACACAGTTCATGCTACCTGGGAAGATGCCGAAGCTCAGGTTAAGGAAGCTATCAGGCTCTATACTGAAATATACCGCAGGCTCGCAGTCCCTGTGCTCCGCTCAAGGAGACCTGATTGGGATAAGTTCCCGGGTGCGGATTATACCGATGCTCTTGATGCAATTATGCCTGACGGAAAGACCCTTCAGATTGGTACAGTCCACCATTTGGGGGATAATTTTGCAAAGACATTTGACATTAAATATGAAGCCCCTGACGGAGAGCAGCGTTATGCCTATCAGACCTGTTACGGAATTTCCGAAAGGTCGATCGCAGCTACTATTTCCATCCACGGAGACGATAAAGGGCTGGTTTTACCTCCCGAGATCGCGCCTGTACAGGTTGTAATTATTCCAATCATCTTCAAGAAAGGTGCTGAAGAGGTACTTGCAGCCTGCAAGGATGTCAAGGAACGCCTGACTAAAGCCGGAATCAAAGTCGAAATCGATGCAAGTGACCTTCGTCCCGGAGCAAAGTACTACAAGTGGGAAATGAAAGGTGTGCCTCTAAGGCTTGAGATCGGACCAAGAGACCTTCAGAACAATGTCGCTGTAGCTGTCAGAAGAGATACCGGAGAAAAAGAACAGATTCCGCTCTCTGACATTGAAACTCGTGTGAGTTCAAAGTTTGCGGCAATTCACGAAAGCCTGTACCAAAAAGCAAAAACCGAACTTGAAAACCGCGTGTTTGACTGTGACGAACTTGAAGAAGTAAAGGAAAAAATCCAGATGGGTGTCGCAACAATTCCCTGGTGCGGAAAGAGAGAATGCGGACTTGCTATGGAAGACGTAATAGGTGCAGGAATCCTTGGAATTCCTCTTGAGCAAAAAAGAGACCGAAAAGAAAAGTGCCCTATATGCGGGGAAGAAACCGAAACTCGTGTTTACGTGGCAAGAACATATTAAAAATAAAGTTTTTCTGACACAAATGGAAAGCCGTTATTCTGTACCTGCTCCGGCTTTCATCTTTCTATTTTTATTCTGCACAGGTTATTATACAGTCTTTACAGTCTGAGTGAATCTGAAACCAAAATATCCAACTTGTTATATATAAAAACCTACTCAACTGATCTTTAATAAAAACTCAGTAAAAATCAAGTTGCTGAGTTCGAAATAAACGAGAAATAAAGTAAACTTAACTTGATCAATGTTAAATTATATTTGCTTATGGATAAATATTAAATAGTAAGTTGAAGAATTCTCATTGGATTTCAGAAAGAATCAACCCTTATTAAAAACTGCTTGCTCGCAAGCCTTTTCAAAAAAGGCTTGACCGAAAATTACTGCTAAATCTAAAACATCATGACGGCGTGATCAACCGGCGCAACGGTTGATCGACCTGATAACATGTGGTTTGAACCTTATCCCCAAACCCTATCGGCGTGATCAACCGGCGCAACGGTTGCGGGTCAACAGTTGTGAGTAAGTTGATTCTATTCATAAAGGAGATACTATATGGCCTGGATCGAACCGGAAGTAACCAGAAAACCTAAAAGACCGATGTTTTTATGCGTGCTTTCCAATACCAAAACCGCACATATTCCCAAGCTTTCAGCTGCAGGAAAAACGGCTGAACTTACGGATTATACGCCTGCAGGAGATGCGGAACTTATGGAAACAGGAAACATTATTAGTGTACCCGTTCTCCCCATGACTCCTCCTTATGATACTCCTACTCCTGCAATTATGACCCGTTCGGCGTTGAAGCTTACGGACGCTCCATATCATTTCATTAATTCCGGTCTTATTGTAACTCCGGAAGTTCCCTGCATCGACCTCAAGGCAAAACCCGGAGAAGATATCCGGGAATCAATTGCAGTTTATGATGTACAGGAAATCTGCATGCGAGCAAAGTTTCTGGCAAAGAGGCTCCGAAACCAGGTGGACCATGTAATTATCGGAGAAAGCATTCCAGGTGGCACAACAACTGCAATGGGGGTTTTAATGGCGCTGGGATACAACGGAAATGTCAGCAGCAGTGCTGATGAAAATCCTCTCGAGCTGAAGAAACAGGTCATTGAAGAAGGCTTGAAAGCATCAGGCCTGACTTTTGGCTGCCTGAAAGATGATCCCATGAAAGCTGTTGCCTGCATGGGAGACCCGATGATGCCTGCTGTCGTAGGTCTTGTTGCAGGTTTCCAGGGCACTGATGTTAGTGTTGTGCTTGCTGGAGGGACTCAGATGGTAGCAGTGTATGCACTGATAAAACACCTCGGTTTCAATACGGAAAAGCTGGCAATTGCCACTACCCGATACGTTGTGGAAGATAAATCCGCAAACTTTATCGAACTTACCAGAATTCTTGGTGTACCCACAGTCTACGTTGCAGACCCCGGGTTTGGAAAGTCCGAACTAAAAGGGCTTCATAGGTATGAGACAGGTACGATCAAGGAGGGCGCAGGAGCTGGTGGTGCAATGTATCTTGCAGGCCTTTACGGAATCTCTCAGGACGATTTCAGGTCCGAAGTAGAAAACGTTTGCAAACTGCTAAAAGCAGGGCATTGAAAAATCCGCTTTCGGACTGGTTTTATCTGGATCAATCTCCTTAAAATCTTCTTAACTCAACTTCCTCTTTATTTTTTATATTACTTATTCTAACAGCAAGTGCTGAAGAACATATGGAATTTCCAATTAAGTAAGATTGGTGATTTTCTCAAAATAATATTAAGCTGTTCAGAAGCAATAATCAATATAAAATGAACGAATAATTGTTAAATCCTGCATTAAATCTTAAGAAAATTTTAAAAAATAATTAAAAATTGGAAAAGAGAACTTGAGAGATATTAAGGCTCTTAAGAAGCTAATTTTTCCAGCTTTTCAAAAACTACTAAACTTCTTTTTTCAACTCAGGTTTCTATTGCAGCGATTCAGACGTTTTCATAAATTTTGAAGGTGAAAACCTCAGATCTACAGATGTCGGTTTATGGGAGTGGAAGACGTTTGCTCCCTTGAGAAATATACTTCCGAACTCACACTTCCACAGTCCCGGCAGTAGTAGAAGACATTAGAACCCAGGACTTGACGTTTCAACGTTGTCTGGCATCCACTGCAAAACATAGAAACACTTGTATTTTTCATGCAGGACCCTCATCCGTAAATCATGATAGAATCGAGCCTTGCAGTACCCACTTTTGTCCAGTACTTACAAACACTGCAGTACTCCATTTTTCCATCCGAGCTCACTTTAAGTCTAGCATGGCACTTTGGACATATTTTTAGCCGTTTCGTAACTAATCCCCCTTGGATTTCCATTTTTAAACTGCAAGATCAGGTTGTCAAAACCAGGAGACTGAAAAGATATCCTGACAGTACAACACAAAGGGCCTGAAAGAATATCAAGCAGTACGGAAAAACTACTGATCCTAACCTTGAAGTTACATTTTAAAAGCGTTTTTGACTTTTAACTGACAATACATTAATTCCCCCGGACAGGACCTCAGATAAAAGGCATTTTAAGCTATGAGTGTATTGCTTAAAAATCATACCTATCCTACCTCGCTGCAAAATACTACAACAAGATACCAAATATTATTCCTGATAGGATATAAGTTTTAGCTCAAAATCAGTAGTTCCGATCAGACTAACTTCCGAATGATAAAAACATATTAATCTTACTTTTTATCTATTTATTTTCAAAGTGGACTATTGGACTATATTGTTGATCAAATCCAAAATTCTTAAGCTATAACTTTCTATATATTTTTTAAAATATATGATGAATAAGTGAAAAATATAAATCAAAGTAGTAAAAAACAATCCACATAAACTGACTGAGAGATCATAGTTTTGCCTATCTTGATACTATTCTGTGCCAGCTAATACCTTTATCATCAGATTTTCAGCACATAAATGGGTGTGGAAACCGTTCAAAGCGAAATATATAAATAATATTATCGCTTTAAGAGTGTTCGCGACGGGATGAGCAAAACGTGCACATCCGATTGTGTAAGCCGCTTTAACTCAGTTGGTAGAGTGTCTGGCTGTTAACCAGAATGTCGTAGGTTCGAGCCCTGCAAGCGGCGTAAAATTTTGCATTTCTTATTTATTATACTATTCTTCCCAGAATAGATGAAACATATGCAAAAACTTTATCAATATCTCCATACTATTAGCTACTAATAGTATGATAAAAATCAATAAGGGCCTGTAGCTCAGTCAGGTTAGAGCGCTCGGCTCATAACCGAGCGGTCACCGGTTCAAATCCGGTCAGGCCCATAAACTTTATATCCAAAGAATCTCTTGTATAAGACGATTCGAGGGCAAATTGTAACAACTCTCCTATCCGAAAGCCGCTTTAACTCAGTTGGTAGAGTGTCTGGCTGTTAACCAGAATGTCGTAGGTTCGAGCCCTGCAAGCGGCGTAAATCTTTTGTGTCTTTAATTTCTTCAATAATTCTTCTTTTGTTTTACTTTTTCCTTTAAATGTGAAATTTTTAAATTTATTTTACCTGAGCTTGCTTTTGGTTTTACTTATCTTACTCCCTTTTGTCTATATCATCTGAACTTGCTTTAGAGTTTGTTTTCTCTAAATTTGCTTTAAATTTGTTTTTTCTAAATTCACTTTAGAGTTAATCTTATCTAGTTTACCTATTAATTAAATTTTTAAATTTTCTGAGTAATATTTTTTGTCTAATTTATCTTTATAAACTACTGGCGAATCAGAAGTTCCAGAAGAATGTTAGCAAATTTGATTCCTGAATATACCTACCTATCAGTACTGGGCGGAAAAATTATAAATTTCCGGAAAGGGATAAGGTAGTAAGAAGAATTATAGATAATAAATAAATACACTTTAACAGTATTACTACCATCCAACTAATTACGATTCAATAAAACTGAGGTTTATACACATGATTTCGATTAATAAAGAGGACGTAATCGTACCTCTGGATGTCCCAAAAACAATGCGTGAAACGTACGTGAACAATTATATGGAGATGACCCGGGGAACCGGTAGATTAATGCTTTTTGCAGGCGACCAGAAGGTAGAGCATCTCAATGATGATTTTTACGGAGAAGGAGTACCTGAGGACGATGCTGATCCAGAACACCTTTTCAGGATAGCATCCCAGGCAAAAATCGGAATTTTTGCAACCCAGCTCGGGCTTATTGCTCGCTACGGTATGGACTACATGGATGTACCGTATCTTGTAAAGGTAAACTCCAAAACCAATCTTGTTGAGACAACGCAGGCTGATCCTTTTAGCAACCTCTGGTATGACGTTGACCAGGTCGTTGAGTTTAAGGAAAACAGTGGGCTCAATATCCTTGGCGTAGGATATACAATTTATCTAGGCAGCGAATTCGAAGCTGAAATGCTTGTTCAGGCTGCTCAGGTAATTTACGATGCTCACCAGCATGGCATGCTGTCCGTACTCTGGATTTACCCGCGCGGTGAAGCTGTAAAAGACGAGAAGAACCCACATTTGATTGCAGGAGCAACAGGAGTCGGAGCCTGCCTTGGTACGGACTTTGTAAAGGTTAATTACCCGAAAAAAGAAGGGGAAAAGTCTGCCGAGATCTTTAAGGAAGCTATCAGAGCCGCAGGGCGTACAAGAGTAGTTTGTGCAGGTGGTACAAGCGACGAAGCTGAAACCTTCCTGAAAAAGCTCTATGACCAGATTCATATTTCCGGAGCGCAGGGAAATGCAACCGGAAGAAACATTCACCAGAAGCCTCTTGATGAGGCTGTCCGCATGTGCAATGCTGTATATGCAATAACGGTTGAAGACTCAAGCGTCGAGGATGCCCTTAAGATCTATAAGGGTAAATAATAAAATCTCCAGAAAAGCCTGCAGAAATCCAGTACGAGAACTATAAAGGCAGCCTTCATAAAGGTTGAACACAAAAGGCCGTGAAAATATGCAAATTCCGGACCATAAAACAAAGATTGTCTGCACTATAGGCCCTGCTTCCTCTTCCGAGGAAATTATCAGGGAACTTGTGCTTGCTGGCATGAATGTTGCAAGGATCAATTTTTCCCACGGGAGCTTCGAAAGCCATAGAGAAGTAATTCGGAGAGTTCGTAAAGTTGCAGAGGAGCTTGACAGAACAGTTGCAATTCTCGCTGACCTTCCAGGCCCGAAGATCCGTATAGGCAAACTGGAAAAAGAACCTATCTTACTCCATAAAGGAAATCCTGTAACCCTTACTGTTGAAGAGATTCTCGGAAATGAGACACGCATTTCTGTTAGCTACAAGCAGCTTCCGGAAAGTGTGGCCCCAGGGAGCCTTATTTACTTAAGTGATGGTTTTATCCAGCTTCGCTGCCTGGAAATCTCGGGAAAAGATGTGCTTTGTGAAGTTCTTATCGGAGGGCAGCTCTATTCTCATAAAGGGTTAAATCTACCAGGGACAAAGATCTTAGTTGATCCTATAACTGGAAAGGATCTTAAAATTCTTGAGTTTGCCCTGAGTGAGGGAGTTGACACTTTCAGCATTTCTTTCATAGAAAGTGTGGAAGATATTCGTAAGGTCCGGAATTTTGTTGCAGCTAGAGGAAAGTCCGTATATATTGTTGCTAAAATTGAGCGCAGGCAGGCTGTAGAGAATATTCAGGAAATTCTAAGAGAAACCGATGCTCTCATGGTTGCCAGAGGAGACCTCGGGGTAGAAATTCCTATCCAGGAAGTTCCTTCAGTTCAGAAGGAACTTATCCAAAGTGCAAAACTTCTTGGAATTCCGGTAATTACAGCCACTCAAATGCTGGCTTCAATGACTGACAATATAAGACCTACCCGCGCAGAGGCAACTGATGTTGCTAACGCAATACTAGATGGCACGGATGCGGTCATGCTTTCGGAAGAGACTGCAGTTGGCAATTACCCTGTGGAAGCTGTTGAAATGATGGCAAAGATTGCAAAAACTACAGAAGAATGGCGTTCCAGGACAAAATGGGGACTTGACACTATTATCAAGGGCATAACTGCAAGAGAAATGTCAGTTGACGAGGTAATACCTCTTCAGGTGCATGAAGCCCTGCAAAAATTGCCGGTTGCAGCCGTACTGACCCCGACTCGAAGCGGAGCAACTCCCCGCAGGATTTCGCGCTTCAAGCCTGAAACCTGGATCCTTGCTTTTACCCGTGTCCCGAGAACTTGCAGCTTCCTCTCTTTATCCTATGGCGTTTATCCCGTTGTTGTAAATGAAAATATTGAAAGCTGGGAAAAAGAGACTACTGAGAAAGCCAAAGAAATGGGATTTGTAAAAAGTGGAGACATTGTTGTTCTCACTCAGGGACCTTCTTCAGGAAAACCGGGAGGCACAAACATGCTCAAAATCCTCACTCTTGAGTGAAAAAGGCAATATGTCTGTTATGGTAAACTCCAATTTTAACGTGATTCCCGGTCTAAGATCTATACTCGGTTTATTGAAAAGAATATCAGAAAAGTTCTTATCTTAATAAATATCAAACCGGTATGTTTAAGCTGATATGTTTAGATATCAAGTGCGTGATTTCTACTGTCAGAATGTTTAAGGCAACATGTTTAGATATCATATGCATGATTTCTACTGTCATTAAATGTTTAAGCCGATATGTTTAGATATCAAGTGTGTGATTTCTACTGTCAGAATGTTTAAGGCAATATGTTTAGATATCAGGTGCATGATCTCTACTGTTAAATGTTTAAGGCAATACGTTTAGATATCAGGTGCATGATCTCTACTGTCAGAAAAATTAACTTTATGTAATGAGGTTTCATTGATGAAACAAAAGGACCCATCAACAAAAAACCAGAGATACCTTGCTGTTTTTTTGGCATTAACAATGCTTTTGTCAGCCGGTGCGATCTTCTTTTCAGGTAACTCAAATAAAGATAAGAGTGATAATGTTTCTTCTTCCGGAAATGTAGAAGGAAATAATTCGATCGCTTTTTCTCAAATTCCTGGCAGGCAGGTCCACCATGAATTCAACTCCATTGCCGACGGATTAAATATGTCCCCTGAAGGGGTAGTAAGTGCCTCATATGTAGACCTGCAGAAAACGAAAGCAACTCCATTTGAACAGGTCTTTGGGAACGAAACAATGATGTACTCTCTATATGGGGCAGACGTAACCAAACGTTATGGGGCACGTTATGCTGATGGTAACGGGTTCGAACTCCACCAGATTCCGGAGCAGAAAATCCTGATGCCCTGGGGAGCAGTCGAGTACGATAACTATAGTCTCCTTGCAAGGACAAACAATACTTATGACATTTGGAATGTTGTCGGTAACCCTGTAATCCTTGGCTCTCGCCAGAGCGTACAGGACGTAATTGACATACTGGAAGGAAATGCAACTGCTTCAACTGAATACAATAATCTCGTGAACCAGGCGAGTCCTGAAGGAAGCCTCTACCAGGAATTGGCCATGAAAACAAATAACTCCACTATTCCGGCCGATCAGTTCTACACGGACCTCAGGAAACTGGATGACGGCAGTTACAGGCAGACTTCACTTTACCTCAATCCTGAGTCCAACTTTACTCAAAAGATCAATGCTATGCAGGCAAACTCTACTGAACGCGGAGTAACCTACAATGTAACTACCTCAGGAAACATCACCAAAGTGATGATTACTTCAGACTTTGGAAGCTTACTTAATGAAACGCAGATGCTTTCACAGTAAGCTCCTAAATTTTTTCTTTTTTAAACAGCCTAACCTATTTTAACCTATTAATACTCTGCATTCTAAATATTATTTTCAATGTTGTAACCGTTTCTGTTTTAATCTGACATCTTTATCTCAATTTGACATTCCGATATTTTGATTTGACATTCTTATGTATGTCATACTACTTTTGTTCCCGTTTTGATTTCTTTTCCTTTCCTTTCCTTTCTTTTCTTTTCTTTTCCTTTGTTTTCCTTTGTTTTCCGTTCCTTTGCTTTCCTTTCCTTTCTTTTCCCTTCCTTTTTGCTATTCCTGCTAAAAGAAGAATCATCTATTTCTACATCCTAGACCAATCTTCTAAATGGGAGTGATACTATTGGGATTTCTTGACAGCTTATTCAAAAAGAAAATTGAGGGTAAAACTGCAGAGGAGTGGTATAGGCTTGCGACCAGTGAAACCGATCCAGAGAAAAAGATTGAGTATTTCGATAAGGTTCTTAAGCTGAAACCTGATTTTGCAGGAGTGTGGAACCTCAGAGGGCTTGAATTTGTAATTCTCAGACGGTATGAAGAAGCCATTGCCTCCTTTGACAAAGCCCTTGAGATCCGACCTGTCTATCCAGAAGCAAAGTACAATAAAGAAGACGCAGAAACCGAACTAAGAAAGATGGGGGTATCCAAAACAAAAGCCGAAGATCAGAGAGAAAAATCCATTGTAGAGGAAGCAGAAACGTAAAGTGGGAGACTTAAACTTTAATTATTCCTTTCCCTAACTTGCCGTTTACTAAATAAACCTAATTTTTACGCATTTGTATTCGGTTAAGGATTTTGAGCTGCTGATCTCCATTTCGACGGAAAAACTCAAATCCAAATGTTTAGTGTTTAAATTGAAATCGA
>DAQQ01000175.1:19129-50310 GCA_002508465.1 Methanosarcina sp. UBA7 | reverse complement strand
ATAGGTCTGGTTACCGCCCCATACTCCAAGTTTCAGCTCAGCCCATGTGATATTCTCAGTTGGGACATCTGTGAAATTGGTGACAAAAGTGTTTGGTTTGTAGCTCCAGCTTGTGTCATTAAGCCCGGCATTGTCTCCACAGTTAACGTAGACATCACCTGTACCATTCTGGACTGTTACAAGGGGATATCCTTCGTAGTTATACGCCGCGCACGCAGGTGCACAGAGCATGCAAAGTATTAAGATTCCGAGCCCTAAAAATAGACCTATCTTATCTTTCATTCTTGATTTTTTCATAAAATTACTCCTTAAAATGTACTTGAATAATGATTTAAACTGCAGATTGTTCCCGGATTTTGGATATAAGTCATTTCAACGGTTCTTTGAGGGCCGCCGAGCGACACTATCCAGTAAGTTTATATAGATAGTCTGAAATAATACAACAGAAATCCGAGAATAGATTCTCTTCTATCCTTAATTCAGTCATCCTCGACGCTTTTTGGCAAATTCGTCGAGCGATACTGTGCAGTAACCGTGCACAGAGTATTCAAAATGGACAATGAAGGATCTGAACGTGTATTCTTTCATCTTTGTTCAGATTCTTCTTATCCATATAACACGAATCACCTTATCCAGGTGATTGATAGCCGGAATATCTCCACATCCTTGGTTTCTCGAATGTGAAGTAGCATATTTTTGGTTTAGAGGGTCTTAAGGCAAATCAATAAGTCAGCAAGCAGCAAGTCAGTAAGTTTCACTTTTCTGAGCTGTTTACTCTTTCTTGCCTATCAACTTTTTTCCGGCAGTATATTTTTTAGTGACATCATTTATTTAAATCTTTTCCATTTGTGTTACTTGTATTCAAATTAGTCCTACTTGATGTGTATAATAAGAAAAAATGTAATATATAATGAAATTTTTAGATCTAATCTTGCTATAAATTAGTCACTGTGGTGACTGTTTTCGATTAAGTTCAAAAGTATCAGGTTTTATACAAAGGTATGATGTCCGATTATAAGCCTGTGAGTTCCAAATATAAATCTATGAAAATATCTTACGGTCTTCTCATATTGAATCCACAGATTATTGACAATATTAATTTTAATAAGAATATATCAAATTTTATAAAAAAGATGAGAAGTGTTATATAGAAGATGAGCGCGCAATTCAGATGTAAGAATCGTTACGATTTTTGCCTGGGCACTCTTCTGGCATTTACTCCTTTATAAATAACATAATTTTTTATTATAATAACACCTGATGTTATTATAATGAAGGAAAATGTTAAATATAAGCTTGTCATACATATATGTGTCTATTCAAAGGACACAAAAAACAGAAACGCCTCCTAAATTAGTTACTTAAACATACAACTCCTAACGATTCTTCACCTGTAAGCATGGCCAGGTGAAGAGTTTTAGGTGTAGCGTGTATTCCGCAAGTCCACAAAATAAAACTGTTTCCCAATATTGTACCGGTTCGAAAACTCATCTCACAAAAACGGTAGTAAGAAGCCAAACTCTAAGATACATATGTGCGGAATATTAGGGTGAAGAGTCAGACCAAAAAAAATTCTGGTCCTTTCCCCAATTAAACTTTTTTCAGGCTTTTCTAGAACGGTAGATGGGTTTAAGGATTGAAATACAGATAAAAAGTAAAATTTGCTATTTATTTGCTTACTACTTACTTGCTTACTATTTACTTGCNNTGCATATTTTTTAAAGCCTTGCTCCGCTCATTTTTACAGCTGTATCGTAACCAAGCAGCCCTCCTATTAACCCTCCTGCACATGCAAGTGCAAGTTGGACCCCTATATACCAGGGTGCATATGAGATTTTCCACTCAACCGGGGCATAGAGCATATAGAACACAAGGGTTGAAACCATACCTCTTGATATGCCGTAGACCGCAGCTGTCAGTCGCCTGTCTGCGTAGTCCATCCCGAATAAGAAGACCAGGAGGTCAACTACAACTCCCTCGGCCAGGTAGAAGCCCAGCCACATTATCTGGGAACCCCAAACAACAACACTTATTAGCAGAACACAGGCAAAAAGTAAAGTTGCAGTTCCGGGCTTCCGGACCAGTTGCAGGGCTACTACCATCAGGATGACTGTGGGAATTGCAATAACCAGCCCGTCAAACCAACCCAGATTGATGAGTTTACTTACGTACCGAAAAACTACGGCAATAATGGCTGCAAGAAGTGCTATTGTTATAAGGTCGACAGTTGAAAAGAGTTCGAGAACTCCAAAATGTTTTACAGCCACCAGAATGCCAGCAAAGAGCAGGAGACTTGCCAGAATAGTAAAATAAGTCAGCCAGGAAGGTGGTGGTACAATACTTATAGTTTGTTCACTTTGCTGCTCACCACCAGGGTAGACCATATGAATTTTTAAAGGGATCTCTTTTTTAAACTTAATAGAGGCAGGTGGTTTTACATCCAGAAGGAGACCTGCGCTTTGTCCTGGAGACAGATCTCCTATTTCAGCCTTGAGGTTCTGTCCTTCCTTTGTTATGGAATATAGCTGAGAAGAGGCTTTGATTTCCATATCTTGCGGAACTTCAATTAGTACGGTTACATTATGTAAGGGTTCACTTCCGAGATTCTGAATATTTACTCTGGCCCTCTCCCATGTTTGTCCCGCTACAAGGACATTGGAAGCTTGATTCTTGTCCATTGGGACCTCCAGACTACACCCAAGCAGGGATGTCGATGAGCTGGAAACTGCTCCTGATATGGTGACTCCGGGAGCAAAATAAACAGACAGGATCAGTGCAAGCACTGCTACGAGAATCAGTCCGTATTTCATATATTACCTCATTTCATCAGGATTGATTTTTTCAGAACTAATTTTCTTCGGGATTAATTTTCATAAGGGTAAATTTTCATCAGAATTAATTTTCATAAGGATAAATTTTCTTCGGAATAAATTTCATAAGGATAAATTTTCATCAGAATCAACTTCATCAGAGTCAACTCCATCGGATTAAGTCAAGTTATCTATTCTATACAGTAAAACTATACAGTAAAAGGAATTGCATACTTTTCAATCAAAGAATGTTTTTTTGAATCAATGTTAGAAGACCTCTTATGTACAACCTTATCTCTTCCTAAACCTTATGACAATAGCAAGGCAAGCCAGAAGACAGACAATTATTATTGGAAGAGGCACCTGTTCACCTTCTGCATTTTTTTGCTCATGCAATTTTAGATACTCATCGTTTGATCCCGATTCGGAAACAAGGACTGCAACACAGGGATGCAAATAGCCTTCATCTCCCCTCTCAAAGCAAAGAGAACTTTCCGTACCCTTCGGCGAGACTGAAGTTGAAAAAAGGTCAAAGTACTTTCCCTGGGCAGACCTGAAAATATCGCTTCCGATATTCATAGAATCGAAGTACAGTTCATCTTTTTCTCCTTCAGTGCCTGCCACAACCATTGTGTAGAGGCTTGAATTTTTTCCAGGGGACGTGCCTTCAAAGGTGCTCGTTACATTATCTTTATTATTTGTATACGCAAGAGCATAGTTACCCTCGTTGATCCAGAACTTGACCGGAGACATGGACCTGTTCTCACAAACAGCTACCAGAGTGGTGCCATAAGGTCCACCTCCCGGAATTTCAGGCGAGATCGAAACCTCATTCATTCCGGAATGGAGAGAATTGTTAGTTTCTAAACAATAGAGTCCGACTCCCCAGGCCGAAACATAATCCGGCTCTTGCCTTATTGTAAGATCCTTTCCGTTGACCGTTACACGGATACTGTTCCCACTTTTAGAATTCCAGACAGGTACGTAAAGTCTAGCGTATTTGATGTCCCCGGAGGGCAGTTTGAAATACTGGAGATAAGGGTTTTCTCCAGTATAGCCGTGTCCTCCGTCAACATAGACTTCTCCTCTGACAACTCCTTCTGCAATCGTATACGGAGGAATACCGTCTCCCTGCCAACCTCTATTTCCAGAGAAGAAAAAAAGAAGCAAAAGTACAGTTCCGAGCAGCCCTACTATGAGGATTTTCTTCCCAGTGTCCAAACAAATCATCTCCAGAACAAGTTAAGTATCATTCAAAGATGCCTCAGAGCCTTGATAGGGTCCATTTTTGCGGCCCTCCAGGCAGGATAAATCCCTGAAAGCACGGACACAAATAAGGAAATTACAAAACCGGCTACAAGAATCTCGGGGTTTAAGGCAGTCAGATGGCCAATATTTTCTATTCCGAGCCGTGATATCAACAGTGGCCTCCCCACTTTATCTATGAGCGTTGAGAGAAGAACACCAAAAAGATCTCCAAAAATCCCTCCAAGCGCTCCGATAAACAGACATTCGGCTAAAAACATTCGCAGAATGTCAGATTCCGAAGCTCCAAGAGCTTTTGAGATCCCTATCTCCCTGGTTCGTTCGTAGACCGAGACGACCATAGTGTTGATCACCATTAGTCCACCTACAAGCAGGGTAATACTTGAAAAAAAGACAAGGATAAGAGTCACCCCATTCATTATCCGGTTAACGGAATCAATTTCGTCCTGGGCACTTGAAGTAGTAAGTCCGAGTTTCTCGATCTGTCTTCTTGTATCGGCAACAAGAGAGGAACTTTCCACTTTAACCAGAGCCCCGTCATAATAATCCTTTTGGCTGAATTCCTTTGCAGGTTCAAGCCTCATAAAAGCTTCATTGTCGATTTCGTTTCCGGTTGTCTTTAGATAACCCACTGGAGTAAAACTTACTTCCTTATCGACTGGTCTTCCGTCACTTCCATAAAGGCGAAGCTTGGCTGTTATCGGTGTCCCTATTTTGGCTCCGTCCAATTTTTCCAGTTTTCCCCACAGATCACTTCCAAACACAATCTGGTTCTGTCCACTATCGAACCAGCCCCCTCCGGCAAGCTCAAGCTCATTTGCAGTGCTGTAATCTTCCTGAACACCAAATAGGTCAAAATAGCTCCCTGAAGGGCTAACATAGGCATCCTTTACATAGGGACAAACAAGCTTTCCATACTCTTTTAGTTCTTCCACTTTTGACTCACTTATAAGGGTGAGTCCATCATCCTTTAAACCTGGAGAAACATCAATCAGGGTCAGATCCCTGGACTTCTGGATCTCTTCTACCGCATTGATACGGAGGCCTTCTCCGAAAGAGACGACGGCTACTACAGATGCTACTCCAATTGCGATTCCAAGGAGGATCAGCAGGCTTCGGAGTTTTTTAAGACGTAGCTGCCTTATTGCCATTGAAAATTCTTCTTTAAACATTGCTCAACAGTCCTTGTTTCTATTTTCATTACTGTAATGGAGCAGGGATAAGACCAAACCGTAGCCATATCAAAGTATTAAAATTACAGTAACGTAAAATTAATTAAAGAAAAACATTATGGACTAAAGATTAAATAATACTTATTTTAGATTAATTAACATAAATTATGAATATATATCTTTTTTGATTTTTCACAACTACTTATTAAAGATCAATCTTGAATTTAAAATGCCGTTTACATCTAAATAGCCAAAAAAAGAGATCATAAGGTAGTACAAATCTTAAGTAGAGGCTTAACCATAAAGTATTTCCAAGCTTATTTTAGTAATTTAAAAGCTAATACAACGAAATATTATGAAAAAATGTAAAACTAATAGTACGAAATAATTCGATGAGTATAATTAGTTTGAATATATGACTTGTATTTATGAAGATTGGAATTGTGGTTCATAATGTCCAGCTTATGGATTCCCCTCAGGTTATTAAAAATATTCTTACACTGCTCTCAAGGGAAAATCTCGTCGACGCCTGCCTATGCGGCACAATGGGAAAAGTTGCAGTTATTGATGCCGGCCTGGAAGACTTGATTGAAATTAACCAGTTTCTAAGTCCAAGTGCCTGTATTGAGACTCTATTTAGATCAAATGACCTTGTATGCCTTCTGAACCATGGTAGAGAGCTAAAAACAGGACGAACTTTCGGAAGGATCGTAGTCTCACATGTAGAAAATCCTGAAGAAAAGCCTCTTATACAGATCGAAAGACCAGGTTGCCCCGATGGCGAACTCATCCCATGGAATCAAGCTGCCGAACTCCATGTTGAAGAATTCTCCAAATTGCTTAATTTAAAAATTTCCCAGCCGCCGCTTCCAATTAACACGATCGAAATCACTAACCATGGAAGGCGGATTTTGAGAAGAGTATCAGCCTTTCCAGGAGCATACATACTGGTTGAAGGAATCATCATTGGAAAAGCTACTTCTTCTGAGATCGCACTCATATCCGAAGATGGTTTTCTGACCTCAATGGAAGGAGGAATTATAAAAGAGCAGGGTATTGACATCCTTCATAAGCATGAAGAAAGAGTACCAATAGACCTTTCCAGTTCCTGGGTAAAAACCGGTACTCCGCGAAAAAACTCCGAAGCTCAAAAAAGCTTTTTTAAAGGCGAAAAAGAATTGGTAGCAAAAACTGCTGTTTTAACAAAAAACTCTTTTACGGAAACGGTTCCTGAAAATAGAGTTAAGGTCATCCTTATAGACCACTGCGCAGAACGTTCGATCGAGATGATTGAAGGAGCGGATTTTGCAATTACCATTGGAGACGACACAACCGAAATTGCAGGAAGTATATTTTCCAGGTTTGGAATCCCGATCCTCGGAGTTACAGATGGTGACTGTGACGAACTTGCAGTTTCAGTTACCTATTCTACAGGTTCTATGATCCTGAACTTAAAGTCCGGACAGGATGACGAGTTAGGGAGACTAATTCTACAGGATATTTTTTCAGGGGAAAATAGCGCTATTTTTGAAAATCTTGATAATCTTAAATCAAAGGTCATAAATCTTGCAGAGAATTCTCTTGAATCCATTACAGAATACTGAGCTATATCTAAGCACGAAAATGAAATGAGACCCACAATAAAAAATAATACTTAAATTATGCATAAATTTGTACTGGGAAATTATGAGGTTTGTAAATGAAAATAAAAATTCTGATATTAATTGTCCCTCTTATAATCTCACTGCAAGCAGCTTCAGTATACGGGATGGGTGTTGGAGTGAGCCCAGAAAATATGAGTTTTAAACTTGCTCCTGGAACGTCCTCAGAGCAACCACTATATGTGATAAATACAGGAAATGAAACTGCAAAATATAATGTTTTTGTTAATGAAAGTGCTTATCAAAATTGGTTTACTTTTTCTCCATCTTCTTTTGACCTGAAAGCAGGAGAGGTTAAAGAAGTTAAAGTCACGCTCAAAGTTCCTGATTCCGCAGAATCAGACGTTAAATGTAAAATAAATATCCCATGTACCGTACCAGGAAGAATTGTTGGGGCAGGAATTATAATCCCTGTTTATGTTGAGCTCTCGACTTTAGAAGACAGTTCTTCTGAAAGAGTTTCTTCTGAAAGTAGCTCCTCTAAAGGAATGTCTTCTGATGATAGTTCTTCTGAAGTAGTCTCCTCGGATAGTAATTCTTCTAAAGGAACAGAAAACTCCTCAAACCCTTTAAATAAAATAGAAGTCAAAGAGGCCTTGAAACGGTCTGTAGAAAAAAATATCGATGACAGGCTTAATTTTACGCAAAATGTTACTCATATAGATGAGAAACTAAAAGATTATGCTCAAAAAAGGAATTTCACAAATCCTTTAACTGAAATAAAAGTCAAAGAGATCTTACAACAATTTTTGGTAAAAAATATCAATGTTGTGTTTAATTTCACGCAGAATATCACCCATATATGTGAGAAACTGAAAGAATATGCTGAAAATTTGCAAGTAATCGGAGCCGGGATTTTTGATAATGCAACCAGAAGTATTGACGGTACTACTAAAGTCTTGACGATATGATTAAAAAATTATAGAATGATTAAAAAGGATTAGTTGAAAATAATCAAAAAGGATCATTTGAGAAAAAAATCCTTTTTCTTTGGCTAAAATTAAAGGTTATAAAGAAAAGTTCGGTCTTTTACCTGGATTTGATGTACCCCTTACAAATTATCCTTGTGCAGAGCTGCTAATGAGAAGGTGGATGTTTAGGTAAAAAAACATATATCTGGAAACTTGCAAGGAAAGCTAAAAAGGATAAGAGACTCGAAATTTCCAGATTTAAGAAACTTAAACTTGCCTTTCAAAAGTCGTGAAAAAGTATAGTAATTTTAGCATAGTCAGCAATAAAATTGAGAAATGATCTGTCAGATAACAGTTCATCCAACTCTCTTTTTGCCAACTCTTTGTCAATTTTTTCCCTGCAATAGAATTGTCAGACAAATTATGAAAATAACTGTTGAAGTGAAGTACTCATGGATCTCTTCACACTCTCAAGTTATAAAAATTCTGAAAATCGCGAAAGTTATGCAGGTACCAGATCAACGTGCAGTTTTGTTTCGACTGGAGGTATTTTTTCTACCGAAATTTTACGTTCATACTCTTTGTATGAAATATTTTCACATACCTTGATTGTGTTTTCGGAGTCGGAACATTCACTATATAATTGGCCGCATAAATCTGCATATGCATGGGTTTGCGGTACTCTGTGTACTCCAAGTTTTTCGGATTTGACGGAGTAAGAAAACGTCCTCATTTCTTCCGGGGCCAGCACAAAGTCCTGGCTCAAATACGATGAGTTATCCATACCAGGGACACTGGCAATCGGTTCGGAACTGTTAATCATTGTAAATGTTGCTGGCAACAGGTCAATTAATGAGACATTTACCGACCTATCCTGAATATTTTTAACGGAAAGAGTAACATATGCAGGAGTTCCTGTAAAAACTTCGGAACCCGTGTATTTATAGATATTCAGAGGTTCACTAACTTTAATTTCTACAACTTTGGAGAGGAAATGCTTACCTGAATTATCTTCCCAACTAACATTTGCAGTTATATTATAACTCTCTTTTATTTTTTCTGGGAATCTCAACTGAAGTTCAAAAGACTTTGTTGAGCCTTTATCAATCGTTATGTTTTCAGGAACTCCCTCATGAACCAGAAGTCCATCAGGATCCACATCAAATTTTATTTTGTCTGCTTTAACATTCCCTGTGTTTCTAAGTTCCGTATCAACAGTTACTTCGTCACCAAGCAGGTACTCATCTTTGTCAGCCTCAAAATCAAGATCCAGACTTACGGTATCTTCAACAGGTTTTTCTTCTGCAGATTTTTTTGTTTCAAAAACAACTTCTGCTTCAGGTGAGCAAAGATTAGAAAACATAGGAAGGTTTTCCCTATTAGTGACGTTGCAAGCCTTAAGCCGTATGTTGTCGTTGTCCATATAACACCAGCTTGAACTATTATTTTCCAGGACAGTATCTCCGAGGGTCAAGCCGTTTTTCGATATCCGAAGCCAGACCATACCATAACTATCAAACTTCAGTGCTTCAAGAGTGTATTCATCAACAGAAACTACGCTTATTATCGGATTTTCATTTCCGAGGGTAACGGTCAGGCTGCTCCAATCATCTTCATTTGCTTCAGCAGGCATAATACCCGTGATCATGTAAGAAGCAATCAAAAAAACCGCAATAATATAGAAGTGACTTTTTCTGTTCATGACTGTCCTCTCCGGTTTTGAAATTTTATGAGTAAAGCAGCCAAAAGAAACCCGGAGACTACACAAAATTCTGAAGAGCCAGTCTCCAATTTTTTCAGAACCCGTTACAGAATAATTCACGTACAGGTTTCTATTGTATGCCCTGGTTTTCAAAATCGCCGCCACCAATTCGAAATCAAATTTTTAAAGAATAGATAGATCTTATTTTGTAACAGGTCTTTATACCAGGAAATATGAAGTGTCTCGTTAGAGGATATTTTACTTTGATTCTTAGACCTGGAGGATTCATTAAAGTCACGCAGGAAAGAAGCTTTTTTGTTGACAACAATAAGCTCTTTTGCAGTGTTATTTGCTTTATCTGCCGCAGAAACAGCTATTATATTGGAGCCTGAAACCATAGGTACCTTTGCGCTCCAGCTTCCATCCGAAAGCATAGCTTTCCTTCCGTTCACATCCACTGTTAGGTTCCGACTTGTATCTTCAACGGTTCCACTTACTGTTATTTCTCCAGCATCTACGAAGCCTCCATCTTCCGGTGATTTAATTTCAATCTCAGGTGGAGTCATATCAACAATCTTAGCAAGAACAGGAGCATTGAAGTTATTTACCTCAGATGTTTCTTTTATTTTGTTGGCATAGTCAACGTATACTTTTAGAGCCTTCTGTCCGTCACTGGCAGGTTTCCAGTTAAACTCTATGGTTTTATTTTTATCACTAGCAAGAGAAGATACGGAAGCAGTGGATACTATTTCATCGTCAGCATAAAGTGCCGCCTGAAAACTACTTGCTGAGTCTTTTCCGATATTTTTAATATTTGCCTTAATTACATTATCTTTACCTGCGCAGATCACAGGTAAAGTAAGTCCAGAGACTATGAGGTCAGAAGAGCTTCCAGCTTCTCCCGTTCCCAAAGTCAGTGCAGCGAGTACAGGATGCACGTAATCTTCATCATCTCTTTGGAACTTGACTTCGTTGTCATCTTCGGTAAGAAAGTCCAGTACGTCAAAAAATTTTAAGTCAAAATAACTTTTTGAATTTGCAATGTCGTTTTTATTATCCCCATCCGAAAGCTGTTCATCATTAAAGTATAGAGAGTCTTCAAGCCCTGTGCTACCGCATAGGTAGGCTACAGCAAGGTTTGCGGTTTTGTATTTATCAGCATCTATCTTTCCAGAAAAGTCGGCATATCCTTCATCATGCGTTGATGGCATATCTCCACTCCATCCTTTGCCATGAAGATTCAGATTTCCTTCCTTTATCCAGTACTTTGTATCCTCTCCGTCTTTATCTTCATATACAGCAGCAAGGACTATACCATATACTCTGCCATCAATGCCCCCTTCAGTTTTTGCTTCCACATTTACAGGTCCGGTACTTATGTTCGTGCTTACGTCATAAGCTACCCAGTATACTCCATGTCCGGTACAATATATCGATGGATTCTGACCTTCATCGTCTCCGCTATCTGCTTTACCTTCCAGGTCTACACTTTCGAAATTTTTCCCATTGACAGTAAGATCCAGAGTCCCTTTCTTGTCTTCTGTGCCACCCCATACTCCCACATATACCCTTGCCCATTTTACGGAATCTCCAGGAACATTAAATTCCTGCACATAAGGAGTTTCCTTAAGCCCTTCACCTCCATCAACGTAAAGTCCGCCTTTTACCGTTCCTGATGTAGCTTCAATCAATTCATCCTGTTCAGGGACACCTTCAAAATTGTAAGTTGCCAGGCAAGGAGAAATATACATAAAAATAATTGAAATTCCTACAAAATACAGTAAAAATCTACTCAATTTCCTGCTATTTAACAGCATGATCATCCCCTCATTTCTCAATAAGTTTTTAGCTTCTGGCAACTTTTAGCGGTATTAGCTGCTATTTCTTCTAACGTCCTACATAGAAAAGTTTTATTTTAAATTACGCGTTAGTTCTGACAAATGGTAGATTTTTTCATAATTTATATTATTCGTATATTAATTTTTCTAAATAATGTTATTTTATTTTAAAGAATTATGATTTTTAGTGTAGATTTAAAAATAATTACATTAATAAAGTTGCCTATCAGAGTTTAAGATCAGGAAAAAACATGTAAAAACATAATATTCAAGAATGTGAATCCATATAATTATATAAAAAGCTCTTAGATAAAATTAGGTATTTTGGAGTAAGCCATGAAAACATAAACCAAAGGTTAGTTTTTATCTCTGGTCAAAAGGGCTAAAGAGTTGTTTTATCATAGTGTCAATGATCTCACAACCCTTTGCCTTAATTTCTCTTTATCTTTTCCAATCTAAAGTGTACTTGTTTTCAGAACATATATCCGATTATGTGTTTGCTGTCACTGTTATGTAATTTGTTTTCGTTACCGTGTTACTACCTGCAGCATTGGTAACTGTAAGTGTTACTGTATACTTTCCTGCTTTGGAATACTTATGCTTTGGATTTTGCTGGGTGGAAGTTGTCTCGTCTCCGAAATTCCATTTCCATTTAGTTGGTGTTCCTGTACTTTTGTCAGTAAAAGCGACATTTAATGGTGCTTTCCCTGATATAGAAGATGCAGAGAATGCAGCAGCAGGTTTTGTTACAACTTTTATATAGTCTGTTTTTGTTGCCGTGTTACTGCCTACAGCATTCTTTACTGTCAAACTAACAGTATATATCCCTGCTTTGGAATACTTATGCTTTGGATTCTGCTGAGTAGAAGTTGTTCCGTCTCCGAAACTCCATTTCCATATAGCAGGTATTCCTGTACTTTTATCAGTAAAGGTAACTGTTAACGGTGCTTTTCCTGATGTAGGAGATGCAGAGAATGCAGCAGCAGGTTTTGTTACAACTTTTATATAGTCTGTTTTTGTTGCCGTGTCACTGCCTTTAGCATTCTTTACTGTTAAGCTAACCGTATATACTCCTGACTTGGAATACTTGTGATTTGGATTCTGAACGAATGACTTTGATCCATCTCCAAAGTTCCATTGCCACTTTGTTGGTGTTCCTGTGCTTGTATCAGTAAAAGCAATATTTAACGGTGCTTTTCCGGAGTTCGGAGACGCTGAAAAAGCAGCCGCTGGTGCAGCTCCTTGTTGTTTCTGGTACTCAACTACAAGGATCTGCTGGAGAGAATCCATGCCTCCGCTTGTTGTGCCCTGAATTCCGGCTTCGTTCCCGGTTGCTTTAATGTAATTTTTCACATTAAAAACCAGGGGACTGCTGGTACTTGGATTTCCCTGCCATGCATTGCTTGCAACGGTATTTCCATTAAAAAGCAGGTTTCCTTCATCGGGACCAGCACTTCCGGCAAAACTGTATAATTTAGTGCTTGCGACTTTATTCACATCAACAGACATGCCTGTGAAAGGAGCATATGCTGTAGCCTCTTCGAGAGTTGTTCCGTAACTGGATGCAGATAAGCCCAGTTCGTCACACTCTTCATTGATGAAGATCTGCTTCCGGGTTTCGTTAGAGTTCCGATAGATCACAACCAGAGTACTCGGATAAAGAGCATTGCTATTTCCAGCATTAGACGTCATGACAAGACTGTTTCCAGCAGATTTGAACTGGCTGGTCACATCAAAGACGTAAAGACCATATTTATACTCAGCATACCCACCAAAATTGCTCTTGTCAGTGTATGGAGTTCCACCTGTAAGCTGATGTCCATTAAAGGAAGCATCCCATTTAGGTACTCCCCCAGAAGTGGTATCCCAATTGTAAGCAAGATAGAGCCAGACCTTTTCTACGGTAGAACCGCTCGGGATCGGAATATTGCTTGCAGTCCAGGTTTCGGTTCTGCTAGTCCAGCCAACAGATTTGTAAGCGGATTCAGGTTGTGTGAAATACAAAAAGTTACCCTGAAGGTCATAAGTCTGTTTGGTAGTGATGTCACTTCCGCCTTCCCAGTAACGTTTACCCTTATACCCGTTATATTTGACCGCTTTAGCCATACTGTTTTTGTTGTTGTTAGCCTCATTAGTTTCAGGGATCAGATTATCAGGATCAACAACTGCAGTATAGGTTACGGTGCTACCTTCCAGATTGCGAATTGTTGGGTCGATCATCGTTAAAGTTGCTGTCCCTCCACTAGCTATAGATGCAATCGTTGTCGTGTTTACTGGAACTGAACCGGACACATCACTGGCATAAAGGGCTACGTAAATATTAGTTAGAGCAGCAGGGCCAGTGTTCTTGATACCAGTAACCGTTATGGTATTTGATTCCCTGGCAAAGACCGCAGATCCTGGTACAGTGTTTACTATCCCGGATATAGTGAGATCGTTTGTTGCTTGTGAAACCTGCGGGTTAGTAACTGAAGGGCTTCCACCTCCGTAATTGTCAGCCAAACAGACTCCGCTACTCAGAATCAGAGTTAACAATATCAAAATCAGTTTTCTATTCGTCAATCTTCCTCCTGTACTTCAGTTAGAGAAAGAATTCCAGAGTTATGTGGTGCTATTTCCTAGATGAAACCGGAAACAAAGGGGTTTCCAAAAAAAATAGAGTTAGATAGTTATTTTGTTATAAGAAAAGCGCTTACATTATAGTTCTACCTTTGGTCAAGTAACATGAAGTGCATTCCTATTTCTGATTAAGTATTATTTACACATTTCTCCAGAATATCTCATCTCGATAGCTTTCCATTATTTGATAACTTTTAATACTTATAAACATTTTATGATTAATTTTTCATATATATCAATCTTTTTAAATGTACTCATAGATACTTTTATGTGATTTTTTGTGAAAATATTATAATTAAAACGCTTCAAATCCAATATCAATAAATTTGAATAAAAAGTATCAAATTTACCACTTTAGTTTCCCATTTCAACTTGCTAACTAATAACTAGATAAAAAAAGCTGTTCTAACAGTTATTTTTTAACTATTGTAATAGGATGAGACTTACGGGGATGAGACTTACGGGGACGAGACTGACTCAGGATGAGACTTAATCATTTGAATTAAAAATATGGTTTTAAACTCTTCTTAGATATAAATTATAGTTTAGTTAATGATGGCCGCGGTTTTTGATTTTATACATTGAATGCATAACTTAAGTGGGTAAACTGCCATCTTTAAGGTCAATGAATAGATAATTTTTGAAAAACGAGATAATATGACTTTAAAGCTAACTTTGCTGTTAGCCAATTGTGAAAATAGTTTGAACAGAAGCCTCCTGAAATTTCATGACCATTAGAGATAATGGTATTGTTTTGATGGCAAAAATAAGTAAAAAAAAATTGATCAATAGGAATTTTTTGATTTAACGGATAACAAACTCACTTTTTGAGTTTTGTACAAAATGAGTACCCAGCTTTGAAAAACGAGCATCAATCCTAATTTTAAAAAAGAATTGTTAACAGTTGCGGTTTCAAGAATATACATCCATTACTTAAGATAAATATGGTTATTAAATAATAAATATGTAGAGAAAAATTATAAATTTTACACATATAAACATTTGAAAAGATTAATATATCTGAAAAATTGTTAATAAAATAATTATATGTATTAAAATAGTTATAATTTGAGAAAATTAATGAGAAAGAATCCAAAAATAACTGTCAAGGAAAAGATCTTCGAAACGGGAATTAATTTGATATATTTAGTCTGGAAAACATCTGATCACACTTCTAGAACAGAATAATAGTTATTTGACTTTTGCTTTTACTGGCAATATTCAGGTTCCTGTAATTGTCTTACAAAACTGCCTATGCACAGATTTCTGGAATTCTTTCTCTAATTGATAACAGGAGGAAGGTTAATGAATAGGAAACTGATTTTGATATTGTTAACTCTGATTCTGAGTAGCGGAGTCTGCCTGGCTGATAATTATGTAGGCGGAATACCTCTGACCTCTGTCAAGAGTGGAACGGTAAGTGGGGGCGTCTATTGTGACAGCTACTACGGAACAGGAACTCAGCCAATACACACCGCTAAAACTATAGACAAGACCTTTACATTGCCGTCTAATGCCAAGGTTGAATGGGCAATGTTGCTCACAACCGTGTATTGTGGACATATGCAAAATAATTATCAAGGAAAAGCAAAAGTAAGCTTTAACGGGAAAGTCCTCGGAACAGAAACCCTTAACGTTCCTTTTGTATTCCTTGTCAATGGTGGTAACAATGGGAAAGGGTACGTCAAGGTAAACGACCATGTTAATAGGGTAACCAGTGACTACATGATGTATTATGATGTCACAAGCCTTGTAAAATCCGGGGACAATAAAGCTACCGTACATACGGAACCTAGTGACAATAAATTTGATGGCAGAATAAAACTGATTACCCTTGTTGTAGCTTACAATGATGGCAGTGGAAAAAAGATATGGTATCAGGTAAACCGTGGGCATGATGCAGATACTTATTATGTAGATGACAATGGTAAAACTTACGTTGGGAGCACAGCTTTTAAAGCAGCTTTACCAGCAGGTTCTACATTAACATCTGCAAAGCTTACAGATATACACATGGCAAGTACAGATGGGAAATATACTTTTAACGGAAAAACACTCACCTCAGGCAAACCTCAGGGCACATATTGCGGACTGGATTCGTGGAATATTAAAAACAATTTTAAGTCTACCGGCACAAACACCCTGAAATATGACAGGACTGAAGCCTTTTATAAAAACGCACTTGCCATAATAACAGCAGAATACAAGACCTCAAGTAACAAACCTGTTGCTGCACTCTCTGCATCCCCTACATCAGGAAAAGCACCGTTAATAGTTACCTTTACTGATAAAAGTACCAATAGTCCTACTTCATGGAAATGGAGCTTCGGAGACGGGACAACTTCAACCTTAAAGAACCCAACTCATAAGTATTCCAAAGCAGGAAAGTATACAGTAACACTTACAGTTACCAATGCTGCAGGTAGTAACACGGTAACGAAAACAAGTTATATAACGGTAGTAGCAAAACCCGTTGCTGCATTCTCTGCATCTCCTACATCAGGAAAAGTACCATTAACGGTTACCTTTACTGATAAAAGTACAGGAACGCCCTCTTCATGGAAATGGAGTTTCGGAGATGGAACCTCCTCAACGTCCAAGACAGCTGTACATAAATACAGTAAAGCTGGAAAATATACAGTCAGTTTAACAGTGAAAAACGCAGCAGGTAGTAACACTAAAACGATTTCAAGTTATATAACAGTTAAGAGCAAGTAATATATTAAGAGCAAATAATATATTAAAAGTAAGTAATATATTAAGAGCAAGTAATATTTTAAAAAGTAAAATGTCAGACTTTAAGGGCAGTGAGGGGTTACTACCACATCTCAAAAAACGTGATAATTTTCACTTTTTTCTCCTGCAATTTTCCGAGCCTTGCTATCTTTAGAAGGTAATTCATTAGACCATTCGCGTATTTCAAGTTTGTAATTTCATTAGCCTTTTAATATCCTTTAAGTCTTTATTTTTGATAAAAATATAAAATTGTATAATGTATTAATTGGTTTTTGTATTAATTGGTTTTCGTATTAATTGGCTTTTGTATTAATTGGCTTTGTTTTTTTGCTTTATTCAAACAACTTGAATTTCTGCTTTACTTTCCTTTAACTTATTCCATTTTGTAAGAAAGCAGTGTAGTTAACTTACAGAGACTGTTTCTGTTTAAGTCAAGGTTATAAGGACAAGATTTTCAATATTTATTTCCAATTTTAAGCAATTGTTGGAAAGATAAAGTAATATGTGTTATTTAATGATTAGTATATAACATTAATTATAATTTAGTATAATAAAAATATAAATAGATATTAATTGTTCAGTAGGACTAAATCGAAATGATAGGCACTATGCATAAAATTCAATGAATAAACCTGTCAAACTAAATCTTTAATCGCTAGTTAGGTGATCTGTTTTTATATTTTTCGTTAGTTAATAATTTACATATAAATTACATATATGTCAAGTAAAAATCTGTATTGATTGACTGATAATTGGTAAATAAATAATTACGATATACATAATATTTTAGATATTATTGCATCTATAAAACATTTGGAAAGATTAATATATCTGAAAAGTTATTAACAAAATGATTATTTATCTTAAAAAGTAGTTAAAACTTGAAAAAGCTTAGGAGAAAGAATCCTAAAGATAACTGTCAAAAGGAGCCCCTCAGAAACTGGAACTATCTGACCCGTTCAGTTTGAAAAACACATTTGAGATATTTTCTTTAAACCCAATAAAAACTACTTAGCTCTGTTTCTACAGGTAATAGTCTAGATTCCTGTTAGTTTTAACAGGAGCTACTTATTCACAGATCTCTGGAATTCTTTCTCTAACTGAAGTACAGGAGGAAGATTGACGAATAGAAAACTGATTTTGATATTGTTAACTCTGATTCTGAGTAGCGGAGTCTGCCTGGCTGATAATTATGTAGGCGGGATCCCTCTTACTTCTGTCCACAGCGGAACAGTAAGCGGAGGTGTCTATTGTGACAGCTACTACGGAACAGGAACTCAGGAAATACACACTGCTAAAACTATAGACAAGACCTTTACATTACCGGCTAACGCCAAGGTCGAATGGGCAATGTTGCTTACAACCGTATACTGCGGACACATGCAAAATAATTACCAGGGAAAAGCAACAGTAACTTTTAACGATAAAACTCTAGGAACAGAAAATCTCAACGTTCCTTATACATACATTACTAATGGAGGTAACGACGGAAAAGCATATGCCCAAGTAAACGACCATGTTGATAGGGTAACCAGTGACTACATGATGCATTATGATGTCACAAGCCTTGTAAAATCCGGGAACAATAAAGCTACCGTACACACGGAACCGAGCGATGATAAATTTGATGGTCGAATAAAACTGATAACCCTTATTGTAGCTTATGACGACGGTAGCGGAAAAAAGATATGGTATCAGGTAAACCGTGGACATGACCCAGATACTTATTATGTTGATGACAATGGTGAGACTTACGTTGGGAGCACATCCTTCCAGGCAAATTTGCCATCTGATGCGTCTTTGACAGATGCTAAACTTACAGATATACACATGGCAAGTTCAGACGGATCATACATGTTCAACGGAAAAGCACTCACTTCAGGCACACCTCAGGGTACTTATTGTGGGCTAGATTCATGGGATGTCAAAGACAGTTTTAAATCGACCGGCACAAACACCCTGACCTATGACCGGACTGACGCGTTCTATAAAAATGCTCTTGCTATACTGACAGCCGAATACACTACTTCGTCTTCAGACAATGGTAGTGGAGATAACTCCTCTGACAACAATACTGGAGACAACTCATCAGGCAACAATACTGGAGACAACTCATCAGGCAACAATACCGGAGATAACTCATCAGGCAACAATACCGGAGACAACTCTTCTGACAACAATAATGGATATACCGGAGACAAACCTCTTGAGACTTATGCTCACGACACTGTAAAAGGCGACATTATTTATGATTACGGGGACAGCAAGTACAGTGGTAAGATATCTCCTGGCGGCACATATACAGTAAACCACAATCTGAAGCTTCCTGAAAATGCAACTGTAAAACTCGCGAGACTCTATAATTACTGGACGTGGAGTGCTACAGGCACTACCGGAGTATATCCTTCCATGAACCTGCAGTTCCAGAATAAAGCTTTGACTCCTGACGCCGAATACAGTGACCAGAAGGGGTGGGGCTCTGTATATGATTATCCAAGCGGTACTTGGGCTTATGATGTAACGGACCTTGTAAAAGGAAGTGGAAACTATACTACAGTAGTTACAAACACCAATAGTGGAACTGGGAACTTTGTCTGCTTTGATGGAATAGGTCTACTAGTGGTATATGAGGATGCTACAGGAAACGAAACCGAATACTGGATAAACGAAGGCTGTGACATGGTGAGTACGATGAGTACTTCAGGGGGTCTGACTCCTGAAGAAGCTACCGTAAAAATCCCATTCGACGGCTCCGTAAATCTCAGCAATGTAGACAACGCCAAGCTCTGGACTACAGTCCAGTCTGGAGGACATGACGGTATTAGGTTGAAGTTCAATGAAATGAACGTATCCGGTGTTTATGATTCGACCCCATACTCGGATCTGGATATCGATGAAGCAAGGTCTGTCGGGAGCTATCTCCTGGCCGAAAATAACATGGCTCAGATAATTCCTCCTGATGTTACAGACAATAGTGGAGACTACCTTGTTCCCTCAAATGCGATCCTTACCGTCAGTTATAAGGATGGAACAAACAACGATAATGGAACAAGTGATAATGGAACAAGTGATAACGGGACCAGTGATAACGGAACATGTGATAATGGAACCAATTCATCTGGATCGGATTCAGCTACGGTATCACTTACTGTGAACATCACACCTGCTATTTGCTTGCAGGTCACACCGAACTCAGTCGATTTCGGAACAGTAAAACCTGGAACACCAAGCGAGTCCGTACCTTTGACCCTTAAAAACAATGGACACGGCAATATAAAAGTAAAGGCTGAAGTAGAAGACCAGGATGATGGCCCATTCAGCACAGGACTTATGCTTGACCAGAACAAATGTTCTGAATACAGTAAGACAATATCTTCAAACACATCAGAAACTACGAAAGCCCAGCTTGATATACCGGAAAACTATTCGTCTACAGGACAGTTTAATGGAAGCCTTATCTTTTGGGCTGAAGCAGCTTAATAAGGCTGCTTTTTTATTTTTTTAGATTTACAAATAATTAACATTTTTAGTACTTAGCTGATATTTGCCTTTAGTGTCTTTGCTTATTTTTTCTGTTTTTATGCTTGCATGCGTACAAAAATTGAGTATACATAAGCAGTTTTTACATAGTCAGTTTTTACATAGTCAGTTTTTACATAGTCAGTTTTGTCACTCGGAGACTTATATAATACGCCTCGGAAATCAGTTATACGCCTTGAAAATTAATTCTACATCCTGGAGACTCATACTCTATCTATTGAACATTCATCCCGGTCCAATATAATTATTTACAGTTATCTGGGTTTAAAACAGGAATACTAGAAAGACATATAAGCCGGCTTGCCAGATAATATATTGGAGACCATATGAAAATTTTAGAGTGCAAAACCATTGATATTGCTCCTACGATCTCAAGACTCCTGAAAATCCCTATGGTTCCGCCAACTGGCAGACCAATTCCTGAAGTCGAGAGCTACGCAAAAGAAAGAAATTGCAAAAGAGCAGTGATTATTGTGGTTGACAGTCTGGGATATTCTCTTTATAATCATTTTTCTCCGATAATGAAGAACTTGAGTAATATCGCTGAAAAAGGGTTACTCTTCAGGTGCAAGTCCCCTGCGACAATAACCTCCCCTGCTATTGCGTCGATTTTTACAGGATACCTGCCTGAAGAGCATAATATCTACTCAACCATGAACATTTACACGGAAAGGAAAAAAGACTCAGAAAACCCTAGACTGAAAAGCATTATGGAATGGGCTTGTAGGGCAGGTATGAAAGCGTCAGCAGTTATAGAGTCTGAAGGTGCGGAAAGTTTCAGAGGACGGATAAAAGAATATTATGGAGTTCCTAATTCCGAAGATATTCTGGATTATGACCTTAAAATAAGGAACTATGCGCTACATGCCCTTAAAGAAAAGCCCGATATCCTGGCAGTTCACCTCAGAACCCTTGACCGTTTTTCCCATAGAGCAGAAAGCTGGAAAGAACTGAAAAAGGCTGCAATAGCCGTGGATGAAAATCTCGGTGAGATTTACAGACATGCAGAAAAAGGAACGATTTTCTTTATCTGCGGAGATCACGCAATTCATGGGGGAAAAAAGTGGTTAAAGGATGCGGAAGGAGAATATATCAAAAATCACAGGCAAAACTTTGTAGCCCTTATAGTAGCCTGTAATCAGGAAGTCTAAGATTCAGGAAGTCTAAGATTTTATAAGTCTTTTAATCTAAGTTTTCAGTCAACCCTTTTGGTCTTACCTATAAAGTTTACATGTCAGAACTTTTGCTCGACTTTAAGAACCTTAGTAAAACACCGGATTGTCCGGCTCGTGTTCTTATGCAGGATTCCGATACCTCCTGCTTCTTCCCACTCACGGATATTCTCGGAGTTATCATCAATCAGAACTCTTGCAACTCCTGATTGTAAGGCTTTTTCAGGGCGGTAACAGAGAATTGCGGCCTCTGCATAAGAAGGCCCGAGTTCTTTCCTGATCCATTTGATTTTTCCCTCTCTTGCATTGATTAAGGCTTTTTTCCTCTCAGGTCCGGGAAGCGCAGAAAGGATTGTCGGGCAAAGGCCCGAGCTTCTAAGGAAGCCATGCAATTCTTGCCCTCCGGGCATCCAGGACATCTCAGACCAGAACTCGATTCCTGCAGATGTGATCTTTTTCCAGAAGAGTTCTCTGTCGTTACTGTACCAGAACATCATATTACCACCGAGCTTTTCACAGGCTGCGGTGAAATCCGTAAGGACTCCATCCATATCAAGGAAAAGTTTTATTTCTTCTGCGGACTCGGAAGAAAAAGAGATATCATGCGAACGGCTTAAGAGAGAACCCTCAAAGCTTACAGGTCTGTTCTGGATAAAATTACGCTGATTGAAGGAAATAGACATAATACACTTCCCTTGATTGCTCTAGTAGAAAATGACTTCCCATTAATTATTAAGACACCATAATAAAAAAAGTAATCGTCGTAAAAAAACTGACATGATAGATAAAAATTTGAAAAGAAGGATTAAGGTCAATCTTCCTGAACAAACACCACTGTCTTTGCAACAATATCGTGAAAAGCCTGCTTTTTTGAGGTAAAAAGGATAAGTAGAAATCCTACAAAAAAGGGAATTACAGTAAGAATTTTCAGAATAAAACGCTTTGTTGCCTGCGTAAAGGAAATTCTGTTTCCGTTGAGGTCAGTAACAATAATGTTCACAGCTTGCTTGCCCACTGTTGACTTCAGGGTCGAACTCTCCTGAAAGACAAAGTAAACCCACATAGTAAGAAAGAACAGAATATAGAAAAACGTTTCATCCGGGGTTTCTGTAATTAGCTCTAAAAACATAAAAAGAAAAATAATTACGGAAATATCGATTATTGAGGCTATAAGCCTCCTGGAAATGTCAGAGTATGATTGCATCAAGATCTCCCCAATATAATTTATACAGATGACGTGCTGAATAATAAAGTTAACTCAGGAAATAAAAACGCAAAGACGAAAGTAACTATTCAGCCTGTCAAAACATGTCTATTGCCATTGATTCTAGTGAATTAGAAGAATTTAATAAATAACTTACGGAAAAGAAAGAAATGCAGTCAATCGCTGACAATCTAAATAAATCAATTTACAGGAATTTGTCGATTGGATTTCAATAAAGGTGGCTAATGATTCTGTTTTAGATAGGCTGAATAGTTACAGACGAAAAACATTGAAAGCACGGACTATAAAAGCAGAAATGATTCAATGAATATGCATTAAGAAACAAAAATACTTCAATGAGTATGCATTGAGAAATAAGAAAGATTCAATGAATATACATTGAGAAGCAAAGCCGATAATAAAAAAAGGTTAAAAAGATACTACTCGTCACAGATAAAAAAATCTTAATTTATAATCATTATTTTGTCACTGTTATTACTTTGGACTCTGGTCCAAAATCCAGTGATTTTTGCATTTTTTGATTGAAAATCTGAATTAACAAGAAAAATCCGGTTTTCATCAAAATCAATATTCGATATCAAAAAACATCCATCCCTAAGTTGTATCGCAAGGATTGTGACCAATTACAAAATCTAGTGATTTTGAATTTTACATTCATCACTAGATTTTGGTACTGAGTCGTTACTTTGCCTCCATTTATTTATTTATTTATTTATTTATTTATTTATTTATTTATTTATTTATTTATTTATTTATTTATTTATTTATTTTTTCTTTGAGATCGGGACTTCGATCTTATCTACCATTTTCTTTACATCAGTCTTAATCTCTGAGGCAAGTTTTTTTGCGCTATCGCCGGTTGCATCAACCAGTTTTTCAACCCTTGCGGTGATGCTCTTTACCTCATCTTTTACATCAATTGATTTTATTTCGTCCGAGATAGACTTGATCTCAGTGTTTATATTCTTTGCAAGTTTCGAGGCTTCGTCTCCTGTTTTCTTTGCAAGAGTGTCAATGTCATTCCCAAGCTTTCCAACTTTTTCCTGTATTCTGTTCTTTTTTCCAGCTTCGGTTCCTTTACTTTCGTTTTCCATTGTTTGTGCCATATAAACCCCTTTTTATTTTTTACAAAGGTAATGGATTTCTCTCAAAAGAGAGCCTGTTTTTGTAGACATTTACTTATGGGTTTTCGAAATTATAAAAGTATCTTTAAAAGTGAAAATTAATGTTTAAAATAAACTCTGTCACGCTACAAGCTTATAAAGTATAAATTAAAATAGTATGCTTGTAAAAAGTAAAGCGATTTAACTGATTAAAAGAGTTTATGTAAAACTCCTACAGGAAAGATATGAGAGTCGAATCAGGATGCCGTACATGAAAAAACAGCTCTCTGCGATAGAGTAAGCTATTGAAAGCTATAGAGGAGATATGCAGACCTTAGTTATATGCATAGACAGAGATAACGATCTGGGCGAAAAAGCAAAACTCGAAACCCCGATAGTAGGACGGGAGGCAAATGTTCAGGCTGCCGTCGCACTTGGGATCGCAGACCCGGAAGATTCTGACACAAATACGATTTTCGGCGGAATCAAGATTCTGGATGAGTTACGGGCAAAAGGAACTGATGCTGAGATAGTTTCTTTTGCAGGAGACAAAAATGTTGGAGTGATCTCGGACCAGAAAATTGCCGAGCAGCTTGAAACATTCCTCAATGTGAATGATGTGCAGAGAGCAATATTCGTCTCGGACGGGGCAGAGGACGAAACGCTTGTACCTATTGTCCAATCCCGTATGAGAATTGACTCCGTGAAAAGAATCGTAATAATGCAGAGCCAGAACCTGGAAAGTACTTACTATATCCTGAAACATGTCTTCAGTGACCCGAAAATCTCCCAGACTTTCTTTGTACCTTTAGGACTCGCTTTTCTCATTTATTCAATATTTTTGCTTGCCCGTTATCCAGATGGTGCAGTTGTAGGAATTCTTGCAGCTGTAGGGCTTTACATGTTATACAGGGGTTTTGGGCTGGACGACCTTGTTGCTCTTGAAAAGGAAAAGCTCTGGGACGCTTTTCTTGAACAGAGAATGGTTTTTATCAGCTATATGGCTGCCCTGCTTACAACCCTTGTAGCAACTGCGTACGGAGCTACGGAAGTATGGAAGCTTTACTCGGCAGACGGAGTATGGTATCAAGGGATCCTTACTCTTGTCTCAGTATTCATTAATGCTTCAGTCTGGTGGTATGCAGGAGCCATATTGCTTGCCAATTTTGGAAAAATCTTTGATTTAAGGATGGAAAATAAGCCCATTTATAAAAACGTTGCAATTTCTTTATTTGTGATCGCAACAGGGCTGCTTTTCTGGGGTGCAAGTACATACATTTTAGCGACAGCTTCCCTTTGGAAAGGCACTACTAATGACGCAACCATCGCCCTCCAGTACTTTGTGTATTCGGTTGCAGTTGCTATTCTTATTGCCCTTGCAGGCATAAAATACAGTGTATCAAACCAGATCTCCGAAAACGAAGAGAAAGGAAGAGGCAGAAGAAAGAAAAAACTTGCCTGACCCAAGCGGCCTGCAAAAGAATTTAAGGCTAAACAAAGCTGGATTAACGGAAAATCGGGTAATAACAAAACCACTTGGAAGATGAAAAATGGAAAAAGTAGATGAAAACATTGAGATAGCGGTGCTAGGTGGCGTTGGTTTTAACTCATATCAGGAATTCGAAAGCCAGTCAATACATACTCCATATGGAGAAGTCACAGCTTATCTTACTACTATAAGAGGGAAAACAGTTGCAGTAATCCCCAGGCATGCAGGAGAAAATCATATTCCCCCTCACAGGATTAATTACAGAGCCAATATCTGGGCTGTGCATTCAGTCGGAGCAGAACGTGTAATATCCACGAACTCCGTAGGCTCAATGAGAGGACATCCGGTGGGCAGTTTTGTAGTACTTGATGATTTCATAGATTTTACCCGAAACCGACCTTCTACCTTTTATGACGACAGAACCGTACATGTCGATGTATCTGAACCTTACTGCCCTGAGATCAGGACAGCTCTTAGAGACGCTCTGGAAAAACAGGGACTGCCCTATACCGAAGGAATTTATGCCTGTACGGAAGGTCCGCGTTTTGAGACCAGGGCCGAAATCCGCATGATGAGTCAATTTGCAGATGTCGTGGGCATGACCGGCGTACCTGAAGTGAACCTTGCAAAAGAACTCAGCCTCTGTTATGCTTCTCTTGCTGTTATCACAAATCAGGCCTGCGGAATGACCACACAGAAACTGACAGCTGCTGAAGTCACTGATGTTGTGGGAAAAGCTCAGGACGCAATCTTTGAGATTATTTCGGATACTATAGAAAACATTCCGAAAACTCGAAACTGCAGATGCAGATTTGCAAAGGAAGGAGCCTGTTTGTGAATTACATCTGAGCTAAAGATCAACGAATCTATGTTTTTCCTATAAAACCGTACTTAAAGACTAATCAGGATAGTTGCTTCTGTATGAATAAATTTCACGTTGCATACTTTCGAATATAACTTTATAAAAACACTTTCATCAGATACTTCCATTAAACACTTTCTTGATACCATTTTCCAATAATTTCTTGCCCAAATAGTTCTTAAAATAATCTTCCTAAATAGCATATTCAGCAGTATCGAGATATAGCCAGCACCGGACAATTTTATTAATATAATAATTAAGTGATAAAATATTTATATAATAATGACCATAAGATGAGGTTGCAAAGAAGATAAAGGATAGACTTGGAAGGTAAGAAGGTGTGCTCAGGAAGAATAAAAGAAAACATTGCGCACTGTAAAACACTCAAAACGTAAATATTACTCAGCGTTCAAGTAATAACTTTAATTGAGCTTAATAAACTCAACATAATCCAATACATTTGAACAAAATATAATAAGAGTGGGCAGAACTCCACAAACTCGAATAAACCTTAACATACTTGAACAAATTTTACCTGCAATACAAACTATGTTGCTCGAGACTAAGAAAATAACAGAATATTGACTTTTAAACTTTCAAAATTTAAACTTTAAAGGAAAATTTGCAGGTTTTGAAGGGAAGCTTACATATACCATTCATATATCAGGATAAAGAATCATGCTCTGGGTCCTAGGTTACGCTGAAAAATCAAAGATAAAAGTTATGGCTATAAAGGACCGGATGAAACAACCGCTTTATATGGCCGAGCTCCTCATAAAAGATAGTTACAAAGGGCCACGCCCTCTTAAAATCAGGCTCTTCGCCGGCAAGAAAAAAGAAGAATTCATTCCTCCACAGCAATTTATAGAGATCCTGCGCAGTGCAAACCGAATAATGCTCGCAGAGGGAGGAGATCCTGCAAATGAGGCTGCTTTTCTGGAAATGCTTGAAGGTTTTCAACTTAAAGCTGATAAAGTAAAAATTTGTAAACATTGCTGGATAAATGGACGTTTCAACTTTGTAAACAGTAAATCTATCAAGTACAATAACGAACTAATCTGTCTGGATTGTGCAAAAGAAGAACTTTTGCGTGCAGTCCGTTCAGCTGGTGTGCAGTATGGAGAAAAATCCATAGATTTCCTGGAACAGGTGCTCTCAAAAACCCGAGACCTTGACAGGACTATCCGGATGCTGAGCCCTGAAAGGCTGGACCCTGAGTTCACACGTTACGATACTATAAGGACAAATCCCGACAGTGCTACAGTCAGGGTAAAAAGCCTACCACTTCAAAAGAAATTCAAGGAGATACTGCTTGAGAAATCCGAGACCTTGCTGCCTGTCCAGGCATTATCGATAGAAGCAGGACTTCTGGAAGGAAAAAACCAGTTTGTAATCTCGGCAACAGCAACCGGAAAGACCCTTATAGGAGAGATGGCAGGAATCCAGAACCTTCTTAACAAAAAAGGAAAAATGCTCTATCTCGTTCCCCTGGTTGCACTTGCAAACCAGAAGTACGACCAGTTCAAAGAACGCTATTCAAAACTGGGGCTCACAACTTCCATAAAGATAGGTGCAATTCTCATAAAAACGTCTCAACGCGTGAAGATGCAGACCAGCCCTGGTGCGGATATCATAGTAGGGACTTACGAGGGCATAGACCACATGCTTCGGTCGGGAAATGCCGATTTTCTTGGTAAAATCGGAACTGTAGTAGTGGATGAAGTCCATACTCTCGAAGACCAGGAGAGGGGTCACAGGCTGGATGGACTTATTGGAAGGCTTAGGTATGTAGCACCCGAAGCTCAATTCATCTATCTCTCTGCAACCGTTGCAAATCCAGCAGGTTATGCGAAGAAACTCGGAGCCCAGCTTGTCCGTTACGAGCACAGGCCGGTTCCTATTGACAGGCACCTTCTTTTCTGCCAGGAAAATGAAAAGGCAAAGTTGATTTCCCAGTTTGCTAAAGAAGAATATTCAATGCTCTCTTCCAAGAAGCACAGGGGACAGACAATCGTATTTACAAATTCCCGTAGAAACTGCCACAAGCTTGCAGGAGCTCTTTCGATTCATGCGGCACCTTACCATGCCGGGCTTTCCCAGTATGAGAGAAAGAAAGTCGAAACTCGCTTTGCAAAAGGAGAACTCCCAGTAATTGTAACTACGGCTGCTCTTGCGGCTGGAGTGGATTTTCCGGCTTCCCAGGTGATTTTTGAGTCTCTGGCAATGGGAATAGACTGGATTTCAGTCCAGGATTTTCTGCAGATGAGCGGCAGGGCAGGAAGACCTGACTACCATGATAGAGGAGTTGTTGTGCTTATGCCCGTGCCTGGTAAATCGTACTCAAGTTCACAGTCCGATACCGAAGAAGAGGTTGCAATTAAACTACTCCAGGGAGAAATGTTATCAGCAGGTGTACAGTACGGAGAAGCCGAACAGCTGGAGGAAGTGCTTGCATCGGTTGCGGTCACTTCCTCAGTGCAGGATCTAAAAATGATCCATAACCAGATGTTTGGAAGCTACGACTTGGATAAATTGATTCTGCGCCTTCAGAGCTATCGTTTTGTGGAAAGAAAAGGAAACCGAATAACGCTTACGCGTTTTGGAAAAATTATTTCAGCTCATTTCCTTCAGGTATCGAAAGCTTTTCTGATTAGGGATGCAGTACTTGGAGAGAACGAACCCCTGAAGATTGCAACGAACCTTGAGTTTTTTGATGCAGCGTATTTCAAGTACGCAAATCAGATAGGAAGCTCCCTGCATGTAAATATGCCTTCAAGGATTTTTCAGGGAGCTACACTTGACATAATTTTTGACGGGGAATCTCTTTCCCAGCTTGATGCAAAAATTCAGAGACTTCTGCTGGATTTTGCTTCGGACTTTTTAACCTGTAAATGCAAAGATTCACCTTACTGTGGCTGCGCAGAACAGAAGTTTTCGGAAAAAATAATCAAGCTGCGTACAGAAGGACTTGAGCCCGGACAGATTATAAAGAAACTTGAAGACAAGTATGGGATTTCAGCCTATCAGGGTGATGTCTTCGGGTACTTGGACAATGCTGTCCGAAACCTTGACGCCGTAGAACTTATAGCAAAGGTACACTCTAAAAAGGGAGTTGCAGACGAAGCAAAAAAATTTAAAAAGAAAGTTCAGGGTTAAGATGTCAAAAACGTTTTTACAAATAAAAATATCAAAAACGTTTTACAGATAAATATCAAAAACATTTTTGCAGATAGCACTATATAATGAGTTAAAAAGTTCCTGCTTACGTGGGATTGTATCGTTTATATTAAAGAATTGACTAGCTTTTAAGGGCAGGTCAGTATAACGGATCAAAATCTGATCAGATACTCCGAGAGTAAAAATAGAGGTAATTTCATGACCGAGGATGCAGAGTCCAGGGAAAATATCGAAAGCACAGATTCCAAAAAGATTAAGAAAGGCATTACAATCGAGTTTGTAAAGCCTGAAAACTTCAGGCAGATATATGCCATCGGAGCTGCGGGTGGGCACAGCCCTTATGATTTCAGGATCGGTTTTTATAATGACACTCCAAAACTGTTCGGAGATGCCTCGGAATCAAGGGTTATCCAGAGACGTGTAGAAACCGAAGTGATACTTTCTCCGGTAGCTGCACTTGAGCTTTCCCGCTGGCTGACCCAGCATATAAATGAATACGAATCCGTTTTCGGGCCTATTGCAAGAGCAATCCCGAGACCAAGAAAAGAGTCTGCAAAGCTTGCTGACGAAAGTACGGATCTTCAGGGTTATATCTGACCATTATATACGCCTCTCCACTCACTCAGAGAGCCTATCCCAAAACCTTGAATTTTGAATAATTGCTCTAATTTCTAAACATGAAAATAGTATAGATTTGGGAATGAAATTGGTTTTGGGATAAGCTCAGAATAAAATACCGGATAAAAGAACTGGAAAAGCTATTTGACCCAGGAGTCTTTTGAGAGCTCTTGGAGATCGATGGTTATATATCTCTGTAAAGGATAAGTAGTTTTCAGTTTTCTTAAAAGCCGGTGGAGTGACAACATAAAGAAATTTCTCAGTCGCTGGTATAAAGCGGCTGATACAGACAGCAAGTAAACCGCGAGTGTGGTTGCGGTTTTAATGTAACTTGCTCCTCACTGGCTTGGGACGTAAAAAACAGAAAAAAGTACGGGGAGAATTCAGAATAAATCAGCGAGGGTTTAAATTTGTTCCCAAATAAAAAAGTTCAGAAAATTGTTGGATCAAGAATCCAGGTAGAAATGAAAGGCGATCTTAATCTGCTTGAAGGCACCCTTAAGAGCGTGGATGACTATATGAACCTCCATCTCGTGGACACCATGGAGATCGTAAAAGGAGAAAAAGTTCGTTCCCTTGGTTCAGTAGTACTTCGTGGTAATAACATTATATTGATCACTCCTGTAGAAGAATAAAACTTCACAAGGAACCTCATAGTGTGGAATCATGGATCTTGAAGAAGAAGCCTATAATATAATAAAAAGACATAAAGAAGGCGTTTTCCAGAACGTAATCTGGAAAGAGCTGGATATCGACAGCAGAAAATGTTCCAGAATCATAAAGAAGCTTCTGGATAAAGACCTAATTATAAGAGAGATTGGAGTCTCAAACGGGGCAAGAACATACCTGCTGAAAGCAAAGGAAGAGGTTAAGGAAAAATATGACTTCCTGCTTTCAGGATCATTGTTTTCGGCCTGTACAGGCTGTACAGGTGACTGTCAACCTGAATACTGCGGCAGACTCAGCGAATGGATTGGCAACCTCATTCAAGAAGAGGACAAATCGGAAGATATAGGCGATATGGAATCCGAGATCGAAAATGAGGAAGAAGCTGAAGAAGAAATATGAGGAAGAAATTTCCTAATTCAACAAGCAATAACATTTTGAAAGGTACTGGCAGCCGCTAACTATATATAGAAAAACCCCTTATTGAAGAACCCCTTCAATGAGGGGAAAACAAGATACAACAAAAGCTCCGGTAGTGTAGTCCGGCCAATCATTCCGGCCTTTCGAGCCGAAGACTCGGGTTCGAATCCCGGCCGGAGCACCATATTCTTTTT
>DAQQ01000175.1:18397-19094 GCA_002508465.1 Methanosarcina sp. UBA7 | reverse complement strand
TGTACTTTTTCATTATACTGATATATGCTTTTTCATTGTACCTGGTAATATGATTTTTCATCACGTTTTCTACTTAAGTATAATGACATTTTCTATTTACTTATAACATATTTCCTAATACTCATAAAGTTAATGTTATCAATTACAAATACTAAGGTTGAGCGCGAGAGTTTAGGATTTATGACCTGTCCGCTTAGATTCCGTATATCAAACATATTTTTAGAAAATCTTTTAGAAATTTTAAAAAACTTTTTAGAAAATTTTGCTCTACCTATAAAAAGGAATATGAAATAAATCAAACAGTCATTACATAAAAGATTATCTCATTAATTGATTACACTAGAAACTGCAGATAAGGGACAGATTTATATATTACTAAAGTCTATTGAAGGTCTCGCTGTGAGATGAAATGTGCTCCGGTAGTGTAGTCCGGCCAATCATTCCGGCCTTTCGAGCCGAAGACTCGGGTTCGAATCCCGGCCGGAGCACCATATTCTTTCTTATATGGAACTTTTTTCATTAGTAATTATTCTATGTGATTTTTTACTTGATCTTTTATTTTTTATGTGATCTTATGCATTTATTATATGATTTTTTATGTATTTCATATGATTTTACGTTTATATGATTTTACGTGATTTTACTGTAATTATTTTTTATAATGTTTTTTATAATATTTTATTTTCTTTATATATAA
>DAQQ01000175.1:0-18370 GCA_002508465.1 Methanosarcina sp. UBA7 | reverse complement strand
ATATAAGTACAGAAAAAAATTAGATATTAAGGCTTTGCTGGTTTGTTAAGTTTCTTAATTGTTTAACTTTCCATTCTGCATTCTTTAACTCTATACTCTGCATTCTTAACTTTAATTTCCTCCAGCTGCTTATTTAACTCTTTTTCAGGATAAAAGAACGAAACTCTTTTATTTCTCTTATTTTTTCCAGATTTTGTTCCGTATCAAGCATTCCTGCCGTGTTGATGGATTCAAGCGCAGCTTTTGCGGCAAAGCAGGCTCCTTTGAGGCCCTGCTCCAGAGAAAGCACCCTAATCGTTTCGAGAGACCATACTATTTGGACAAGTATGTTTTTCATTCCGTGCCGAGAGACCTCAGTTCCCAGGTTTTCAAGTGCCTCGATTACTGCCTTTACGTAAGACTCGCTATTTTCCCTTACAGCAGCATTACCCAGATCTTCAAGAGTAACCGCAGCTTCCAGAGTACAGCTTTCTATTGACTGTTCGGCAGAAGCAATTCCTATCTCCCCAAGGTAATCGATAGCAGCAGTTCCAGTCTTATAAAAGCCTTTTTCTATGGATAACAGAGATACCTGCATAAGGTAAACCTCAGAAAGGCTGACCAGCGTTTCCATTTTAATTTTTGAAAAGCTTTTCCCGCAAATTCCAAGCGATTCAGCTGCACTTCTGGCTGCCATTTCCAGGCCTTTTCCTGTAAACTCCAGGGCAAGACTCCCGACAATGGATAAAGCCTTTATAGCAATCTGGACCCTTTTTTGACCGGCAGCCTCAAGAGCTATATCTCCAAGAATACGACCTGAAACTGAGCATGCCCGCTCCATTTTCATTTCGGCAGATACTCTCGCTATATCCCCTATAGAGATGATTAGTGCTTTTATATCCAACTCATTCTCAGCATCGGCTTCAAGGTGAATCAACTGGAGTGCAAAGCCCTTGAGTTTGTCAACAGCTTCTACTGTTCCTTTCAGGTCCCCACCATATGCTTTTTTGAATCCTTCTTCAATAGTCCTGACTTCATCCAGATCGTTTACATTAACCGGCGATATACCATACCCCACAATAGTCTTTGTAAATCCTATTGTTCTTATACCAGATTAGTTTTCCTATCGATAAGCGATTTCTGACTTGCTCTTCAACTCTACAACCTTTAGAACCAGTGTTTAATGAAAACGGATAAGTATCATCTTTTAATTGTTTGATAGAAGTAAATTTCACATATTTATGGAGAAGTAAGACTTAAACAAGATCAAAAAACAAGATCAAAAGGCGCACTCATTTTCACAACTGTTTAATAAAATTATTACATGACAGAATTATTACATGACAGAATTATTACATGACAGAATTATTACATGACGGAATTATTATATGACAAATTGNNTTGACACACGACAAATTGACACATACTCTTCTAGTTGGAAAATTCTCCCTTAAATTTGAAGATGAAACTAATATAAGTATATGCAGGCTACTAAAGCATAAAGTTTATATATTAATGTACATTATTATGCCTTATAGTACTAAGTTGTGTAATAGAATTACCACGTTTAATTGAATTGTCGAGTTTATGATCACAGTAATTCAGATTACGGGAGAATTTCCCGAAGAGTATTTACAGGTTGTGTGGTTTTTAATGAAATCTCAGGATATTGCCATTGTTGGAATTTTGCTTGCAGTCGGCGCAATAGTGCGCTATTTATCCCTTGTAATTCCGGGTCCTATCGTTTCAAATCTTGTAATAGCGTTTTACTGCCTTGCCATAATCCTTGTGATGCCCACATTCACGGAAGTAATAGGTATAGGGATTGTAGCAGGCATAATGTGCGCATTTCTCAGTCATTCAATATTTCCGCCTGCAAACCTTATCAGTGAGCCTGTGGGTGCCATTGCCTGCCTTGTCACGTACACAAGTCTCAGGAATAAATTCTCATTTTCTCCTGTGCCTTCAACGCTGGTAGGCACTCTGATCAGCGGATCAACATTTGTAATCGTTGCAATGATTATGATTGCTCCTGCGATACTTTCCAAGTTCGCAACTATGGGAGCTTTTGTAGCTGCTACGGTCCCGATTGTGATAGGGACCGCAATCGTCAATGCAATCATTGTGCAGATACTTTACCTGCCTGCCTCAAGGGTGCTTGCCCGGGGGAAAGCATGATAGAACTGAAAGATTTTTCATACACCTACGGAACAGCTGAAAACCCTGTCCTGAAAAAAATTAACCTTGAGGTCCGACAGGGAGAACTGCTTCTGGTTACCGGGCATAGTGCAGCCGGAAAGACGACACTGGCTCTTGCTATGGCAGGCGTCCTGCACCATGAAATAGAGGGCAAGACCGAAGGAGAAATCATTTTCAAAGACCGAAACATAAAAAGTTTTAACGGCATGAAGGAACTGAGCCGACATATCGGGATGGTTTTTGATGATGCGGAATCACAGCTTATCTTCACAAGTGTCGAAGAGGAAATCCGTTCTGGACTTGAAAACCGGAGTTATTCCAAAAAAGAACTGAGACACAGGCTGGAAGAAGTAATGGAACTCTGCGAAATCAGTCATCTTAGAAGCCGGGCCCCACATGCTCTTTCCGGAGGGCAGAAGCAAAAAGTTGCACTTGCAGCAACCCTTGCCCTCGATACCGAAGTCCTTATCCTTGACGAAGCTACAGCCGAACTGGATACAAAGGCCGTAAGAAGAATCTTTTCAATCCTGAAAAGGCTGAAAGAATCCGGAAAAACTATCATAATCATAGATCACAATATAGACGATTTCCTCGAAATCGGAGATCGGGTCGTGATGCTTGAAAAAGGCAGAATAAAAGATATAAAAAGTCCGGCTGATTTTTCAGCGTCTTCTCTTGCAGCATCTTCTCTTGCTTCAGAACAGGAAATTTCTGAAACTGACAGACAGCCTCTCTATATGCCTCAGAATAAGGTTAAGGAAAGACAGCCCATTATTTCCGTAAGAAATCTCACACAGCGTTACGGAGAAGTCCTGGCACTCGACAGCATAGACCTGGAGATTTATCCTGGAGAGCTCGTTGCTGTGCTGGGCGAGAATGGTTCAGGCAAAACAACCCTTGTCAAACACTTCAATGGACTTTTACGCCCTTATCACGGAAGCGTAATTATAAAAGGCCTCGAAACTTCAAAAACTCCTGTAAACGAGCTTGTCAAACACACCGGCCTTGTCTTTCAGAACCCTGACAACATGCTTTTTGAAGATACCGTCGAAGCAGAAATTGCATTCGGATTAAATAATATAAACATAGAAGGGCTTGAGGCTGAAAAAGCAATATTCGATTCCCTTGAACTTGTAAATCTTGAGGAAAAACTCAGAGTTTTTCCTCGAAACCTGAGCAGGGGAGAAAGGCAAAGGCTGGCAGTTGCCTGCGTAATTGCCATGAAGCCTGAACTTATCGTGCTCGATGAACCTACAACAGGTCTGGACGCCCAAGAATCGGACGGTATGATGAAACTTATACGAAAGCTTCAGCAGGAAGGGCACACAATAGTCATGGTGACCCATAACATGCAGATAGTAAAAGACTATGCCGAGAGGGTTATTCGCATGGCTGACGGAAAAATAATAGAAGATACCAGAAAAGAAACTGCAGATAGCGAGCAGGTGAACAGAGGACATATTGGAGGCGTTTGTGCATGAAGGAGATTATGCAGTATATTAATAGTGACAGCTTTTTACACAGCATGAACCCACTCTCCAAAATTGTAGCTGTTGCAGGAATCATAGTTCTGAGCGTTTTTACAACGAATTCCATAGTCCTGGCGCTTATGGTACTTGGAATCTTTCTGGTATCCCTCAAAGCCGGACTCCATCACGAACTTATCAGACAGCTCAAACTTCTTGTTTTTCTGAGTGTAAGCTTGATCCTGCTAACAGTCTTTACCATGAAAAGCGGAGTAACCCTGGGATTTCTTATCCCTGCAGGAACTCTTACTGCCAAGGGGATCTTTCCGGTCACTACCGGAGCTCTGGATTTTGGAGTGGTTCTTTCCCTTCGATTCTTTGCAATGCTCTTCGCCTTTCAGCTTCTTGTGGTCACTACAAGGCCCAGTGACCTCATGAAAGCTCTTCTGGAAATCCACATTCCTGTGGACTATGTGCTTATGTTTGTAATTGCCCTTCGGTTTATCCCGAGCTTGCAGGTCGAAGGCCAGCGCATTCATGAAGCCCAGCTTGCAAGAGGTTACAATCCGGGAAAAGGGCTTCGTGGAAAGGTAAGGAGCATAAAGCCGCTTCTTGTGCCCCTGGTAGCAAATTCTCTTGGAAGAACCCAGGTCCTCGGCCTGACAATGGATATGAGGGGATACAGGGACAGACACAGCGTGGACAACAGGCTTGCCTGGAATAAAGTAGACTTTGCAGCCGTAGGCTGTGTGGCTCTCATGGGAATCGGCATAGTACTTACAGGACTTATATGAATTATCCTCCAAAATGGAGGAACTCAAAATTTTCGGCTCTTCTTTATATTCCTTACCTTGCATTTCGGATTTCGCTCCTTTTATACAGAGATTCTGCCACTTTTTGTGTAAATACCCATGGAATTGGCTTATTTATCTTATTTTTAAAAAACTGAATTCGTAGTTGAAATCACTCGTTTAATTGCTAGAATGTTCACCAGTACAGAGACATTACGAAAAGTTAATGAGGATTTTTAATTGACTTTTTAGGTAAAAATTAATTTAATATGTTTATAAATGGAATTTTATGTCCATATAATAAGCAACGCTTGTTAGTATAGACACAAATAAAAGTGACTCATCAAAGGACTTAAATAGAATAGGACAGTTATTGATTGTTTGAAGATTTCAAAAGGTAAAATTGGGGGAAAACTCAAAAGCTGAATTTCAACCGGGAGAAAAACTAGATTGTTTATACGATTTACCTGGATTAAATAATTATGCTAAAAATTAATCAAAAATAGTTAAATTAAACGTAATTAAATGTCCAAGTTAAGCTAAAAGTTAGTAATTGATTGAGAGCCCTTTTTGATGACCCTATGACCCTTGAGCTCTCAATCGGTGAAACCCCCTTGAAGAATACTCCCCCATATTCTTCCCATAGTTGTAAGAGACCAGTACAAACAATTAATTGATTGTGGTGATTGATTGAGAGTTCCTTTGTGATCCTGAACTCTCAATCGATGAAACCCCTACAGAAAAACTCCTCATACGCTATGCACAAAGGTGTACTATTGCGCTTCTCTTACAACTACATCCTTCTAATGCTGAAATCGTATATATAATAAATTACGTTAAATATTCAATTGCCCATCGTTTTTGTATTATCATAAACTTTTTAGCATGGGAATAAATTAAAATATTCTTCAAAAATATAACGAATATTTAAAATTTGCTGATATCTAATTTTTTAATAGCTTTGAAATTTCAAAGCGTAAGAATTAACGAATTGAAACTCAATTGAGAAAGAAAGTCGACCTTAATGATAGATAAAACAACATAGCTAATAACACAGCCGGTCAACTTTTTAACGTACGCTATCGATAATTATCATGGCGGTTAGTAGTTGTTAATAAGTATCAATAAGTATCAATAGCTATCAATAGTTGTTGTTACTTATCAATAACTATCATAATTATCATAAATATCAATAACTATTATTAATAAACTGTTAACTATCAATAGCTACTGACTTTAATAAACCGCTATTTTAACCTTGCTCATTAAGAAGTTCCACAGACAGTTCCCTTAACCTGTACTTTTGAATCTTACCGCTTGCTGTCAGTGGGAATTCGTCTACAATGAATACATGCTTTGGAACCTTATAGCGGGCGATCTTGCTTAAGGCATAATCCCTGATATCGGCTTCTGTAAGGTCTGCGCCTTTCTTGAGAATCACAAAGGCACCTACAATTTCCCCGTATTTTTTGTCAGGGATACCAACAACCTGGACATCCGTAATTTCAGGTATGGTGAGCAGGAGTTCCTCAATCTCCCTTGGATAAATGTTTTCTCCTCCCCTGATAATCATGTCCTTAATCCTACCTGTGATCCTGTAATAACCGTTTTCGTCACAGGTCCCAAGGTCTCCACTGTGAAGCCAGCCATCTTCATCAATAACTTTTTTCGTTTCTTCAGGCATCTTATAGTAACCTTTCATCACATTATACCCGCGACAACATATCTCTCCTACAGTGTTTGGGGGCAACGGCTCATTGGTATCGGGGTCAACAACCCTGACTTCTACGCCCGGGAAATGCTTACCAACAGTTTCGACCCTGAGTTCCAGAGGATCATCCACATCAGTTTGGGTCATACCAGGAGATGCTTCCGTAAGTCCGTAAACACTGGTAATCTGATAGCAGTGCATATCATTTACGACTTTTTTCATGGCTTCTACTGGGCAAGTGGAACCTGCCATAATTCCTGTCCTCAGGGAAGATAGGTCGAACATGTCAAACATCGGATGCGTATATTCGGCAATAAACATTGTAGGCACACCGTAAAGAGCCGTACATTTCTCTTTATGTACCGCAGCAAGCACCAGTAGAGGATCAAAAATTTCGAGCATAACAAGCGTTCCTCTGTGGGTCAGAATGGCCATAACTCCGAGTACTATCCCGAAACAGTGGAAAAGTGGTACAGGAAAACAGAGTCTGTCCACATAGGTGAACTTCTGCCGATCTCCGATAGAAAGTCCGTTATTTAAGATATTTTTATGAGTCAGCATGACTCCTTTAGGAAAACCTGTCGTTCCTGATGTATACTGCATATTGACAACATCATCACAGTCAACACTGGCCATAATCTCGCAGAGCTCATTATCAGGGTAATGGCTGCCAAGAAGCATGAGCTCATTTGTATTATACATACCCCGGTGCTTTTCCTGTCCTACGTAAATTATGCTCTTAAGATAGGGAAAGTTTTTGCTTTTCAGTCTTCCCCTTTCAGAGGTTTTGAGCTCAGGGACAAGCTCATTTATTATTTCAAGATAATCAACGTCTCTGTAGCTATCAATCATAGCCAGGGCTTTCATATCAGACTGTTTTAATACGTATTCGACCTCATGGCTCTTGTAGGCAGTATTCACAGTAACAAGCACTGCCCCGATCTTTGCTGTGGCAAACATGAAGGTAAGCCAGTCAGGGACATTTTTTGCCCAGATTCCTACGTGGTCTCCTTTTGTTATGCCTATAGCTAGCAGCCCTTTTGCAAGGTTATTGACCCTTTCGTTGAACTGCCCATAAGTAAAACGAAGGTTGCGGTCAGGATAAACAATAAACTCGTGGTCAGGGTCTACAGCCACCTGTTTTTCAAAGTAGTTACCGAGGGACTCTTCTATAAGATGCATGGTATCAGCCTCTCATTTGCATTATCAATTTTTTTGGAGCTGTCTGCTTGCGAACAGAGATATCTAGTATGCTCCAAAATTATGCTCCAAAACTCGATTTGCGGACAGTCAGTCAAGTAATTCAAATAGAGCAAGGGGAATCCGTATCCGTTTCAGTATTGTTCATCGTAGGAAGCATGTGCGCGGTCAGAATTTCGCGGATAGAATCAGGAAGAGGAATTGCTTTCTGGAGTTTGAAGTCGTAATAAACCAATACTGCCTGACCCTTTACCTTGAGTTCGCCTTCCTGCCATGCTTCATGTCCGACAGTAAATGAACTGTTTCCTATCTTTGCAATATAAGTCCTGATTTCCACATCCGACCTGAAATACATCTGGTGCAGAAAATCAAACTCAGTCCTGACAAGAATAAGGTGCCATACATCAGGGCTAAGATCAAGGTCCGGTGAAAAAAGCCGGAACACAGAGTTTCTTCCAATTTCGAACCAGACCGGGAGGACAGTATTATTCACATGCCCAAGCCCGTCTATGTCCCCAAAACGCGGACTAACAATTGTACTGAACATTTTGATTCCTTAACTCTCAAGTACTTGTGTTTAATTTCTCAAATCTGGAGTTTCTCCAGCCAGTAAAAATTAAGTGCCCACTTTCTCCTCTGCCTGATTGCGGCTTTACAGAGGAGCATAGATTACAGCTAGAATTTTTGCGTCCTCTTTTCCTGCTGCATGTACATCATGCGGGATAATAGAGTCATAATAAATGCTGTCTCCGGCGTTTAGCTTATGGACATCCTTTCCATAGAATATCTCGATTTCTCCGGACAGGACATAAATGAACTCCTCTCCTTCATGAGAAGATGGTTGGTGGCTTTCCTCGGGAGACGGATGAATATCAATGATAAAAGGCTCCATGTTGCGGTCTGCTTTATCAGAGGCAAGGGAATAAAACTCAAGAGCGCTCTCCTTGGGTTTTTCAGTCTTCCCTGAAAAACGGACCACATTCTCTGAAAGTCCTTCCCTGACAATTACAGGTCCACTCTGGGGCATATCATCCAGAAAAGTACCAAGCCGGACGCCTAAAGCCCGGGCAATCTTTAAAAGAGGTGTTAAGGAAGGAACAAGGGCCCCATTTTCTAGCTGCTGGATTGATTCCTCGCTGCTCTGACTGGCTTCAGCCAGTTCTTCAACAGTCATCTCCCTGGCTTCTCTAAGCTGGCGTATCTTACTACCGACACGGTTCTCTTCTGACATTTTTAATTTCCTCACAAATTATACGGGTAGCGGACCTGGCAGAAAAATATAAACCAGTATCCTTTGATAGCCTCAAAGGCTTATCTCTTTTGCATCCATCTATTATAAAAAAATATCTTTAATGGATACCCTATATAAGCCACTGTGATAAAATGAATAAAGATACTTTATCGAAGCCCAAGTATAATTTGTCAAATAGTTTGTAGATTATGAGAACTAATTTTATGAGANNTATGAGAACTAATTTTATGAGAAATAATTTTATGAGAACTAATTTTATGAGAAATAATTTTATGAGAAATAATTTTATGAGAACTAATTTTGTGAGAAATAATTTTGGATATCGTTGTAAAAATAATGCTTTAAAGTTTTGTATCCCTGAAGTCCTAATATGAGCAAATAAAACATTGGCTGTGGGTAATTGAGAGTAAAGATAATTAGTATTTAAGGTCAGTTCCCTTGTGAATTCAAGGAACTTGAAAAAAACTTGTCTTAGATATTTATATTGAACAGATGCGTACCATACAAAGTAGGAAGTTATTCTTGACTATAAACTGTCTGAAACAAGATACAAAGAGTAAAACATAATATGAATGACGGATAGCAACAAAAATTTGAGAAATAATTGAACATCGGCAAAAACCAAAAACGAACTTATGGATAATAGTATTTTTGAGGAGTTGAGTTTATTAATAAAGTAAACGAGCAAAAAACTAATGTTCGATTAGTTGAGAAAAACGAAGAAAATATTGAGAGAATGCTTGAAATCGATTATGATGCTTTTGGTGAGAACTTACTTAATAACTGGTCTTTGGTACCTTATCTACGATATGGACACATTTTCGGTCTCTTTGCCTGTAACTCCTTGAGAGGTTTTGCTATATTTATGAAAGAGTGGGATAATCCCAAATTTGCTTATCTGGTAGAGATAGCAGTAGAGAAAGAAAGTCAAGAAAAAGGATATGTATGTCATCTCTTACTAAAATCTCTAGCTCACCTAAAAAAGAACGGATTATCCAGTGTTTTCTTAACTGTCGATCCGAACAACTTACGAGCCCGGCATATTTATTGTGACAAATTTGGATTTAAACTTGCGGAATACCGAAAGAATGAATATGGACAAGGGCGTGACAGAATGTTTCTTCAATTAAACTTGGAAAACTGGATTCCAGGCCTTAGTGAATACACCTCCCTGGAACCTGAGCCGTTAGGTGAAGGATTCATGGATGAGTAAGTAGGCCACTCTGATTTTTACTCAAACTGAAAATTACAGCTTATGCCTTCAGGGTCAAAACATAGGTTGCAGGACACGCATCTTGCTTTTTTAACCTTCCCTGATTTGAATTTCAAAACAATGTCAGGTTCGCTGATAAATACCCTGCTCATTGAAATCATATCCGCAAATCCGTTTTCAAGCAGATCATTAATAACCTGAAGAGACCTGATGCCGCCTACAAGAATGACAGGAATGTTTACTGCATTTTTTATTGCTTTAGAACAGTCCCTGAAATATGCTTCTTTGGCAGGAGAATTGATTGCGGTCCTTATAGTTACCCCCCCTGCCTCACTGATTCCTCCGCTGACCTCAATTGCACAGATTCCAGCTTTTTCCAGAAGCTTTGCAATTTCTACGGCCTGGAAAATATCAAGTCCCAGTTGAGCTTTTGAACAGCAGGGCTGGAAGCCATCTGTAGCATTCATTTTGACCAGAACAGGAAATGAGTCTCCAGCCTCCTCTTTTATGCGTCTGACAATTTCCGTGACTATTCTTGCCCGATTTTCTACCGAACCTCCCCAGCGATCAGTCCGCCTGTTCGTATAGGGAGAAATGAAATTACTTAAAAGGAAGCCATGGGCACAGTGAAGCTGTACCCCGTCAAAGCCTGCTTTTTTTGCCCTGACAGCTGCCTTTGTAAAAGCCTCGACTACTTCCAGGATTTCCTGTTCGGTCATTTCCCTCGGCATAACTGCCGAATGTCCGTCTTTTACTCTCGAAGGAGCCATAGGAACCGGATATTCGTCCGAAACACTTGCCTGCCTGCCTCCATGAACGATCTGGAGCACGATTTTACTTCTGTACCTGTGCACCCTTTCGGTTATCTTCCTGTAGGGTTCAATAAAACGGTCATCATAGATCCCCTGCTGATAAATATCACTCTGACCGCCCGGAAGAACATAGGAATAACCGGTTATGATCAGCCCAACCTCGTTTTTTGCAAGCTCTTCATAAAGGTCCCCTAGCCTGGAAGTTGGCGTTCCGTCTTCTTCAGCCAGAAATTCGTGAGTTGCGGACCTTACAAAGCGGTTCTGGAGTTCCAGGTTGCAGACAATGATAGGGTCAAAAATCATGAGGAAAAATAGGTTAAGGAAAGGTAAATAATTATCCAGGATTCCTGGATAAAGGAAGTCTTGCGTAGGAATAAAGTTCTTTTCAACTGCGACAAGAAAGGAAAATGAAGAAAAATTTACTCAAGAAATTTCACTTATGAATTCAATAGGATTATCCGGATCGCCACGGATATTGAGATGAAGTTTTTCTGAACCACCTAAATTACCGGCGTAATCTGCCTGTACTTTTTGTTCAAAAGTAAATTTATTGTCCAGAATAATTTCATACCTGTATTGTCCCAACTCGGCATTTATTTTTGGTGAGGAGATCTTTTCTTCAGGATCCATTGTGTAATTTTCTTTGAACACGGACTTATTATTAAAATCAGAAATCTCAATAGACATTACATGTTTTTTAGAATCACTGTTTATGAGGAAAAATTGTAGAGGATCGATTCCCATTTTTTCAAGCCTTTGCTTTTCTTTTTCCCAATCTTGCATAAACACAACATGAACTATTTTTTCATTATATCTTTTATCAGTATGGGCAATATTGTATGTAACATTCCACGGCTCTCCCGGCTCAACAGACCCATATAAATATTCTCCGTCCACATACAAGTCAGCTGTGCCTTGTTTACTTCCGATAATATGTCCTGTATAATAATAGTAGTACCCATTTTCACCGTTTATTCTGGAAGCTTCCTGAACTCTAATCTTAAAATTTTCCCCCATTAATTTAAGGGTCACATTTCCCTCATCTGCATCCTTCCTAAATTCATCGATATCTATGGTTACTGTTTCAAAGCCATCCCAATCTTCCGAAACCTCAAAGAAATTGCTGTTATTAACCTCTATTTTTTGAATTATATCGCTGTTGTCATGGATGCCTTCGTTGCTGGATCCAGAATAAACAGAAAAAACGGCAATCCCCAATAAAATTAACATCGCAGCGGCTAGAATTTTAAAACGCATAACATTGCCTCAAAAGTTGATAAGTTAATATATGTATTAAGTAGAAAGTTTATCAAATTATCTAACAAAACAAAAAGAGTTGGAAAAACAGAAAATATGCTGTAAAATAATAAAAGCATCAGTTAAGCGTTGCTCTGCTAAAATGCCCTTTTAAAGGGTTGTTTTTTCAATAGAAATTCTCAAAAAGTTTTTTTGGGAATTATTTCAATCCTCGAAGTATATTCTGCAGAAAGCCCTTCTTTTCAAAATATTGCTGATGATAATCTTCGGCCATATAAAACTCGGAAACAGGCACAATCTCAGTAACTATCGAGTTTTTGAAAAGTCCTGATTTTTCCAGCTTTTCTTTTGAAGCTAAAGCAGCAGCTTTTTGCTTGTCATCATGGTAAAAGATAACTGAGCGGTATTGTTTTCCGACATCTGGGCCCTGTCTGTCCTTTGTAGTAGGGTCATGGACTTTCCAGAAGACATCAAGTAAGGTTTCGTAAGACACGACTTTCGGGTCGAAAATCACCCTAACTGCTTCGGCATGCCCGGTATCAAGGGTGCAGACCTGTTCATAAGAAGGGCGTTCAAAATGCCCTCCGCTGAAGCCAACCGCAGTTGCAACCACACCTTTAACCTGCCGGAAAGCTTCTTCAATACCCCAGAAGCAACCTGCAGCAAAAGTTGCTTTTTCCAGATCGCCTCCAGGATTTTCGAAAAAGTCTGGATTCATTTCAGCTGTATTGTTTTCTTCCACTCTCTTCCCCCCATAAACAAATTATTTCCTGCTGTATTTTCCCATCAACTCCCCTTCAGCAGTAATATGTCCTATCATTTCCTTTTCGAGTTCTTTTCGTCCTGCCCCTGCTTTAAGGTCCAGATTTTTGTCCAGAGCATAGACCCTGAAGAAATACCTGTGCGTGCCTGAAGGTGGACATGGCCCTCCATATCCTATTTTCTTGGAATCATTTAAACCTTCGACCCCAGGTATACTGTCTTCTTCTATTTTCGCCATAGGTTCTATGTTCCAGACGATCCAGTGTGTGAATGTCTTTGTGGGAGCGTCAGGATCGTCTACTATAAGTACTAAACTCTCAGCCTCTTCGGGAATGCCTTTAAATTCCAGAGGCGGATTTATATTTTGCCCATCACAGGTGTACTTTCCTGGAATACTACCGTTAGATGCAAACGCGCTGCTAGAAACATTTATACTTTGAATGTTCATGCTTTCATCCCCTTTACCGGTTTCGGGAGACTCCTTATTTACAGGTGCCTCAGCTTTCTTATTTTGGACACATCCTGAAATGAGAACCATTGCTGCAAACAAGAATATCAAAACAACTGCACCGGTCTTTCTATTCATATATGGCACCAGCTCCTGACAGCAGGAAAACTGCTCAACACTGAAATATTAAAGCTAAAGAGATATAACTTTAAGGCTTAAAGCTAAAGCTGCGCTATAATTAATCTCAAAAAACTTGTTCCTGCAGTAAAGTTAAAGACCTGGTTTGAAGTGTATCCTCCTAATCAAATTTCAAGCGAGAAATCCGGCAGATACGAGGGAAACTCCTCCCACTAACCTCGTCGTAAAGTTTTAAATCAAATTTTACATCAAATATTAGAAGAAAAGCCTTGTAGCCGCCTTGGGAACTACGGACTGATGCCTTGAGAGAAAAGCATGTTCAGTCTTCCACTTCAAGAGAATTAATAATATCGTTGACTGTAAGTTCTCCTTTAGCTACGCGCTGGACAAGTGGATAGATAAATGAGCAATCATCCATTGCAGCCCAACGTGCTTCTCCTACTCGTCTTACAACTTCATCCAGTATTTCGCCACATGTCTTACAGTATCTTCCTTCACTCTCTGCTCCACAACTTTCGCATTTCATAAAATTCCTCTATAACCTATGGGAACGTAGGAAATAAATAAATTATGGTGATATGTGAGCATATTTGCACAGTTGGAATAAATCAGAGGCAAAAAAGGAAAAATTAAGGATCTGGATAAGTAAAAATTACCTTGGGATTACTTAAAAAAATATTACAAGTCTAGAAAATCCGCTAAGCTTATAGATTTAATTTCAAATCAAACTACAGGAAATCCGATTTGTTAAAACGTATAGAGAGGCATACAGGCCTGAATTTTCCTGCCCCTGGTTATCTTCACCAAACTTTTCCAGACCGCAATCAAGCAAGATTAGCAAGAATTTCTTCGGTTTCCTCAACCCCTGAATTTTTTAAAGTCACTTCTTCCCTGCCGCGTATCCCTAGCCCAAGTTCTATCGCCCTTCTGATCTGAGGCTGGACCCAGACTGAATGCTCTTGAATTTTCGGAACCGTACCAAGAGTTTTCAGGAGAGCAAGACCCACAGCATCATTTGCAACAACATCCGAGCTTGCCAGTACAATACCAGGCTCTCTGAGAGTTCCAAGGTCAGGGCCTCCGGCCACAAAGCACCTTGTAGCGTCCGAAATATAAAAATCAGGTTTATAAACAAGATTTGATTCGGCAATCATATTCCCGAAAAGTTCGTCCATATGTCTGCCATGAGGAAGCTGTCTCCTATCCCGGTCTGCGGTTATGCTGATCTGCGATTTCAAGCCCATGGTAAAGGTTGCAGTCCAGTGAGTCTTGATTACAGGAAGAGCAATTACATAATCAACCGAATCGAGAAACTCGGGAACATAAAAACCATCCGGCCAGGAGTAAGCGCCATCAGGCTTCAGATGACAGCGTTTCATGTGATCAAAGGTGAGGATTTCGTCTATTCCTTCTGACTCCGCAGCCTGCCAGAGCCCAAGCTTCCTGAGCACCATTTCGGTGTCCAGCGTGGTCATTGATTTTTCAGCAACAATTATTTTTTCAGGGCTACATTTTCTTGCTTCCCTTATAGCTCCCTTCAAGATCTCAGGATTTGTCGAGCCAGGATGCGGGTCTGCTGTATTTGCGTTCGGCCTTATAAGTACAGTAGAACCTTTTTTAATTCCAAGCCCTCCTGCAAGCTCTACTGCTACTCTTACTGATTCCAGAGTGTTTTTGTTTCTTGAAAGACCAATAACTGCCATACACAAAACTCCCACATAGTAATACGTAGCTGAAAATATAAAAATATAGTTAAATATATAAAAACGAAGCTTGTAAGCTTCCAAAAAAGATACAAACCAAAAAGAATAAAATAAACCAAAAAGAATAAAATGAAAAATTTGTAAAACTATTCAGAGACTTTCATTCCAGGTTTATACTTCCTATGAATGATCCTGCACCACTAGCAGGAAAAGGTGAAAATTACCAGGTAAGGAGATTACTGGTTCAGTTTACACTCACACATTTCTATAAGCGCTCCTTCTCCAATCCTTGACCCGCGTGCAATAAGCATATCTCCTGCCTGAACAATAGTGTTGCCTTTCGGAGCATAGACCCAGCGGTCAGCTCTTTTTATTGCCATTACATGCAGTCCGGTCTCAGTTTCAAGTTTCAATTCAAAAAAAGTCTTTCCGACTATAGGAGAGCATTTCTCGACCTGGAGTCTGGTTATAACCTCTTCGGAATTCCTGACTGCGAGAGTGATAATAGGGTGGAGTTCGATATCCCTCAGTACAGTATCTGCAATTCCGTAAGCAGCATCGGAAATAGCTTCAGAGGCACTTGCAAGATGAAGGATTCCCCTGAGCATGTTCACATCCTCAAAATGCTTTGCGGTTTCAAGCACCCAATGCTGGAGTTCGTATTTCATAGAGTCCATTTCAGACTCCAGGGCACTAACCTCATATGCAATATCCTCGTTGTCAAAAAGAATAGCAGAGTATGCAAGCCCTACCGAAAGTTCGGACATGTTCTTCATATCTACTATAATGTCCACAGCATGCTCAAGATCTTTTAAAATTCTATTGTGCTCGATTTCTTTTGGCACGAATTTCCTTGTCGTTGCCATCTCGAAAAACAGTGTGACTCCTTCATCATGCCCTCTGGCAATCAATACATCTCCTTGCCGAAGGCGAGTTTCCTTGTCAGGGTCATAAATCCAGTCCTCGTTTCTCCTGATAGCAATAATCCACATGCCTGTCTCGAGATCGAGTTCAAGGTCGCCAAGCGTACGTCCTGACATTGGAGATTCTGCAGCAACCGTCGCCCTGACAATGGTTTCTTCCGCTTCCCTGAGAGCAACTTTCAGTTCCATCGGAATTCCCATGTTCATGAGAACTATCTTGGCAATATCGCCTGCGGCATTAGCGATATTTTCCGAGCACGCAGCAACCTGTAAAACTCCAAGGAGGCCTTCGGCCTCGTCAACCCTGCGTGTGCTTAACATCGCAGCCATCTTAATTTGGTAATCGAGAGTATCCATCTTATCTTCAAGATTGAGTACCTCTTCTGCAACGTCCTCATCATCGTAAATCATTGCAGAATATGCAAGGTCTACCATGAGTTCGGAAGTGTCCTTCATCTCAGTCAAAAGATCCTTGAGGTTCTTTGGACTGTATCTGAATTCTTTAGGGAACATAGTCTCTAGATCAACTCTACCTTGTGCTGGTGTGTATGAGTATGTACTTAATAGTAATTATTAATTATTAATTTTTGATTAATCAGGTTTTAAGAACCTGGCTGGAATATAATAAATTCAGATAATAACGGTAGTAAATATTGTAGTTAATAATGGCAGTAAATATTGATAGTAAATAATGATACAAAATAATGGTAATGATAATGGCAGTAAATATTGATAGTAAATAATGGCAGTAAATATTGATAGTAAATATTGGTAGTGATAATTGTTAGTAAACAATGGTAGTAAAGTTGTTTTATAAAAACATTACTTATAAAATATTCAATATGTACAGGGCCATGAAAATTCCTGTAACTCCAACGAGGTCTCCAAGGCTTGCTATGAAAGGAATGACCGTATCATCCGGGTCCATTCCGAACCTATGAGAAACAAAGGCAATGGCTACTGTTGCAGAGTACACAACTGTAAGTTCTATGACAACGGCAATGAGGCTGATTTCAAGAATGGTGAGAAAAGGCATCCCGTACCCCAGGAAACTGCTTGCCAGAAAGACCAGTATGCTGACAGAAATTGAAGAAACAAACCCTACGATTGAAGCTGCAATTACACTATTATGTACCACCGGGTTACTCCTGATATTATCTCCAAGACCCATATGGAAAGCCGATGAAAGCCTGGCTCCAAGCATGCTTCCTGTATCCCCTCCGATTTTGATAAGGGAAGGAATAAGAATCAGTACCGCTGGCATAGATATTAAACTTTTTTCTCTTGAATTAAGAAGCTGCCCTACAAGGATTCCCATTACGCATGTAATTATAAGTACCGGCAGCCCTCGCTGAATGATACCGTTAATTGTGTAGTAAGGAGTCTGGTGCCCTGTTTTCCTCAAAACATCACCACCAATTTTGCCGAGAGGAAAAGCATGAGCATAGATACAATATCCCCGATAGTTGCAATCGACGGCGTAACAACATTATCAGGATCAAAACCGAACCTGAACATTCCTACAGCAAGCAGAGCTGCAACAAAAGAGAGAATCACTCCGGACGTAAAGGCTGAAATCACGCAAATAAGGGTAAGTTTAAAGATACCAGCACTTTCGAAGCCCAGAGCGAGGGTTACAAAGTGCCCGAGAATTCCAAGAATAAAAGCGGTAATAACACTCAGGATCAGGGACCCGGAGATATTATTCATGAGTTCGGGATTATGCCTGTCGAGATCCGTAACCAGTCCCAGGTGAATTGCACTTCCGAGCCTTGAGCCAAGGGTAGACGAAATATTGCCCCTGAGCCCGAGCACACCGGGATAAATTACAAGCAGTCCCGGGATCATTCCAAGTTCATCTGTCATCCCCGAAAGTATAATCCCTGCAATTACTCCTCCCACAGTAGCAATAAGTTCAAAAGGCAGCGCCTCACGTACTATTGACGAAATACTCGCGTACTCACGAAGGTATTTTTCAATATACTGGGACTCGAAAAGGTCTTCGTCCCTGTGAGACTCTGAGGGCATGCGCTTGTATTACACACTAATAATATTAAAATAATCGCTAATTTCTGAAAACAGAGCTGTCAAAAAATGTTTATCCTTCAGATCCACTTAACTGGATGATAAGTAAAAGACTATCCAAGCCCAAATAGCTCGGTTAGTTCTTTCGGTTTTCGGAAAAAAGAGAATAACTTGAAGCCATTACCTGATATAGGTATTTATGGTAATAGGAATCACAATGAAAATAGTGAAAATATATAAGTGATGATAGTACAGATAATTTAAGACTTACTATAAGCATTTTCCACTTAATGCTATGGAATCAGTGAATTCATTAAATCTCAACTCAGACGGAAACCCTCTCAAATTGTGAACTTATTATAATCAGTATGTATGAGGCAATAAGATGGAAAAATTAAATATTGATCTTGATGATCTTTGTATCCCTGTTTATTTAGATCAACAAATGGTTTTTGATTTGCTTGCTATACTAGTGCTTCGATTCTTAATTA
>DAQQ01000172.1:0-18312 GCA_002508465.1 Methanosarcina sp. UBA7 | reverse complement strand
AAACGGTGTCTTTGAAAAACGGTATCTTAAAAAACGATCTTCGAAAAACGGTATCTTAAAAAACGACCTTCGAAAAACGGTATCTTAAAAAACGGCCTTTGAAAAACAGATGCCTGTATTATTTAGTATCTGAGTCTTTTTTATTTTCGTTATCCAACAAAGTTTCATAATTTGATTTCATTCATTTTGCAGAAATTAGTTAGTTCCTCAATGTTGCATGCAACTGTTTTGTTATATTCTGGATATGAATTTTCTGTGAATATTTTCAAAGCTTCTTTATATGCTTCTATTGCCTTTTTGCAGTTTATTGCCTTTTCTTCTACTTCTGCCAGTGTACTGTATGCATTTCCAATGTTGTTCTGGGTCATCGCATAATCCACTGGAAACTTTTCTTCAGTTCTTATTTTCAAAGCATTTTTATAAGCTTCTATAGCCTTCTTGCAGTTTATTGCCTTTTCTTCTACTTCTGCCAGTGTACTGTATGCAATTCCAATATTGCTCTGAGTCATTGTATAATCCACTGGAAACTTTTCTGCAGTTGCGATTTTCAGAGCCTTTTGGAATGCTTCTATTGCCTTCTTGCAGTTTAGAGCTTTGTCTTCTACTTCTGCCAGTGTTCTATATGCAGCTCCAATATTGTGCTGGGTCATCGCATATTGTATTGGAAACTCTTCTACAGTTGTGATTTTCAGAGCTTCTTGATATGCTTTGATTGCGACTTTCATGCAGCTTGCTTTCTGTAGTTTTACAGAGCCAATTTCATATGCTCGGTTTCCTATTTTGAATAATTCGTTGGGAGTTTCTGCAAAAATCGATAGCAATTCTTCGAAAATAGAAAGTTCAGAGTGGTTTAATTTCACAATATCTTCAAGATAGGCTTCTTCTGCCCAGATCCTATCTATATCTTTTTCTTTTATTTTCGTAAACTCTTTTTCACATAATTTTTCGATAAGTTCTTCCCACTGATATTTTTCTTTCTTTATACCTTCATTCTCAGAAACTTTCTGTATTTTATCAAGTTGAAAAATTTGGTCTTCGTCATAAACACCGCAGATGTAAAGCTTTTTGACAGCTTTTAAAACAGATTTTTCTTCAGAAGTACACTCTTTAAATCTTCTATCCATTTCTGCTAAAGGCATGAAAATTGAGCCTACAGTCTTATTGAATCTAACTTCATTCCAATGTCGGTTAACATTATCTGCTATTTCCTTTCCCTGCTGTTCCGAAATTTCGTTTACTTCAATAATTTGATCAAAAATTCCGGTTTCTAAATCCAGATTTTTGTCCAGCATCCTTTTCTTTGTTTTGTTATATTCTATTTCGGAACGGCATGTTGCTATAAGGTTAATTTTGTTTTTCCGGCAGACTTCAAACAAATATTCAAAATTTTGCTGTTCTGCAAAACGATGTAAATCATCGATAAACAACAATTTGGGTTTCCAGAACTTCATTTGCCTGGGTAAAATAAAGGATTCTATCTCTATATCGGTGGATCTTGGAATTATAAGGTCATGCTTTTTTGATTTTCTCAAAGATTCGTAAACCATTCTGGTTTTTCCAGCAAGAGGTGGGCCTACTATCAGTACACTTTTTTGATTATCCAGGCAATTCCAAACCTTTTCATCTTCAGGTCTTAAAAAATAATATTCGTTAAAAGGTCTGTTTCCCAGAACTTCTTCTTTCCCTATTGAAGTTGAATTTTTCCATATGAGGTTAAATAGACTCTTTAGTTTTTTCTGTTTTTCCCGATAGTTTTTATAAAGTGTGTATGAGGCACCTATCATTGCTAAGAGTAAAGTAATCAAGATCCCTAGTTTTGCTTCAACAGTCATGTTTGAACAAGTTGAGACTAATTGAGAACCAGATTCAGTTACCTCTTGTATAGGAAAACTCAGATTAGTCATTTTTATAAGCCGTCAGAAAAAACTGTTTTTAATATTACTTTTGATCTTATTTATCATTTAAAATCTAAGAATTTTAAATATATCGATATGTTCTTATTTTTCGTAGGTGGATAAAAATCAGTATCTCAAATATTCACAATATCAAAAAAGAATGTTATATTCCTCGAATAACATGCACAACTACATGAAAATGCTTCCATATGGTATCATTTTGATGCTAAAGCAAAAAATGGATCAAAAGAGATAATCAAAAGAGATAAATTAAAATTAAAAAAGTACAATAAAAATAAAATTAAATAATTAAAACTTCAGTTTTCACTGAAGTCCGAAGTGTTTTATGTTCCAGTCTGCAGTAGCCTGGATTTTCTTTATTTCTTCCTCACCGCCTTCCATGGTGAAGAGGTGTTTGAACCTTTTCTGGGCCCTCAAGTATTCTTCGACTGGTCTGGGATCCTTAACTTTCCTTACCTGGGTAATTTCCCCATTTTCCATTTCATACATGGGCCAGAGGCAGGTTTCGACTGCGAGTTTGGCGATTTCCAGGGTCTTTGAGGTATCAAAACCCCAGCCTGTTGGACAGGGGGCATGGGAATGGATATAGGTCGGGCCTACGATTTCAGTTGCTTTCTTGACCTTTCGAATCATGTCTCTTGGGAAACCTATAGAGGTCGTGGCCACATAAGGAGAGCCATGAGCTGCCATGATAGCAGGCATGTTTTTCTTAGGACGCGGGTTTCCAAAGGAAACCTTTCCGGCTGGAGTGGTTGTGGTACTTGCATCAAAAGGTGTTCCACTGCTGCGCTGGACTCCGGTGTTCATATAAGCTTCATTGTCCATGCACACGTAGGTAAAGTCGTGACCTCTCTCGAATGCACCTGAAAGGGCGCCAAGTCCGATATCCATAGTAGATCCGTCTCCACCGATTGATATAACCTTGATATCATCCTTTTTGCCAAGAGCCTTCAAAGCAGCTTCCACACCTGAAGCTACTGCTCCTGCGTTCTCAAAAAGAGAGTGGATCCATGGAACCTGCCAGGAGGAATATGGGAAAGGTGTGGACATGACTTCCAGGCAGCCTGTCGGGTTAACTACAATTGTGTTTGGGCCTGCGCCCATAAGTGCGAATTTTGCAGCAAAGGCATCACAGCAACCTGCACAGCCACTGTGCCCGGAGGTGATATATGTTTTTGGTGCAGTTTTACTCATAGCGACTCCTCCTTAAGGTCCAGGAATTGGCTTTCAACCGTGATTCCGGACTTTGCAACTTTCTTGGTTTCTTCTATAACCTTTGCAATACTTTCCACAGGAATATCACGGCCTCCATGCCCCACAGTATAGCCAATCACAGGTACACGGACTTTACTGTTGTAGAGGCAGGATTTGGTTTCTGTAAAGAGAGCTCCTTCGTTTGTCCCTATCGAAATATTCTTATCAAGTACGACAACTGCGTGGGCATTCTTAACAGCCTTGCAGATCTGCTCCTTCGGGAAAGGCCTGAAGGATCTGACCTTTAAGACACCGATCTTTTCTCCTTTTGCTCTGTACTCATCAACAACATTCTTGATAGTACCGAGAATAGAGCCCATAGACATGACAATAATTTCGGCATCATCAAGCATGTATCCGTCAATAAGCCCTCCGTGGTATCTGCCAAAGACTTCCTCAAACTCCTTTGCCACGGCTTCGATCTTCGGAAGAGCTTTCTGCATTGCCTGCTCCTGGAGATACCTGAACTCTTCATAAGTGTCCGGGGCTGCAAAGGCTCCGAAGGTTTTGGGGTCTTCAGGGTCAAGAACATTTTCAGGCTGGAAAGACGGAAGGAAATCGTCGGTCAGTTCCTGTTCAAGCAGGACAACAGGCTCGTAAACATGAGACAAGATAAAGCCGTCCATGCAGGCCATACCTGGGAGCATGACTTCATTGTCTTCTGCGATCTTGTAGAGCTGGGGCAGGGTATCACATGCTTCCTGGACATCCTCTGCGTAAAGCTGAATCCAGCCTGTATCCCTCTGCGAAATCGCATCCTGGTGATCGTTCCAAATATTGATTGGAGCGCCAACTGCTCTGTTTGCCACTGTCATTATAACCGGAAGCCTCATACCTGAAGTGTTAAAAAGTGCCTCATGCATGAGCAGAAGTCCTTGAGAAGTTGTGGCTGAATAGGTCCTTGCGCCTACCGCTGATGCTCCTATAAGGGCAGAAATTGCCGAGAACTCGGCCTCTACATTAATATACTCACAGTTAGGGATTTCCCCGTCTGCTATGAACTGGGATAGGTCTTCAACAATATGCGTCTGGGGAGTAATCGGGTAGGCTGAAATTACATTTGGGCGGCAGACTTTTGCGGAATGGGCCACAGCGTAGGAACCTTCCACAACTACCATTTTTTTTCTGTAAGCCGGGTCAATCATTATTTCTCCTCCAGAATCATTTCAATCGCATCTGCAGGACACTCATTTGCACAGATGCCGCAACCTTTGCAGTAATCATAATCATATTCAAAAAAGCCGTCTTCTCTGGGTTTGACAGCCATATCAGGGCAGACAATATGGCAGATTCCGCATTTGGTACATTTCTCGTAAATATAAACAGGACGGAAGTTTCTCCAGCCTCCGGTTTTATTTATAAGGGTAGAACCAGGTTTACAGACTCTGCAGCGTGAAATGTTTAAACCTTCTTCCTCTTTGTTTTTCAGAACTTCGGGTCGTATCTCGCGGTCTTGTTCGGATTCGTTACTCACGCTTCTTCCCCCCTGATAAGCTTGTAGGCCTTCTGGATCGCGTTTGCATTCTTTTCTCCTACCTTTCCTGGAAAACGAGCCCTTATTGCATGCTGGATTGATTCTACATTGATTTCTCCGGTTGCACCCGCAAAAGCTCCAAGGAGGACAGTATTTACAATGGGAACACCTATAATATCCATTGCCACCTTGGTAGCGTCCACGGTCATGACCCTAGCTTTTGTATTGAGTTTCAGGCTTTCCGGTTTTTCGGTTGTGTTAACAATAATTATTCCGTCATCCTTTACCCCGCTTGCAACGTCAACAGTTTCAAGTAGGGTTGCATCCTGGACAATAACATAATCCGGGGTGTAAACCTGGCTCCGGAGCCTGATAGGATTGTTATTAATCCTCGTGAATGCCTGGACTGGGGCACCTCTACGCTCTACCCCAAAAGCGGGGAAAGCCTGGCTAAACTTTCCATCTTCAAAAGCAGCAACAGAAAGCATTTCAGCCGCGGTAACAGAACCCTGGCCTCCTCGACCGTGTATTCTGATTTCCTTCATCTAGATTCTCCTTTTAATGAAATTTTATCTATTGTTTTTCGAACATTTTCGAATATTTTCGAATATTTTCGAGTTTTTTTCGAATTTGTCTGTATTTTTGCTGTTCTCGGCAGTCTGTTTGGCAAGTTTTAATTAGCTGTCTGGCACACTGCTATTAATCGAATACTAAACGAATTGACCTGATGTTATCCAATTTATTTACTTTGTCAGATACAATCAGCATTTGTTTACTTTATCAGACATAATCAGCATTTGTTTACTTTATCAGACATAATCAGCATTCGTTTACTTTATCAGACATAATCAGCATTTGTTACTTTGTCAGAACAATAACAGCATCTGACTCTTTCTTCAAGCATTATTCTAATATAATAAGTGTGACATGTACATTCATGTCGGGGATCCAAAAACCTATATGGTAAATTGTTAACCTGGATCTCTTTCATATCATGAATTATAATTATTATTGAAAGATTTATTTTTAATTCTAGGTTCACACTGTTTTATGCCTGATAGTTCATGGATAATAGTGTAGAATATTATTAGGTTTTCGGTGAATTGAAATATATTCTTTATATATTTCTAATTTACAATTATTTTTTTAAATTTATTATATTTGTTATTTTCAGGTTAACCTGTCTCAAACATACGTTTTTATTGCATAATAATCGTAAACAATCATCTCTCTAAAAATATGGGATACTTTAATATTTTTCCCTAGAGAAATCCTTTATTAACTCAATCATCGCCTTTCCATCTTTCAGATTATTAATCTTTTCCCTGATCTGCCGCGAGCCGCGCAACCCTTTTGTAAACCAGTGAGCATGCATTCTTAGATTTGTAGATGTCTGGAGATCATATTTTTCAAGTAAGGCAATATAATTCTCAAAGTCTTCCAATTGCCGAACTTGCCTGTCAAGTTCCAGCCTTTCTCCGGTTTCCAAATAATGCCTTATCCTTCTGAAGATAAAGGGATTTCCCATTGCTGCGCGGCCGATCATAAGCCCGTCACAGCCAGTAAAATCAAGGGCAGCTTCGGCAGATTCCTCATCGCTTATATCTCCGTTTGCAATTACTGGAATGGAAAGTTCCTGTTTAACGGCTCTTATTGCTGTAAGGTCTGAATTTCCGGAGTACATCTGCTCTGCCCTCCTACCATGTACAGTCAGGGCCGAAGCCCCAGCTTCTTCGATCAGGCGTGCAATTTCGAGGGTTTTTTCCTCACTCCTCAGAATGCGGATTTTTGCAGTTACAGGGATCTTCAGCACACCGGTCAGCTCAGAGATAATTTCATGTACAAGTTTCTGGGAATTGAGAAGAGCCGAGCCGCATCCTGTCCCTATAATTCGCTTTGCAGGGCAGCCCATATTCACGTCGATGAGTTCAGGTCTGTACTCGTCTTCAATAAAAAGTGCAGCTTCCCTCAGTTTCTCAGGAGAACTTCCTACAAGCTGAACTCCAAAAGGTCGGTCTTCAGGGGACGACAGCCCTTTGAGAATAGATTTTCGATTTTCATTGAGCAAGGCATCTGCGCTGATCATCTCAGTATATGTAAGGTCAGCTCCATTCTGCCTGCAGAGCAGCCTGAAAGCCAGATTTGTCACATCTGCCATAGGTGCAAGAAGAAGGTTTCCAGATGTTTCGGTTTTGCCGATTTTTAATTTATTAAGTTTCATTTTTCCAATGATTTCTGAATATTTGATTCTAGTTCGATTGTCTTCAATTGTCTTCAATTATCTTCGGTTTTTATCGGTTTTGGTAGTATTTGACCGCCTTTGATTGTTTTTGGTGTCACTTAATTTTTTTTGATCTTTTTGATTGTTTTTGATAGCAATTGATTGTTTTTGGTTGCCTTTTTCTTTTTTCTGATTTTTCTTGTTTTTTGATCGTTTTTGACCTTTTTAACTGTTTTTTTTAATTATTTAGCATGAAAATGCTGCCATCAGCATTCATTTTCATATAGTTGTGCATGTTATTCCAGGAATATCATGTTTGTTTTCTTAGTGTTTTTCTCATTCCTTTCCCTTATTTATCTGTTTTGGAATTGCTTCCTTAAAAATTGCTGTCGCTAGCCTTCTGTAACTGAAACCTTTTGTGATTTATTAATCTTCTTTTGATTTCCTGAAACTCTTTATATTTATGTGAGTTCTCTCTAATACGCTGAAACCCAAAACTTACGCAATCAGAAGTTTGTGCAATCAGAAGTTTGTGCAATCAGAAGTTTGTGCAATCAGAAGTTTGTGCAATCAGAAGTTTACCCAACTAGGAATTTACGCAACCATGAGTTTACGTAACCAAGAATATAATAAGATAAAAATACAAACCAGATACTTGGAGATGTAAGAAATAAAGAACAGAGTGCCTGAAACCAGTTAATAAAGAAAAACTGATTCAGGGGTTCTAAAAGATATGTTGAGAGTCACATATGAATCTGATTCATGAGAAGAGCAGTCTGACATATCCCAGATAAGGAATTCTGTACTGCGCAGTCCCTATAATCCATTCATCTTTTACAGGCATATTATAACTTATCTGTCCTTCCTGGTCATAGTGACTATTGGTTATAACATTATCTCCCTTAGTAATATAACCGGAATAAGGAGCAGGTGGACCGCCTTTCCACATCGGTTCTCCAGCTTCCACTCTGTACATAGCCCTATGAATTATCGGAGTTGCTCCTTCCTCTCCATACGGGCGATAAAGAATTACATTTCCATAATTTTCAAAGGACTTATAGTCTGTGTTTTTCCCTTCTTCGTTCGTGGTAATATTCGTTTTATCGATACTTTTTATGAAAATAATGTCTCCTATCTGCATATGCGGTTCCATACTCCCCGACTCCACCGCAACCATCGGAGTCCAGAGTCCGAATGCCAGCTTGGAAATAACCATGAAAATGATCACGACAGCTACAACAGACAGCAAGTCCTTTCCAAGGGAAACCCAGGTGTTTTCTTGTTCCTGGACACTTTTTTCCTTATTAATCTCGCTCATGTTAAGCCTTTATTCTTTTGATTTTATTCTTATAGATGCTAGGGTACTGTGTTATATTCCATTCAATTTTGTCCTACTCGAAATCTTATCTGGCTAAATATTATTTCTCAGGGACTTATTACGATTTTCAGAGTATAATACAGCCGCAAAACTATTTTAGCTCTACATTCTATTTTCCTTACTTATATAAGTTAGTAAAATTTATTTATTGGGTCTTCTCAATGACACTGAAGACTTGTTTTACTTTATATTAGTTTTCAATTGAGTTTTTCAACTAAGTCTGTCAATTGATTTATCTATTTTTTAATATTTTTTATTGATTATTTAAACTTTTTGTTGTTTCTTATTGTTTTTTAATACACGATGAACAGAATTGTTCTACATTACATAGGAATAATACTCATTCTTCATTACATAGGAACTAGTACTCTATTCTACAATAGATAGGAATTAATAACTATAAGTAATCTATCGAGCGTACAAAGATTTTATAAATTCTTCTTTATGATAACAAACTAAATTTAGTACATTAGTTTCGTATCTTATTAGTTTTTATATTTTAAACAGGCTTTTGATTTAGTCTCTACAAGTCTTGAATGAGATTGGTTATACCAGATCGCATGAAAATTTAGAAGAACTCAGGTCAGTTTCGAAAGGTCAGGCTGGAATCATGAACAGAAAGGATATTATAAGGGTTGTTATGGAAAAAGAGTATCAGATCAGCCCTGAGGCTGTAGAACTTATTTGTTCCAGTAATTCTCCCGAAGCCCTGCTCAGATATGTCCTTTCAACTGTGAGTGACTCTGTTATTGTCATAGGGGCCGAACATATAGATCTTGAAGGCTTTGCTGCTTTTTCAGCAGGTGAGTCGCTTTCAGATAAAGTACATGTTTTCTGTACAGAAAAAAAGAAAATTTTTTCCAGTGCTTCCATACTCTCTTCCAGATCGGACAATCCATCTTCCAAACCCAACTCTCTTTTAGTGCCCGATTCCGTATCAGAGCCTACTCTTTCTTTAAAGCCTGATATTGTTACTGCAGCTCCTGACCCAATTATAAAATCATCTAAGGACTCTGTTCCAGATTCTGTTTCAGTTCAGGATATGCTTCAGGATATTGCTTATGAACCAGCTCTGGATACTCCAAACACTCTGGATACTCCAAACACTCTAGATACTAAATCAAGAGTAACTTCATCTGACCAAACTTCAGCCTCCGATCTTGCCTCAGACTCCCTTTCTTCGGTGAAGGCAGAACCTCTGACTTTCTTATCTCGTTCCTCCCAGGCTATAAACAGATCAAACTCTCCCTTTTTCGGACAGGAAAACTCTCTTCCATCCTCTCCTTCAAATCGGATTTTCAGGGCAGAGCAATCTTCCTCCTCTTCTGAAAGAGGAATATTTTCGAGTTCCAGGGACGAGTACAAACATTACCCAGGTAAAAATCCTGTGACCGTAGTCTCAGATATAACAGGTCACTCAACCTGTGTTGGGGAATATATGCAATTTGTACAATATTTCAGGGACAGATATAGCAGGCTTTCGGAGATTATTCGGGGGAGAATTAACGCACGTCCTATCGAAAGCTTGAAAAGAAGAAACTTCCGCAGAGGAGGAGATGCAGGTTCTGAGGAAATCTCAATTATAGGTATGGTTTCGGATATCAGCAGCACAACAAATGGCCATAAAATTCTTTCTCTGGAGGACCCGACAGGTTCTTTTTCAGTCCTTATTCGAAATTCCGATAAAGAGCTTTTTGAACTTGCATCAAGAATTCTCCTTGATGAGGTCATAGGGGTGGCCGGTTCGATAACCAATGATGGAAGCCTCATGCTGGCAACAAAGCTAATACAACCCGATGTCCCGAATAATATTCAGCGCAGAACCGGAAGCCACGGGAAAGCTGTACTTATTTCGGATGTGCACGTGGGCAGTTCCAAGTTTCTGGAAGATGCCTGGCTGGATTTCCTGGATTTTTTGAAGGGAGAATCGGATTCAGATGATATGCGGGAAATTGCAGCCAGTGTTCGTTATCTTGTTGTTGCAGGAGATATTGTTGATGGGATAGGGATCTATCCTGACCAGGAAATGGAACTTGACATTCTGGATGTCTACGAACAGTATAAGAAGGCTGCAGAATATTTCAGGGAAATTCCCGAGCACATTCGTGTTATAATAAGTCCAGGCAATCACGATGCTGTTCGCCAGGCAGAACCCCAGCCTGCCTTACCGGAAAATATTCAGGCATATTTCCCTGAGAATATTGTTTTTGTTGGTAACCCTGCTTTTCTAGAGCTTGACGGTGTCCGTCTTCTTATTTACCACGGCAGATCAATTGACGATCTTGTGGCGAGTGTCCCCGGAGTCTCGTATCAGGAGCCTGCCGGGGCAGTCCTTGAGATGCTGAAACGCAGGCATCTTGCTCCTACCTATGGGAGTAGAGTTTCTATATCCCCCGAGAAAAAGGACTATTTTATAATTGATCCTGTGCCTGATATTATTCATACCGGTCACGTCCACACCCTGGGAGTCCAACGCTATAAGAACGTCCTTTTGGTTAATTCCGGAACCTGGCAAGACCAGACAGAGTTCCAGAAACGTGTAAATCTAGTACCTGTCCCTGCCAGAGTTCCAATTGTAGATCTCGAGAATTTTGACGTCAAAATTCTCGCTTTTGACTGAGTTTTATAAACTTTTATTGAGGTTGGCAGTGCACCAAAAGTTCTGTAAATTCTAATTTCAATACGTAGTGTCATGAAAATTTAGTTATTGAGTCTATCCTGTGAAGTTTAATTCTCTTGTGTTTTGGATCTGATAAATCTAGTTGCCGAGTGTTTTTATAGACCAGATCCATGTACTTATTGATCCCGTAAATTGTATACCTAGACTTATCGTTAGGGTCCTGAATATCATAAGTGATCATGAATATTCTTTCTTTTTTATTTTCTACCCGGCAATGGCTTTCAAAAAGCTTTATAAAATCATCTTCTGGGGTTAGTGAAATATTAAAAAATTCAGCTGCAAATTCTTCTTTCGAACAGGCTTGAAAATCTACTGTGCCAGAATCGATGTCGTTAAATTTAATCAGTGAATTAGCAAATAAATTCATGAATATTGGGTTTGAAAATATCAAAAAACCAAATATAAAAGTGAGTAGAGGAAAGGTCAGAAAAGTGTAAAAAACAATTTTTAAGTATTTTGTTTATTTTTTCGGCCATTAGATTCAATTCAATTAATTGTACCATTTATATAAATTCAGTGTTTCGACTCAGTACCAAAATCTAGTGATGAATGTAAAATTCAAAATCACTAGATTTTGTAATTGGTCACAATCCTTGCGATACAACTTAGGGATGGACGTCTTTAGATATCGAATATTGATTTTGATGAAAACAGGATTTTTCTTTCTAATTCAGATTTTCAATCAGAAAATGCAAAAATCACTGGATTTTGGACCAGAGTCGTGTTTCAAACATTAATTAGATAACAAAGGATGGCCAAATAGCTATCTTGAGATTATTATTTATTTTCAGTAATCTAGTGGATTCTCAAATGAAGCAAGCTTATATAGTTATCTCAGATGTGCATTTAGGCACCGTGGAATGTAATCATAAAGAGTTTTGTAATTTCCTTGAGTGGATGCATGATTTGGAAAACCAGCCTGAGGTTATAAAATACAAGGATAAAGGAATCACAATTAAAAATCCTGATAAAATAATTCTCTTAGGGGATATCTTGGATTTGTGGAATCCAAAGAATGGGGACAGAAACAATATTATAAAAGATTCTGTGAGGCCTTTTTATTTACTTTCTAGTATTAATTGCGACAAGATATATGTAGTTGGCAACCATGATGATTCCTTGGGCGAACTTGAAGGAAAGGGTGATTTTGATATCTTAAGTAATGGAAAAAGATTTGTTATTTACGATAGGCATTATCCTAAAAAAGATAAGAAATCTGGTAAAGCACACGGTATTAAAATTGGGAACAGGTCATATTTTTTTCTCCATGGTCATCAATTCGATAAAAATCAAGCTATTTTAAAGCATGTCAATAAATTCTGGAATCCTATTAACTGGTTTCAAGATCTTTTCAATGTCAAATTTACTAAAAAGTACTGGAAAGCTAATTTTGTTATATTTTTAGGTTTGTTACTTGTTGAAAAATACTTTTTAATGAGAGAATTTCCACAACCTGATTTTCTTGATAATCTGACTTGGGCTATGATCATTGGCTTTTTTGCATTAAGTTCGATTCCTGGTGTTGTTGCTAATACTCAAGGAATAATTTACAACTCCACGAAACCAATAGATAAAACTGCAGAACAAGTCATTAAAGATAGGTATTACCAGAAAAATAAGGAGACTATAGATGCAGATGTTGTTGTTTTTGGTCATACTCATTTTGCAAGCTCTTATGAGCTAAGAACAGAAGCAGGGAAGAAATTATTTCTTAATAGCGGGTGTTGGATTGGAACAGATATGGAATATAATGGAATAATGTGTTATACAAATACATTTCTATACTTAGATGAGAGCGGAGCATATATCATGACATGGCGTGGTTCTGGTAGTATTGAATGTATTGAAGCTTTTACATAAAATCGAAGTATGTTGAGTGATATGTCAAAGATTGAGCAGAGTTATCTTTTTTTATTGATGCATAGGTTTTGACAAAAACTATACATTTTCTCGTCTTAATTTCTATTACAATTTTACAGATTTTTGGTACACTGCCTTAAGGTTCATTTGATCCTAACCGGATCACTGAAGCCCTCTCCAAAATTATTTTCCGATCCTTATATATACCACAAAGATTTAATATGTGGAAAATGCCGCTGGAAGAAAAAAAGGAAAATACCAGGGAAGATTTCCCGGAAGTTCAGGAAGAAAACATGGAGGAAGGAGCTACTTTGCTTCCTTTTGATATCCCTAATTTTAAAACTCTCCTGAAAAAGCAGGGCTATGCCCTGGCAGGCCGTCACTCAGCTGTTAAGACCTGTCTCTGGTTAAGGCACGCTATGAATGATCAGGGCTTCTGCTATAAATCGAAGTTTTATGGAGTTCAGTCCCATCGCTGTCTTCAGATGACTCCAACACTTATGTGCAATCAACGTTGCCTTTTCTGCTGGCGACCGACTGAAGTTCCTGTTCCTGCACCTGAGGAATGGGATTCACCTGAGAGGATAGTGGAAGAAAGTATTGTCTGCCAGCGTAAGTTAATCACCGGTTTTGGAGGTTCTCCGAATGCACTTAAGGAACGCTGGCTTGAAGGTAATGAGCCTAACAATGTTGCAATCTCCCTGTCAGGAGAGCCAACTTTTTACCCTTATCTCCCGGAACTTATCGAGGAGTATGAAAAAAGAGGTTTTACGACCTTTCTTGTCACAAACGGCACAATTCCCGAGATGCTTGCAAAGGTTTCCCCTTCCCAGTTATACATGAGTCTCGATGCGCCGGACCTTGAGACTTACCTGAAAGTCTGCCAGCCAAGGTCGCCTGTCCTCTGGGAAAAGATTAATGAATCTTTGTCCCTGATGAAGCAGAAAAAATCAAGGACAGTTATTCGAACCACCCTTGTGAAAGGTGAAAACCTGTTCAAACCTGAGGCTTATGCCAGGCTAATCGAAAAAGCCTCCCCTGACTTTGTGGAAATAAAAGCGTATATGCATCTGGGCTTCTCACGACTCAGGCTTGATCGCTCTGCAATGCCTACTCATGAAGAAGTTATCGAGTTCTCACAGGAACTTGCAAAACATCTTGGGTATAAAGTCGCAGATGAATCTGAAATCAGCAGGGTAGTCCTATTATCAAAGGACGGGAGAAAGTCTCCTGTTAACGTGAAAAACCTCCTGCTAACGGAAAAAATTTCCTGTTAACGTGAAAAATCACCTACTAATGAAAAAAATCTTCTGCTAAGAAGAAAAATCTCCTTCTAATGGAAAATCTCCTGTCAACGAGAAAATTTTCCTGTTAACGGGAAAACCTCCTGTCAACAAGAAAAACTCTCCTATCAAAAAGGTTTCCTGCCTTGATCAAACTCAAGTTTTTTATCTTGAGTACCAGTAATATTATTTGAAGACACAGAAAGACTTTTATACATAAATAAATATATAAAATAAGTCAGGTGGATAGAAACAAATATAAACTCAGGTTTCATTTAGGGTATAACTCCATCATGAATTTATTCAGTTTTATATTCATATACAGTTTGAGTAAAATTATGTCTCACATCTAGTGATATCAATAGAGCACGAAACAGGAAAAGTTTACGCAGCAAAGGAGCTAGCTTTTTTCCGGGATTTCCGAATATCTTTCCCGGAGTTTTATAGTGTCGTTTTTCCTGGCGGCGTATTCTTACTCTTAGTTTTTTGTGTTCAGAGCGGTTTTTACATTCAGCTTTCGGTGAGATAGGACTCGCTGTATGATTTGTCGTTATCAAATCCTCTGTCACCCTTATTAAACGAACCGATAAGCTAAACGAACACTAAACTGAAGAATAAAAATTACAAAGATGCCGTGCTTAAATATAAAATGTTGAAATTCTTATCTATGTTTTCAAATTTGATAGAAAGTTTCAAAAATGCTAACCAGTCCAATTTAAAACCTCGATAGACTCAGCAGTTCAAACTTATTCAGTAGCCCAAGTTAATTCATCTTAAATTTATCAATCTAAATCAAAAAAGTAATTTAAAATTCAATAACGGATTCAATCTCAAGTTTACAAGAAATATCAAAATTTTGCTATCTTCATGGGGAATATTTAAAATGACAGAACAATCTGCACACGAAAAGTACGAATTTAAAAAGAAGCTTGAAAGCCTGAGGGATAAGAAAGGAAGAAGTACCGAACTTATCTCTATTTATATCCCTCCTGACAAGCAGATTTTTGACGTTACAAACCAGTTGAAAGACGAACATGGGCAGGCTGCAAATATCAAGTCCAAACTTACCAGGACTAATGTACAGGGGGCCATTGAATCTCTCCTTTCAAGGCTCAGATACCTGGACAAGGTTCCTGAAAACGGAATCGTATATTTCACAGGGGCCGTGGATATTGGAGCCAACAAGACGAGCATGGAGAGCGAAGTAATTATTCCTCCTGAACCCATTACTGTTTATAAATATCACTGCGACTCCGCTTTCTATCTTGAGCCTCTGGAAGATATGCTCAAGGATAAGGGCACGTTTGGACTTCTGGTGCTTGACCGCAGAGAAGCCACAGTAGGGCTTCTGGTCGGGAAGCGGATCCAGGCCTTTCGCAACCTGACCTCAACAGTTCCGGGGAAGCAGAGAAAGGGCGGTCAGAGCGCTCATCGTTTTCAGCAGCTCAGGCTCATTGCTATCCATGATTTCTATAAGAGGATAGGAGATGCCGCAAGTGACATTTTCCTTGCCGTTGAACCTAAAGATCTCAAAGGTATCCTGATAGGAGGGCCTTCTCCTACAAAAGAAGAGTTCTATGCCGGGGAGTTTCTGCATCACGAGCTTAGGAAAAAGATCCTTGGGCTCTTTGATACGGCTTATACTGATGAATCCGGGCTTTCGGAACTTGTGAATGCTGCCGGAGATGAGTTACAGGACCTTGAGCTCATGGGGGAGAAGAACGCTGTCAGGGCTTTCTTCAAAGAACTTATCTCCGACTCAGGCAAAGTAGCCTATGGAGAAACACAGGTTAGGGCAAACCTTGAAATCAATGCTGTGGACATGCTTCTGCTTTCCGAAGATCTGCGGGCTGAAAGGGTAACCACTAATTGCAGTGTTTGCGGATATGAAAATAAGTGGACACGACGATGGAAACCCGGAGAATCTGCTCCTACAGCGGGTAACTGTCCAAACTGCGGAGCTTCCCTTGAAGTTACGGATGTTACTGACATTGTTGACGAGCTTTCAGCCCTTGCTGACAAAAGCAACGCAAAAGTTGTTTTCGTATCTACTGATTTTGACGAAGGGTCACAACTTATGAACGCTTTTGGAGGCATTGCTGCAATTCTCAGGTACAGTACTGGAGTCTGATTTCATCCAGACTCCTAGCAACCACTTCTCCCAACATTTTTCAACCAATAATTTTTATCCAATACTTTTTTAATTAAACCGTCCTTAGATCACTGGATTAAAATTGGTAAATTAAAATAACTAAATCAAAAAACAAACTAATACAGTTGAATTAATTTAGTGAATTAAGTTTAGTGAATTAAAATTGCTCAATTAAACTTAGTGAATTAAAATTGCTCAATTAAATTTATTAAGTCAAACTTTAGAAATTAAACTTAGTAAATTAAAGCTAGTGAATTAAACTCAGTAATTTAAGGCTATTCCGTTGTTTTCGTAGTTTTTATAGGTGATTTATCTTGTTCCTGGAATTAAAAGCTCAGGCTACATCAATCTTAAAAGACGCTATCCAAAAGGCCGGACTTGAAATTGAAGATTCCGAACTTTATTTCGAAACCTCTTCTTACGCTGACCTCGCAAGTAGGGCTGCTTTCAGACTGGCAGGTCTGTACAAGCAAAACCCGAAAGAACTTGCAACTCGTATCGTTTCCGCAGTCGAAATTCCTGATAGTTCGTACATAGGAAACGTAAGTGCTTCTGGCCCTTACATTAACTTCCATGCAAGCAGGCTCTATCTGGACAGAACGGTTACTACAGTTCTTGAAGAAAAGGAGAAATTTGGCTGTGGAGTCCCAAAGGATAAAATTTTACTTGAGCACACCTCAGCAAATCCTAATGGCCCCCTACATGTAGGGCACATCCGAAATTCCATTATCGGAGATACTCTTGCCCGTATTCTCAGGCGTGCAGGATACAATGTGGAGGTACAGTATTATGTCAATGATATGGGCCGTCAGATTGCAGTAGTTTCCTGGGCATGTGAACGTTTTGAGCTTGACCTTTCAAAAAAACCCGATTCTGCCATTGCTGATGTGTATGTCAAAGCCAATGTCGAGTTGGATAAAAATCCGGAGTATGTAAAGGAAATCGATGCCCTTATGGAAAAGGTAGAAGCTGGGGATGTCAGGACAATTGACAGTTTCAATAACGCAGTTTCCCTGGCGATTTCCGGAATCAAGGAGACCCTGCTTCGTTTAAATGTTGTCCATGATAAATTTGTCAATGAATCCACTTTCCTTAAATCCGGCGCAGTACATGATATCGTCGAGCGGATCAAGGCAACCGGAAGGACTAAAACAGACAAAGGAGCTCTTGTAGTAGACCTTTCTGACTACGGGTTTAAAAAAACCCTTGTTATCCAGCGTTCAAATGGCACTTCTCTTTACACAACCAGAGATCTTGCTTACCATGAATGGAAAGCTGGACAGGCAGACCGCATAATCGATGTTTTCGGAGCTGACCATAAGCTGATCTCAGGCCAGCTCAGGGCTACACTGAACGCAATTGGGATCAAGGAACCTGAGGTCGTCATCTTCGAGTTCGTCTCCCTTCCTGAAGGTTCAATGAGCACTCGCCGTGGGCAGTTCATAAGTGCGGATGATCTCTTTGACAGGGTTACGGAAGCTGCCCTTGAACAGGTAGAAACACGCCGTCCAGAGACTTCTTGCGAGTTCAAGAAACAGGTTGCTGAAATGGTGGGAATTGGTGCGGTAAGGTACGATATAGTAAGAGTCTCTCCGGAAAAATCCACTGTTTTCAACTGGAAAGAAGCTCTGGACTTTGAGAAGCAAGGTGCTCCCTATATTCAGTACTCCCATGCTCGTGCCTGCAGTATTCTCGAGAAGGCAAAAGAAGAAGCGGCTTGGGATCCCTCTGCAAAAATCGAGCCTTCTCTACTTGTTGAGGATACCGAAATCGATCTTATTAAGAAAATGGCATTGTTTGACAGCACAATCGACCTTGCAGCCCGCGAACTCAAACCTCATGTACTTGCAATCTACGCCCGCGAACTAGCCGATGCTTTTAACCAGTTCTATCGCTTTGTACCTGTAATTGCTGCTGAGGATGAAAAAGTCAGGGCTTCAAGACTGGCTCTCGTGAACTGCGCAAGGATTGTGCTTGCAAACTCGCTTGATACACTTGGAATTGCAGCTCCAGAATCCATGTAAACTTTTCCTCTTTTCTTTTTCTCTTTTTTCTCATTTCTTCTCAATTTTACTTTTGTTTTACTGTTTATAT
>DAQQ01000227.1:0-3059 GCA_002508465.1 Methanosarcina sp. UBA7 | reverse complement strand
CCACCTGCAAAGTTTCCTATCATGATGCCTATGGTGTATAACAGATAGTACATCGAAAACAGGTGCATTCTTTCATAACTTGTGGAATTTTCAACCATGAATGTAGATGCTGTAACTATTTTTAGCGACGAGGATACCCCATAGAGAATGCTAAATAAAGCCAGCAGGAATGTTGAAGTGGTGGTGTACAGGACTGCGAAGGAAAACAGAAGAAGAAGGCAGGACAATAACAATGTATTTTTTCGGCCTGCTCTATCGCAAAACATGGCCGAAGGAATTGCAAACAGGCCGGTAGATATGGAAACAAGTGAGAGCATGAGTCCCAGGAAGTCCTCCCTGAACCCGAGCCTTAAGATATATAGATTGAAGATTACCTCGTAGATTCCCAGGCTCAAAGAGATAAGAAAAATGTAACCTAAGAACAGATACGCATTTAGACTGAAGCTGTTTAGTCTTGCTCTGTATCCGGCAATTGCACTGATTGTCGTGTTTAAAACAAATCTGCTGTTAATTGATGAGTATTTTTTCATGGTAACTGCTCTGAAATATACAGTTTCAGTCGATGTTTTTCATTTCTCCAGGTCAAGCAGGCCCCTTAATTCGTCTCCAAGGTAGTTAAACACCAGGACCGTAAGCATGATAGAAAGTCCTGAAAAGATCATTATATGAGGGCAGACAGGATGTATGTTTTTCCTTAATTCAGCATGGAACTCCATTCCGGAGTAGGCGGCTGCACCCCAAAGCCCAGGATTGAGGCCTGCTGCTGACAGTATAATGTATCCCATTCCTATTGTTGCCATTACTATGAGGGAAGATATCACGTTTGGAATCATATGGTGCAAGAGTACATGCATATCCGCTGTTCCAAGCCCTTTTGCAGCCTTGATATAATCCTGTTATTTTACTGCCATGACAGAACTTCTGGCTAGGCGGGATAGCCAGCCCAGTCGACCACTATAAAAGCTATGACCATATTTGTGAATCCTGCACCGAAAAACCCGGCTATGCCGAGGGCTAGCAGAAGGCTGGGAAAAGCTAGAAAGGCATCAATTACCCGCATAACTATCATCCAGCCATCCCCATAATATCCGGAAAGAGTACCAATGGTAAGACCCATAACAAGGGAGGAGCTTACTACCAGGAGTTCAGTTAATAAAGACATCCTTGCACCAAAAATTACACATGTGCAGCGGCCTAGGTGGTCAGTTCCGAATGGATACTCACTGCAAGGCTCTTTAAGTCGGAGTCCAAGATTGGCTTTCTCGGGATCGTGGGATGCTTTTTTCCACGGTAGACAATGTCTCCTTTAAGGATCACATCATCCTGCAGCAGCCTCATTATAGAGAGCCCAAGGACGCTTTTACCATAACCTGATTAACCTGTTAAACCTACAATTTCGCTTTTAGCAATAGAAAGATCTACGCCGCTTATTGCTCTTACCAGGCATCATCAGTGGGAAAGTCCACATACAAACCGGAAATCGTGAGAAGGTTCAACTTAGAATCACTTTCATTTCAGAGAGTCACTCATGAAATTATATGGTATAGACAAGTTTGAAATGAACAATATTGTCTGCAATGCTCTAATTCTTATATGTATGTCCAGGATAAAACATATGTCCAGGATAATTGCTTTATAAATATACTTGGAAGCCGGTTTGCGGATATACACTCTTGCACTTACTCCCATTACCGGTTTTTCACATGCAAGTCTTTTCCATCGTTTCTCTTTTTAAGAACGATTTTATAGCATAAAGTACAGGTTTAATAGAATTAATTATTAATAATTTCTTTATTATTATGTTTAAAAGATACATAAGACATAACCATTATAAAACTTTCGAAATCTCCATGTAAGTAAAGATAACAAGACATTAGAGTGTTTTTCATACTCAATTTTCGAGTATATGATACACTGTCTGGAGAAGTTTAGATTAAAAAAGAAAGAAAGTATTCCGATATGAAGAAAGAAAGTATTCTGACATGAAAATCAATGCTAATATCTACCTGAGTAACAGAAAATCTTATTACCAGTCTTAACTGACTCAACGCAGTATAAAAAGCTCGATTAAACTTGCTTCATGTAAAAAGAAGGAGATTAATTATCAAATAGATTAGGAGAATCATTGAAGCAAGAGAAAATATGATAAAAATAGGAAGAATAAGGTATTCCCTACTCTTTGGTAATATTTCCAAGACTGATCTATTATTTTTGGCAGTCTCAGTCATGACCACAAAATCCAGAGTAGAAGAACAAAATGAGTAATTATGAATGATTTCAAATAATCAAGCTGTCTGTCTTTGACTGATCTCTCTATTCTTTTTTTGACTTTTGAATGCGTAAGTTCTATAATTGTTAATATATTTAGAAGCATCAAAGCTTTTTATTTTATAAATCTCAGCAAATTCTTCCATTAATATTAATCTTCTGTTAAGATCTTCATTTACCATTTGAGATACTGGTAACAGCTTTTCTTCTATTATTTCCGTGCTAAGATTATCAAAATCACTAAGTTTAATAAGCTTTTTATCCAGAGCCAGTGAAATTACCGGACTACTGTAGTCTCTTTCAACTATTTCTTTTTTCCATGTATTAACTGCATTATTTAGCATTGCTACAATATCTGCCATATCAAAAAGAGCTATTGCTTTTCCAAGTTCTGAAGCATCAAAACTTTTGGAAGACATCAGATCAACTATGGAGAGAACAGCAACCATTGTGGAAGGACCTTTATTCTGGACAACAAGAGAATAAGGATATGCAATCTTACTCTTGTTCAAAAGATAAGAAAATTCCATTGACTCGGCTACTTTTCTTATTGAGAGAAAAAACTCACTCTTGAAATCATAGTACCTTGGAAGGGATATTAAATGGTTCTTCAGAAAATCCGAAAAAATATCAAATGTAATTTTTGTATATAGGTTGTCTAAGTTAAGTTGTGATGAATCGTAAGTTCCGTATGTAATTTTATCCACATTATAAAGAATACTCAACATGTCATAACTGAACTTGTCTCCACCATTCTTTTTTATAAATGAAGCATTATCACAACAGTCATC
>DAQQ01000275.1:0-4675 GCA_002508465.1 Methanosarcina sp. UBA7 | reverse complement strand
ATTCACCAGCCTTTCAAATTCAGCATCAAATTCTTCTTCTCCCATCTTATTTCGCAATTTAGCCAGATCCTTTGCAGCCAGTTGAGCATAAGGAGAATTAAGTGATTTGAGTATAGAAAAGATAGTAAAATAAGCTTGTAAAGCAAGTGTATACTCTCGTCTTTCTTCGTATATCCTCCCCATCTGCCCTAGTGTCGATATAATTCCTCTTTTGTCACCTAGCTCTTCTTTTATCTTCATAGATTGTTTATATTTTTCCAAGGTTTCTTCATAGTTGCCCTGAAGGTAATGAACATTTCCAATCTGGTGCAGCGTTAGTGCAATTCCTCTTTTATCCCATAGATCTTCTTTTGTTTTCAGCGACTGGTTATATTTTTCTAAGGCTTCTTTGTAGTTGCCTTGGTCTCGATGAATCATTCCAAGTTGGTGCAATGTTTTTGCAATTCCACTTTTGTCTCCTAATTCTTCTTTTATCTTCAGAGATTGATTATATTTTTCCACTGCTTCTTCGCAGTTGCCCTGCTTCTGATGAATCATTCCTATTTGGTGCAGTGTTATTGCAATTCCGCTTTTGTCTATCAGCTCTTCAAACATTTTCAGGGCCTGGTTATATTTTTCCACTGCTTCTTCGCAGTTACCCTGCTCCCTATGAATATTTCCAAGCTGGCCTAGCGAATTTGCAATTCCTCTTTTGTCACCTAGCTCTTCTTTTATCTTCAGAGATTGATTATATTTTTCCAAGGCATCCTTGTAGTTGCCCTGAAGGTAACGAATATTTCCAATTAGGTGTAGTGAGTATGCAATTCTACTTTTGTCCCCCAGCTTTTCTGCAATTTTCAGGGCCTGATCATACTTTTCCAAAGCTTCTTCGTAGTTACCCTGATCCTCAAGAATCATTCCAATTGCCTGAAGTACAACCGTAATCCCCAGATTGTTCCCACTTTCCTCATATTTAGCTCTAACATTATTATATTTTTTTAACGCTGTACTTAAATCTCCGAGAAGATGGTAAATCTTTGCAAGGACATACTGAACATCTGTTTTCGCGTCTCCTGATGTTGTGCGTATTGATTCGTTTAATAGGTCCATTGCAAGTCCAATATATCCCCATCGGATCAAAACCTCTAAAGTCTTTCCTACAATTTCATTTGCACTTTCCCAATTTTCTGCCTGGAAATAATAGTTGCGTGCTTTTAAATAATCCCAGAGGTTTTTGGATTGCGTAACCAAATTTTCATAGTATCTGGCAGCTCTAATAAGAAGCTCTTTTTTGTCCAGTCCGTCTTCTTCCAGTTTTTTCTGTGAGAAATCTTTCACAATTGTGTGTAGTGAGTAGACGCTCTTATCGTACTCTTGTTCTTTTGAAATGAGACCCCATTGGAGGAGTTTATTTAAAGATTCTCCAACAGGAAGACTTTGATCTTTCTCATTTCCTATAATCCATGACAATGCTTCAACAGGAACAGCTTCTTCGTAGATTGAGGCGCAGAGGAGCAGTTTTTTGGCGTCCTCATCCAGTTTGGAAAAAGACTTATCCAGCAAGGTAAACTCAATAAGATCTTTTTTCAGAGGTGACAAATCTAGCAGTAAATCGTCTACTCCCTGAACAGCGGCATGTTTTGCAAACTGGCCTATCGTCCAGGGATGGCCGCCAATAACATCATATATCTCCTTTTTCTTCTGAATTCCCAGATCTGCTAATTCCGTAAAATTGTTCATGAGCCAATTTGTTTGAGGAAAACGAAGTTCAGGAAGAGAAATATGTTCAATTCCGGAAGCAAGCCTGCCTTCAAGCGGATCAAAGTCATAGCGAGTTGTGATGAGGAATTTTGTGTTTCTGGTTGTGTTGTTAAGGAGATGCTGGATGAAAGATTTAAGTTCAAGGTTTTCTATGTTGTTTCTTTCCTCGTTCAGGCAATCTTCAAAGTTATCGAAAATGACCAAGAATCTTATCTGATTTAGTATGTTTACCAGTAAAGAAGTTTTAACTTCAAGAGGAACTTGCTGGTTCAGGATCTGGTTCAGTTCAGGTCTCCCTTTCATCAGCAAAAAACTATTGAACTTGTTCAGGACATCTTCCGGCCTGGTTGTAGGAGTAAATTTTATTCCCAGAGTGCCTTCGAAATAATAGCCCATTTTCAATGCAAATCGAGTTGCAAGTACGGTTTTCCCAATCCCGCCAAAACCGTGAATGATTGCAGCCCGCTTTACATCGGACTTGAAACCTTTTTCAAGAAGCCTGAGTTCTTTTCTCCTGGCAACAAAACCTTTTTCCATNNACCTGCAAATCCGGCATCATCATAGGTTTAAAAACGAATTCGGAAGGTTCAGGCTTTAAATTCTCTACATTAACGCAATTGCAGTCCGAAAGATAAAGTACAGGCGTTGCAAAGTCAAACCCGTTACCGTTTTCCAGGTTCTTCATCACGAGTCTGGCTTCTTTTAAAGCGAGGTCAACAGGTTTTCCGCTTGCAATTGCTCTGTAAAAATTGTACGCAAACTTTGTAGCAACGTCATCAAGTACGGAATATTGCATTGCCACAACAGCAGGAATTCCCTTTTTGGAAAGCATGCTGGCCAGATCCCCAAAAGCTTTTTTATTCGAACCTTTGGCGGATTCACAGGAACTGAGCACCACAAGCCGGATGCCTCTTTCGGAAAAAAGATAGGAAAGAGTTTTGTTGTCAATGAGCCTTGCTTTTTGAGCTTCGTTTTCAAAAACAAGATGCCCTTTGCCATCTATACTGATCCCGTGACCTGTGAAATGGATAATATGGTAATCCTGTTCATTCAGGTAGCCTTCGACATTTTCAAAGGTTGCATCTTCAGTAAAATCCACTTTTATTTTCTGATCTCTTTGAAGTTTGTCCACGGCTTCAAGAATAATTTCCTGTTCTTTTTCCGTGTTCAAAGGAGAAATCCTGGGATCATCAGGGCCGGAAATGATTACCAGCATCCTGAGTACGGAATCAAGAGGTTCAAGCTTTTTCTTCTTCACGCCTGCTGGTAGTCTTGAAATCAGGATGTTTCTTCTTCTAATCAGAAAATCTTCGGCGTCGTGCAGATATTCCCAGGGCAGAGCGGAAATTTCCGGAACATCTTCTCCAAACCTGAGCGAAATCCTGAGTCCACTACTATTTTCCTGGACTTCCTGTATGGATTTGTTGAAATACTCGCCAAGTTGACCGGAAAATACCCTGCTGTAAAGCATTTTCCCAAATTCGATATGCGGCTTTTCTCTCTCGTCTTCTTCCTGTAACTCTGCCTTTTCTTTTTGAGTCTCTGGCTTTTCAGGACCTTTGATGACCTTTTTCTCTATTCTGTCAAGTATCTGGGATAGTCTCAGGTCTTGCCTGAATTCAAAATCATTGCTTACTACAACGTTTCCATCCTCCAGAATCGAGGCACGATATTTATGGGAAGATGCTTCTGAGGATTGGGTAATCTGAAAATCGAGAGAAGAGTATTTCAAAAAGATCACTGATCTTTATTGGATTTCATAATTAATAAATTTAAAGAGAATATAACAATAAAAATAATATTGAAGACGTAAAAATTAAATCAGAATCTGGAACTAACGTCTTAACTTGTGAAAAAAAGACAAGTATCTGAAATATAAAATTTGAAAAAACAAATTTTCAAATTTTTAATTTAATTTTGGGAAAAGCCGGTCGTGGCTGCACGACCGGTGAGTGCCTGGGGTTCTAAAATCAAATTTATTCTCAGCAAAGGTTCAAAAACCAATCTATTTCCAGCAGAGAGGCTGAAAAAGATTATTTCTGGTGAAATTCCTTTTATTCCGTCTTTTCCACGCAGATAAGCTCTTCTGCATACGGCAGAGTCTCTTTCATCCAGGTACAAAACTCCCTCCACTCATCAAGCTTGTGATTGCGGCGCTGGAAGTAAATGTTGCGGAGTTCAGCGTAATTGGTTATTACGGTTCTTTTCTGCATAAATGCGCTTGGCAGGTCCTGGACGAGTTCTCTGAAAATCGATTTTCGGTATGCGTTGTCTTCTTCACTATCTCCGTCGTGGGATTTGTATTCTTTAATAAGGTCGTTCAGGTGTCGGATCTGGTCATTTCTGTACTCTGTCAGGGTATCGAAAGAAAAATCATCAGAAGTAAGCTCTCTGCTTGTCAGTTTGTGCATAGTTGACGTGGAGTTCTTTTCTGCGAATTTGTAGGTATCAAATTCTTTCCACCAGTAAATCGGGGCTGTAAGGTCAAAACAGACCGTAATGAACCTTAAAAACTTTCCGTGCTCGTTCCCTGCAAGGGTCAGGCGCTGGGCCAGGTTCAGGTCCTTTTCTCCAAGCGTACAGTTTCCTGCCTCATCAGGCTTGCTGCTGTCCATTAGGTGCCAGGAGTTCATAGGGTTTCGCATGCCAAGAATTGCATAATAGATATTGTATGTACCGTGTAATTTCATTTCAATCATAAGAGCGCCTCTTACACCCATTAAGATAAGCAATTTATAAATCTGTTTGTTGCGAATGATTCAGCAGTCGACATTATAAATTATTCGTAAACTGTCCATTGTAAATAAACTAGCTCATGTCAACGAACTGATTTAATACAAGGCTAACCGGTTGTAAATATTAACCTACTTAAAAAACTCAAAAACTTAATCAAGGGGTCAAGGGAGTTTAAAAAATAGCTTTCACTTTCTGAGGG
>DAQQ01000007.1:1631-12299 GCA_002508465.1 Methanosarcina sp. UBA7 | reverse complement strand
TTATTCTTTTGTCATTCCTTAGCTTCAAGGAAATTTCAAAGGCTTTTGAAGCAAAAGGCATGAATATAAGTCCCCATGTAGTAAAACAGCTTTTAAAGAACATGGTTTTGTAAAGAGAAAAATGCAAAAAGCTGTTACAATGAAAGGTTGTAAAGGCAGAAATGAGCAATTTGAGAAGATTAATAAGCTCAAAGAAGAGTACTCAAATAGCCAGAATCCGATTATCAGTATAGATGTAAAAAAAAGAAGTCATCGGTAATTTCTACCGTGATGGTAAAGTCCATTGTACTCAGACGGTAAAGGTATATGACCACGATTTCAATACATTTTCAGATGGTGTTGTAATTCCACATGGTATATATGACCTGAAACGTAACGAAGGATACATCACTTTAGGAACCAGTAAAGATACGAGTGAGTTCTGTTGTGACTGCATTAAAGACTGGTGGGAAAACTACGGTAAGGAAAATTACCCTAATGCAAATAGCATTTTAATCTTAGCCGATAGTGGTGGAAGTAACTCAAGTAGGCATTATATTTTTAAGGAAGATCTACAAAGGCTAGCTGATAAAATAGGGATTGAAATTAGATTAGCTCATTATCCACCATATACTTCGAAATATAACCCTATAGAGCACAGGTTATTCTGTCACATAACAAGTGCATGTAAAGGTGTTGTTTTCAGCAGTATTGATGTGGTTAAAAGCTTTGTAGATAAGACTCATACATCAACTGGACTGAAAGTGTTTTCGACTATTAAGGATAAAGTCTATGAAAAGGGAAGAAAAGTAAGTGAAAAATTCAAAGAAAATATGAAAATTGTCTTTGATGAGTATTTGGGAAAATGGAATTATACAGTTATTCCAACAGTAAAAACTTGAAGTTATTAATTAACTATTCCTAAAGAAGTATTAACTTAAAAGGTGTTATACTAAAGTAATTTTCCCTATAGCAGTACAAAAAGATCTTGGTAACATAATTAGAATAAAAAAGTTTATATAAGATTATGAAATTGAGCCCAAAATTCGAAATTTTCTTTTTCCTTGTCCTACAAAATAGGTTTTTAAATTTTTTTCAATTCTTTAAAAACTCTAACAGGGATACCACTTCCTGGGATTAACAAATTAGCTGCATCTGCACTTATATCGAAGAGAAGATCACGATTCATTAGCTTCTCAACCTTTTTACGTAATGTAACGCACTCAAAGTTAACGTCTCCAGTTAAGCCATCGATCTCCGCCATCGACTTATTGCCTCTTGTCTCCCATGTGTACTCGAAGATATAGATAGGTCGGAAATAGAGATCCACACTTTCGAAATCCACCTTTTCCTCTAGGATTGTATCAGCAGTATCAGCATGGAATAAACGACGTAATGACTCTACGACTGCATTCACTACCGCGCTCTCACACATTTCCGGCTCCACAATTAGGCCTCCGTCATTGGAAAGTTGGGAGAAATCACTAATTGACTCCTTATCAAACTGCACATATTTCTTAAAATCCTGCTTTTGTCTATTAATCGCATTGAATGTATCTATGGTACTGGCGTTCTCAATACAGTGCTCAATCCCTTTAATAGTGAACTGCCGCTGCTTAGTCGTTACGGTATAATCATTTCCATCAATTGTCACACTCTGAACTTCTGGGGCGAGATCTGAGACGTTGTAACTGCGTGTGCGGTCGTACTTGTAGTGCATCTTACATGAAATATACCAAAACGGTTCATATCGCAACACCGGATCGCTGACCAGAATTTCCTCTTGCTTCGGGCGTTTAATTACTGCAGCTAAATTGTTAAGTTTGATTCCTGCAAGAGTCTTAAAGGCGTTTGTCCTTTTATCCAGAGCTTTATCCCGTGCCTGACCCATACTAAGCTTGGGTAGTAAGCGGAAGATTTGATTTTTATCAAAGATCAGATCCATAATATAGACCTTCAAAGTTATACTTTAATTGTTAAATTGAGAGGAGCTTTTGCTTTCTTCATTTGCTCTGTGCCCCAGAAGATATTTTAAGAATATTTAGATTACTATAGAGCCATCAATATTATAAAAAATGAGCAAAGAAAAGATGTAGATATGAATCCTCACTCTCCATTTTATTCTTAATCATCTTTCTTATTTGTTCGTGCAAGACAGTGGACATATATTTCTTTTTTAAATTATCTTTAGTAAATATTATTTATAAACTCTAACAGTAAAATTGTTAATCTGTTAACATATATAAATATTCTCAAATTAATTTTTGATTTTTGTTACTTCAGTAGCAAAATTTAGTGAATATTAATTTGTCTACAAAAATCAATTCGTGTCCATGACTTATTGATCAAATATGAAAAACAAGTACATCTTCATTTTTGAAAACATATAAAATGAGTCTTTTGATTACAATTTTCAATAACTTATTGACATAACCAAAAATCATGAGAATAGGTAATAAAAAAGTAACAAAATCATTTAGAAGTCCATTTCCCGAAGACTTTATTGAACCAAAAAGAGTTTTAGTGCGAGAGGTGCGATTCGAACGCACGAATTCCTACGAAACTGGACTCTGAATCCAGCGCCTTTGACCTGGCTGGGCAACTCTCGCACGATGTAGCTTATGTTGCAGGAGCAATAGTAGTGCTCTTTGTTCTTATACTTTTTCCTTGAAAGCCTGCTCGGAGGGCGAAATTTGCCTGAACTTTTTTAATAATTTCCTCTTTAGGAAAAGAGTTCAAACAGATTTAAACTGAAACTCTGAACACAGGACTCAAAAGAAGTTCTGGCACTTATAAAGTATATAAAGTAGGTTGGAATTGATGAAATTTTCATCTCATCAATTTCAGGATAAGGGCTTTTTGTGCGTGCAGACGGTTTTCAGCCTCTTCAAAAATTACGGAATTCGGGCCGTCCATAACTTCATCCGTAATCTCAAGGCCTCTACGGGCTGGCAGGCAGTGCATAACTATTACATCCGGTTTTGCAACTCCAAGGAGTTCGGTATTGACCTGGAAAATAGCAAAGTCCTTCAGGCGTTTCTCCTGTTCGGCTTCATCGCCCATGGAGACCCAGACATCAGTATAAATGATATCAGCATCTTTTACGGCAGCTTTCGGGTCATCCGTAACTGTAAACTTTCCTCCGAGGGCTTTTGCTTTTTCAAGGAATTCGGCTTTCGGCTCGTATCCTTTAGGACAGGCAACGGCAAACTCCATTCCCATAATTGCCGAGCCTAGCAGGGCTGAATTACAGACGTTGTTTCCGTCCCCTACCCAGGCGAATTTCAGGCCTTCGAATTTGTCCTTGTATTCCAGTATGGTCATGAAATCACCAAGGATCTGGCAGGGGTGCTCCCTGTCCGAAAGCGCATTGATCACGGGTATGGTTGAATATTCGGCCAGTTTTTTTACCGTCTCGTGGCTCATAACTCTGGCCATAATTCCGTGAAGGTAGCCTGAAAGAGTTCGCGCAGTATCCTCAATGGTCTCGCCTCTTCCTACCTGGATATCTCTTGAATTCAGGTAAAGGGCATGTCCTCCGAAATCAGTCATTGCAACTTCAAAAGACACCCTGGTTCTTGTAGAAGATTTCTCAAAAATCATTCCCAGGCTTTTGTTTTTCAGGTACTCTGTAGGTTCTCCAGCTTTGCGTTTTTCTTTCAGGTCCATGGCAGATTCAAGGAGTTCATAAATCTCTTCTCTGGACAGATCAGTTATCGAAAGTACATCCTTCTTCATCACTTCAACCCCGACTTACTCTAGCTGAATTTACTCCGTTCAGGCTGAATTTGCTCTATTCAAGCTGAACTTGCTTCATTCAAGCTGAACTTGATTCATTCAAGCTGAACTTACTTCATTCAAGCCGAACTTACTTCATTCAAGCCGAACTTACTTCATTCAAGCTGAGTTTCTCTTTTTTAACTGAACTTACTTCTTTCTGGTTGAACTTTAATTTATATTACTGCATAGTACTTATTTGCACGCCGTACTTTTGCAGTGACAGGTCAGGTAATAGCCTTATTTTCAGCAGTTAACCTTTCGGCAATTAGCCTCTAAGTTCCTTCATATGGTCAATTCTCTTCTGGATAAGAGCGGCAGTCCCAATGTCTTTCCGGAAAAATAGCTTGCCTTGGAGATTTTCAAGGGCATTCTGGGCAATCTTTTCGGCTGCAGCTATGGTTTCATCAATCCCGACAACTGCAATGGCACGGGAGCTGGTTGTGTAAACTTTTCCTTCTTTTTCATAAACACTGGCATAATAAATGGAAGCTTTCCCTATATCTCCTACTGTTACTTCGCTGTCTTTTTCAGGATTTTCAGGGTAGCCGGCAGGAACAGCATACTTACAGACAGTTGCTTTTTTACTGAAGCTTACAGGCAAGTTTCCCAGTGTCCCTTTAACTACAGCAGACATAATTTCCACGAAGTCGGTTTCAAGGAGGGGAATCACATTCATGGCTTCGGGGTCACCGAACCGAGCATTGAACTCCACTACTTTGGGGCCGCTGGCTGTAAGGATAAACTGTCCGTAAAGAATACCCTGATACCCGGTCCCGGTTTCCTCGGAAAGTGCATTTACGGTATCCTGCATGATCTTCTTTGCCTTCTCAAGATCTTCAGGGAGCATAAAAGGCAGGATTTCCCCGGCATCAGTATATGAACCCATACCGCCTGTATTGGGTCCGAGATCTCCTTCATAGGCTCTTTTGTGATCCTGCACTGCAGGGAAGAAAACAAGGCTTTTTCCATCTACAAAGGCTTGAAGTGTAAACTCCTCTCCGATAAAACGTTCCTCTATGACCACAGCTCCTTTCTCAAGCAGCTCACTTGTGTAGGCTTTGGCAGCCTCAAGGTCAGGGAGCTGGTCTCCCATAACTTTTACGCCTTTTCCTCCTGTCAGGCCTGATGGTTTGACTGCTACGTCGCCCAGTTTTTCTATGAAAGCATGTGCAGGTTTTTCCTCTGTGAAAACTTCATAGGCAGGGCAGCCTTCTATTCCGTATTTTTTCATGAAATTTCTTGCCCAGGCCTTGTCAAACTCTATAATTGCACAAGCTTTTTTAGGCCCTACGACCGGAATTCCGGCTTTCCAGAGGGCGTCTGCTACTCCTGCTGCAAGAGGGGCTTCAGGGCCTACAAAAACTATTTCGACATTTCTGGCTTTTGCATACTCAACTACTTTTTCAACTTCGGTTTCCTTCTCAAGGAGAAAGTCCTCACAGAGGGCAGCAATTCCGGGGTTTTTTTTCGCCATTAACGCATAAAGAGAAGGATTATGCTTGCTTTTCTTAATTCCTTCGGCGACTGCATGTTCCCTTCCGCCTCCGCCGATAAGCAAAATTTTCATTTTTATTCTCCTGTTTTAAAAAGATTCCTTTTACATTCAAGTATAAGTATGGTTTCAATATGTACTGATATAAGGTGAAATAGATGAGATAAGAAAAAGGTAATGAATTTCAGTCCTCAAAACCTTTCAATGCTGCTTTATACAGCTGTCTCTTTTTATTGATAATTTGTTGGCAATTTAACCAAATACATTTAATAAGGAATGTACTGAAGGACTTCCTAATTCTCTATTTCTTCTAATAAATATCTTGTCATTGTCAGGCTTTAAATCCAACTAATAATTTTCCTTTTTGAGATCGATTTCACATTTTTACTCCAGTTTATCCAATGATAAAAATTCATTTTCTCCGAACCGAATACCCGGTTTTTCTTAGGAAGGTGAAAACATGTACTTTCTTTTAGATAAAAAACCTAATTTTTATAAAGTAATAATGATTAGATTCTTTCAGGAGATGAAAGTACGAACCAAAATCCATATGAAGTCTTCCAAAAAGAATGTCCGGAAGTAGCAGCACGTTTTAATGACCTTATTGAAGCCCAGAAAGCATTAAAGGGCCTTGATGCCAAAACAAAGCAGTTGATCAACATAGCTATCCAGACTGCAAATCGAAATCCAAGAGGCGTACAGATGCATGCAATGATGGCAAAAAGCGAGGGTGCAGCTCGTGAAGAAGTTATTGCTGCAGTGGTACTGAACCTTCATCACTCCGGTTTTGCTAACGTTCTTGAGTGCCTTCCTGCAGCAATTGATGGATTTGAAGGTAAAATCTGAAACTTCCATGCAGGAACGTGCTCTTGCACTTTCCTTACTTTAAGAGATCGCTTGCACTCACAAGAGGAACAAGTTCCACATCTACCTCTTTTAAGTTTTCGGCTGCTCCTTCTTCTCTGTCCACGACACTGATTACGTATTTGACACTTGCTCCGGTTTCCCTGACAACCTCAATTGCGTTCCTGACCGAACCTCCGCTTGTAGTTACGTCTTCTAGCATTACAAGTCTGTCTTCCGGTTCAATGTCACCTACAAACCTGCTCTTAGTACCGTAGTCCTTTATAGCTTTCCTGACTATAAGCAGGGGAAGTTCGGTTTCTATGGAAGCTGCAGTCGCAAGAGGTACACCTCCAAGTTCTACCCCTGCTACTATGTTCACATCCATCTGTTTTATCCTGAATGCTGCCTGTCGTGCTATAAGTTTCAGGGTTTTAGGGTCAGTACTTGCTTTTTTGATATCTATGTAATACTTACTCCTTTTTCCCGAGGCAAGCGTGAAATTTCCGTAGCGGATAGCTCCGCAAGCCTTAAGGGCTGCGATCAATTCCTGTTTTTGTGTTTCTAACTCATTTTTGGTTTCCGATTTGTTCATGGTCTCACCGGTTTGCAGCCTTATTAGCTATTTTCGATTAAATGTTACCTGATAAAGTATTAAATTTATATTATTAAGTGTACAAATTCAATAAGACTGTATAAGTTATATATGTTCGTAAGTTTACCACGGTTCTTTCTTTATACCTGTAACGTATCCGATTATGTTTGTTGTAAGATGCAGCAGAGGTGTCGCTATAAGGATGATTATCATTATCGAGGGCGTAAAATTGCTTACAAACCATTCAGGGGCTGTAAGGTATACAAAAACCCAGGCTCCGATTACGAAGTCCAGCTGATCTACAAGTGGAAGCGGAGCCCCCCTTTTCATACCCATCCTGCGCTTGAAGAAGCTCTTGAACATGTCCCCGAAAAGCGAGCCGCAGGCAAGGGCAAGAACAACTTTGAAAGCCTCAGTATAATTTGGGCCGAAGGCTGGCATCTCGACTCCCAGAATCTCGAAGCCTTTTGAACTCAGCCAGATCTGGATACTACCTGCAAGCACTCCGAAAAAAATGCCTGAAAAAAGTCCTCTGTAGGTTTTTCCATCTCCTATAATCCTTCTTCCGTCCTTTAAAGTCCTGCCTCCGTCAATTGGTTTTCCGCCGCCGAAAACGGCTGCAAAAGGATTGGGAAGGTATGCCGGAAGCATCAGCCAGAAGGCTTTAATTATCAGCTCGATCGTGGTATCAACTCTTTATATAGTTTTTTTCTTGAGGCGAGCTCAACTTTCTGGACATCACTTTACTCTATTTCTATATTAATTACTCGCGGAGCATACCAGTAACTTGTACTCGCTGTCTTACCTGCTTGTTAACCATTCAGTTACAGTTTAAGATATTGACTTAAAAATGGAATAATCAATTGACTTAAGTAATGGATCTTAAACAAGGACTTAACGTACTCAATTGATGAGGTTATGTAACTATTGACTCTATTTAATTTTATTTCATTTTAAGTTTTAGTCTTAATTAGCGCTTCCCAACGCCTTTATAAGATGTTATACTGAATAGTTTTTTGAAGAATAATCAAACTGTGAAATGATGGGAAAAGTCCATGAAAACAAAGAAAAACAAGTGACAATAAAATCTAATATGTAAAAATTTGAGATGTAACGATTTTGAGATAAGTAACGTAATTTCATAGCACTTTTTGTACAATCTTGAAAAAAAATTGGTGTCGATCGGGGTGAATAGTCCCCGGATCTTCTCACACGCTATATAGAAAAGAAACACTTCACAATGAATTATAGAAAGAATTATTTTTTCTTCTTTTCTTTTGCAAGCTTCTTCTTGGCGTCCTTGCTGCCTGCAGAAGCCTGTTTTTCAAGCTCCTCAAGCTTTTCTCTCTTAGCGCTTCTCTTCTTATCCAGATCTTTTTTAGACATTGCCATAATAAGTACCTTCATAGATTTTGATGAAGTTGCGATATCTGTAAAAGCATTATTTCTATAAGATGCCTCAATAGATGTCGCATAATCTACCTTTTTCAATTTTAAAAGTATTTATCAGTTTCCCACCGGATAAATCTTGTTGGCAGAGTGTCAGGTTAGATTAAAGGTTTGAACTTCTCCTATACGATTATAATCTTCAGGAAAAAGGGAGTTAAAAAGGATTTAAAAGTGATGAATCTCCCTAGAATAACCTCTGCCTGCTTTATCGTCCTTCTCTTTTCCTGTACTTTACCGTCCTTATCTTTCCTTTCTGTATTTGCACATTGCCGCGACGAGACCATTGAACGGAGGAGACGGTCTTCCAGGCCTTGACCTGAATTCGGGATGGAACTGAGAACCAAAGAAGAAACGCTTGCCAGGAATTTCGGCAATTTCCATCCTGTTCTTATTTTTACCGGAAAAAATAATGCCGTAAGACTCAAGCCTGTCAACAAACTCCGGGTTAACCTCATACCTATGGCGGTGGCGCTCGACAATGTAATTAGTCCCGTAGATTTTAGAGGCAATAGAGCCTTCTTTAAGGATAGCCTCATAGTCCCCAAGACGCATGGTTCCACCCATGTCTGCAACACTGGTTTGCTCAGGCAGGAGATCAATCACAGGGTAAGGGGTATCTTCGTCAAATTCCGTACTGTTTGCCCCTCCCAGTTTAGCCACATTTCTGGCAAACTCGATGACTGCAAGCTGCATGCCCAGGCAGATTCCAAGGAAAGGAATATCGTTTTCCCTGGCAAACTTAATTGCTGTCATTTTGCCTTCTGTGCCGCGCCCGCCAAAGCCTCCCGGAATAAGAATTCCATCATACTGTATCAGCTTCTCAATCTCGGCTGAATTTTCTTCCAGGATTTCGGCTTCAACCATATTGACTTCAACATGGCATCCATTATCAATTCCTCCGTGTTTCACAGCCTCAAGGATGCTGAGGTAAGAGTCCTCAAGATTAGTATATTTTCCGACAATTGCCAGTTTGACCGTGTCAGTTGTAGATTTCATCCTTGCTACCATCTCTTTCCACGCGCCGTTTTCGACACTGGATTCCAGTTGCAGGTGTTTCATGAGCTGAGTGGTCAATCCTTGCTCTTCTATCTCAAGAGGTACTTCATAAATATCATTGGCGTCATGAGCGCTTATCACTAATTCCTGAGGAACATCACAAAAGAGAGCAATTTTCTCTTTGGCACTTTCCTGAAGAGGAGACTTTGATCTTACAACGATTACTTCAGGACTGAGCCCAAGGGCACGAAGTTCCTTTACGGAATGCTGCGAAGGCTTGGTTTTTTGCTCCCCCTGAAGGTCTTCCATAGCCAGGGTCACGTGTATAAATACAATATTTTCGGAAGGCTCTTCTCTATGCATCTGGCGTACAGCCTCAAGGAAAGGCATGCTCTCAATGTCCCCAACAGTCCCTCCGATTTCAATAAGACAGACATCAGCGCCACTCCGGGCTGCAACCTTTCTGATCCTGCTTTTTATCTCGTTTGTGACATGGGGAATAATCTGAACGGTCTTTCCAAGGTAGTCTCCTCTCCTCTCTTTGGAAATTACTTCTAAGTAAATCTTGCCTGTGGTAAGGTTATGGTCCCTTGTAAGCTCAGTATCAAGGAACCGCTCGTAATTCCCAAGATCCAGGTCAACTTCACCTCCGTCCTTGAGCACAAAAACTTCCCCATGCTGGTAAGGGCTCATGGTGCCTGCATCAATATTGATGTAAGGGTCGATCTTGATAGCCGTAACTTTATAACCTTTGTTTTTAAGGTTTCTTCCAATGGATGCGATGGTAATGCCTTTTCCAAGCCCGCTCATCACCCCACCGGTAACTATGATATACTTCATGGATAAGCTTCCTCACTAGTTTTTCCTAATAGTGATTTCAGACTACTAAAGAATATTACGCGGAGTTAGACAGGAAATAATCAAATTAGCAATGTATAAGAAATCTGTCATTAATCCTCTTGTACGAACACAATACCAATATCTTCATGATATAAAAATTACTCCCAACTTCTAAAAATGAACAGGCTCAAATAAGAAGTGAAAGTAAGAGAATAGACCTGAACGAATAGATTTTATAAATAAATTCGTAAAGTGAATATATACTTAAAAATCTGGAGTGAGGGAGAATCAGATACCGAAAAGCACATTTTTCCTACTCTTCAGATGATTCCGTAATTACGAATATTTGATGTGTACTTTGCCGTGCACTTCTCAGCTCCAAACCAGATGAACCCTTACTTACGCACCTGAAGCCAATTCTCATAGGGTTCAGAAGTTAATTTTAAGGCCTGAATCTGCTGAATTGAGGATTATCAGGCTCAAAATAAATCTAAATATCAGGTTCAAAATAAATCTAAATCTCAAGTTTAAAACTGTAGTTCTTGTGATTACTCTTCACACTGAATTGAGAGGTATCTTCCGAGTTTATGGTCACACTGTAGCCCTAACTGAGTATCATTAAGAAGAGTTAAGATCAATGATCAATAGATAAGCCACATAAAGGACAATTATGCCCACTTTCCGCAGTAAATTT
>DAQQ01000007.1:0-1528 GCA_002508465.1 Methanosarcina sp. UBA7 | reverse complement strand
AAATACTGCGGAATGTGGGATTATGTGTTCTTTCTGATAGTCTTTATCTACCAGAATACAATAATTTGAACACATTTTTGAAGAGTATTAATTGACTGGGATTAGCCCTTAATCGCTGCTAAAGGATTTAACTCTCTTCTGCAATTTTTAGCAGAATATATATCATACAGGTCACAAATAGTATTGAAAACAAAAGTGACTGGGCAAAGCTGACTTCAAACTGAAGGCTCGATGGCAGTATAAAGTAGAGGAAGAATAAGCATACAAGTAGCAAAAAGCCTCCAAAAGCAATATTCAGAGGTAATTTTTCGTTTTCACTTACATTTTTGGGAATCTTTCTTTCTGTGGCTGAAAAGCTTCCTGTAAAGCTTCTACGGATAAAAGATGAAAATTCGCCAAATCCTTTTTCTGATCTAGAGTGAGAAAGCTTCTTTACAGGTAGTGTAACTGAGGATCTTTGAGAAATCAATTTTTCTTCCTGATTCCCTATATAGGACTCATCTTCGGGGCGTTCCTGCGGCTTTGAATCAATTTTTCCAAGCTGGACAGGAAAACCCTTCTTTCTTGAGCCGTAACCTGCTGTGATATAGATCTGCCCTTTTGTAAGCACCCTGCCTTCTTGCGGGATTCTTGCAACTACAGAAATATATTCTTTCTGAAGCACATATGGATTGTCCCTCAGAAAAACGATCTGACCTTTTAGTTCATCACTTACCGAAAAATGAATATGCGTAGGTGACCCGTAGTTTGTAATCAGAATTTCAAAGGTTTCTTCTCCACCCGGAGAAAGAGAAATCTCAACGCTTTCTTTTTCAAACTCAATTGAGTTTATTTCCTGTCTGTTGATAATAACATTCTGGAATGTCTGCTGCAAGTTTAACCCTCATATCAGTTTCTAAGGTCAGGAGGAAGCAAGTTTGGGATCCCCTCATCGATGGGATAGTGCTCTTTGCATACAGGGCAGTAGAGAGTTCCGGATATGACCTCTTCTTCATTTTCTTCTACAACGTTCAAAATCAGATCGCCCTTACATATAGGGCAGGCCAGAATATCCATAAGATTTTTTTTCATTCGAATTCACCGTTAAAGTCTCTTTTCCGATGGGAGGAGACATAGTTACACACCAGTAAGGACAGATGATTGCTTCCAATCCTTACTTTTTCATTCTGCAGATGTAAACTTTATCCCGTTACTTAACCGTATTCAATTCATCTTCTATTTTAATGTAATCTATATATTTACAGGCACTTGCGGTTTGAAGCTTATCCGTTCTGTCGCGTGTTGTTCTTTATATAAGCAAATATCAAAACTAATATTCTATTGGTGTTAGAAGTACGAGAGTATAATATTTCTACTTAGGGTACAGTATTCAAAAAAGCACTTCAAAGTTTATAATATATTATGAGAATTTCGATAGAGAGTTACAAGTTACAATTCCTCATCTCTTTGAAATATCTCTACAAAATCCTATCCATTTATTATTAGGGTTTACACTTTCTGACTCGATTCCCAAATCTAGTGATTTTTG